>JAAAOI010000039.1 GCA_009908945.1 Bacteroidota bacterium
GTCAATGATACGGGCGTTGGCCTGATGCGGCACCAACAGGTCGATGTCGTCCACGGTAAGATCGGCCTGGTCCAAGGCTTGCTGCAAGGAGGTGCCCAGCACCCGCGTGGCAAACTTGAAGACCTCCCGGCCATTCATCCGCAGCCCGCCCTGCTCTTGCGCAAGCGTCGCTTCTGTGGTCGGCTGCGCTACGCCCCCGACCGGTATGATGAGGTGCTCCGCCCCGCTCCCGTCCGATCCCAGGACGTGGCCCCGCAGGCCGCAGCCCGCAGCGTCCGTAGCCTGCACCACCACCGCCCCGGCGCCATCACCAAAAAGGACGCATGTGCTGCGGTCGTTGTAGTTCATCCAGCGGGAGGTCAGCTCGGCGCCAACCACGAGGACCGTGCGGCACGCCCCCGTGCTGATGAACTGCTGCGCCGTAACCAGCGCGTACACGAAGCCCGTGCACCCGACCGTGAGCTGCATGGCCCCCGCCCGGGTAGCGCCGATGCCCTCTTGCACTTGGCTGGACACCGGCGGCGTGAGGTAGTCCGGGCTGGAAGACGCCACCAGCACCAGGTCCACCTCGGCCGGCGCTACGCCCGCGCGCTCCAGGGCCCGCGTGGCACAGGCGATGGACATCGTGGCGGTCGTCTCGCCGTCGGTGGCGTGGCGCCGCTCGCGGATGCCGGAGCGTTCGCGGATCCATTCGTCGCTGGTGTCGACGCGCTGCGCCATGTCGTCGTTCGTGACGACGTTATCCGGGACTTCGTGGCCCCAGCCGGTAATCGTAGAAGCAATCATGGGAGGATAGGTAGAGGCAAAAAGCGCTTCCTAAAAGCTTGCTACCTACCGGCAGGAGGCTTCGGTGTTCGGGTTCGCGGTCGCACGATAGGCCACCGGCAGCCTGCGTCATGCTCGGCTGTCTGAGGGAAATATGACGTCCGAGGACCGCCCCTTCCGTGCCCCTTGCACCAGGGCCGTATCGATGGCAGCGGTAAGGTCTTGCACCGAGATAGGCTTGGCCAAGTAGTAGTCCGCCCCGGCCATTTGGCTTCGCCGTTCGCCGTAGGGACTGGCGTACCCCGTCATCATGATGATTGGGATGCTTTGCGTCTTGCTGCGCGATCGCAGGGTGGCAACCGTGTCATACCCGTGCATATTCTGCATCCGGACGTCACACAAGATGAGGTCCGGGCGGTGCTCCTCGGCCAGTTGCGTGCCCTCTTTGCCGTCAGCGGCCGTGAGCACGTCGTACTCCTGCTGCTTCAGCACAAAGGAGACCGTGTCGACGAACAGGTCGTCGTCGTCGATGATGAGTATCTGATGGTTCATACAAAGAGGCGAAGAACGATAGCGTTAGGCCGATGCATTGTCTGACGCCCCATTCCGGGGCAGGGTGGCCCGGGCCAGCGGGAGGGCCACCGTGGCGCGGGTGCCCGCGCCCTCCGTGCTGTCGAGCGCAAAGGTGCCGCCCAGGAGCGCGGTTAGGCGACGGGTAATCTGCAGGCCGAGGCCTACGCCCTGCTGCTCCTGCAACGCGCGATCGAACTGCTGATAGGCCCCGATCGCGGCGAGGCGTTCGTCCGAGATCCCGCGGCCTTCATCCGCAACCGTTAGAAGGTACTGGTTGTCGTCCCCCGTCGCCGTGATGGTGACGGGGCTCCCGGGTGCGGAAAACTTGCAGGCGTTGTCGAGGAGCTCCCCCACGATGCGCCGCAGGTGCTCCTCGTCTGCAGCCACGGGAAGGTTGGCCAAATCGGTCGTTACGTCGGCTGCACGGGCATGCTGCGCGGTGCGAAGCTCCACCTCAGCGGAAATACAAGCAGCGGGCTCCACGCAGCGAGAGGCGCGGAGCGCTACCGTCTTGGCCTCGTCGCGCGCCACGAGCTCCAGCTGGGCATAGATCAAAAAGTTTTCCACCAGGCGGTTCAGCCGCTGCCCGGACGTCAAGATCATTTCGGCGAACTCTTGCACTTCTTCGGGCGCCATCGTGGGGGCATCTTCGCTCAGCAGTTGCGCCCCCCCAATGATCCCATTGAGCGGGGTCCGGAGCTCGTGGGGCAACGTGGTGATGATACTGTTGCGCAGCGCCTCGATTTCGCGTTCGGCTTCTTCGCGGATCGTGGCGTGCTTGGCCAGGCGCACCTCCACGGCCTGTAGCAACTCGCTCACCGCAAAGGGCTTGGATAGATAGTCGTCAGCGCCCAGGTTCATGCCGGTACGGATGGCATCAGGCCCGGCCGCGCCGGTCATCAGAATAAACGGGATGCCCGCCGTGGCGTCCTGACTGCGCAGGCGTTCCAGCGTTTCGTACCCATCCATGCCGGTCATCTGCACGTCACAGAGCACGAGGTCGGGGGCATGCTTCTCCACCTGGGCCATCCCTTCTTGCCCGTTTTCGGCCTGGATCACGGTGTAGCCTTCATCTTCCAGGGCAAAGCTGATGATTTCCCGAAACTGCAGATCGTCTTCGATCAGAACAATAGTGCGCATGGTGTCCGCAATACATCAGAGGGAAGGGAAAGGCGCGGTCTTCGGTACAATAGATGGAAAACGCATGGGCCCCGTTCACGCAGACGCGGGGACCGTCGTGAGCACCTCGTGGAGCGTGCGGAGCAGCACGTCCGCGCGGTACGGCTTAGCCAGGAACGCCTGCACCTGGGGAAAATCCTCCGTAACCATGGCCTCGCGGGTCTCGAGCCCACTTACCGCGACAACAGCCACATCCGGCGCCACGTCTTGCACGATGCGGAGGAGGCCCCGGCCATCTACGACGGGCATCATCACGTCGGTAATGACGAGATCAACCGTGCCTGCGTGATTTCGGAGCCAGCGGCCGGCTTCGGCGCCATTGGCCGTGGCGTGTACCACGTAGCCATGCGTTTCCAGTACGCGCGTAGTCACAAGCCGCAAGCCCACCTCATCCTCGGCCAGCAGCACCTGCTGCCCTTCGGCCCTGGGGACAGGCGTCGCCTCTGCTGTATCCGGAGCGGCGGCAGCCTCCGCTACCGGGAGGTACACCTCAAACGTAGCGCCCTGGCCCGGTTCGGTGGCAAGGTCGATGAAGCCGTGGTGCCCTCGTACGATGCCGAGCGTCGTGGACAGGCCAAGGCCGGTGCCGTCGGCTTTGGTGGTGTAGAAGGGGTCGAAGATCTTCTCGGATACGTCGGGGCGCATGCCGGGGCCGGTATCCTCCACCGCGACGCGCACGTAACGGCCCGGTAGGGCCTCCAGATGGGTCGGCACGTCGGCGTCGATGGTGGTGTTTTCAGCACGCACCGTGAGGGTCCCGCCGTCGTCCATCGCATCACAGGCGTTGACCGCCAGGTTCATAAAGACCTGGTGGAGCTGCGTAGCGTCCCCCTTCACTGGGTGCAGGTCAGAGGCGATGGCAAAGTGTGCATCGATGTTGGCCGGGACGGTATCCCTGATCATGCCTTGGAGTTCGTCCAGCACGGGCGTTAGGGGCATCACCTGCGGTACCCCTTCGCTGCCGCGGGCAAACGACAGCAGCTGCCGCATCAGGCCCGCGCCGCGTTCGGCACCGGAGGCCAGGGCCTGGAGCAGGCGCTGCGAGCGATCATCCGAGACCTTGGCCTCCAGCAGTTCAAGCGACATGAGGATCGGGCCCAACACGTTGTTCACGTCGTGCGCCACACGCCCGGCCAGCTCGCCCAGGCTTTCCATGCGCTGGGCGCGCCGCACCTGCTGCTCCAGGTCTTTTCGCTCCGTGATGTCCGTGTTGACGACCAGAAAGGCCGTTGCTGCATCGCTCGCGTCGTGCGCCATGGCGCGAGACCAGCGGCTGTCCACGTAAACCGTGCGCCCCCTCCGTGTTTGATGCACCAGCTCGCCGCTCCAGGTGCCTCGTTCCTGGGCGTGGCGCATGACCTCAGCGTGCGTGGTGTCGCTCGTCTCATGAAGCAGGGACGGCGCGGTAGCCCCCACGGCCTCGTCCCACGACCAGCCGTAGAGCGCCTCTGCACTTTTATTCCAGTAGGAGATATGGCCTTCGGCATCCTGCACCCAGATCGCGTCCCCGGCGTGGTCGACGAGGGTGGCCATCTGCTGCATCAGGTGATTGGTTCGCACGAGCTGTTCGGTTCGCTCTTCGACCAGCTCGTCGGCAATATTTTTGGCCTGGCGCAGCGTCTGCTCGGCGGCGCGGCGCTCGGTGAGGTCGTACAGCGTGCCGCTGATACCGTTGGGCTGACCAGCACCATCGCACATCATCCAGGCATTGACCTCAAACCAACGCGTGTCGCCGCTGGCCGACACATACCGGACCTCGGTTTTGCATGCCGCCTTATCGCCGCCTGCCACCTCAGCAAAGCGTACGCTGCAGGCCTCCCGGTCGTCCGGGTGTACAAAGTCGAGAAAAGGCCGGCCTATCGTCTCTTCGGTACGGTACCCGAGGAGCGCCTCCCAGGCGGGGTTGACGAAGCGCCAGCGGCCCTTGGTATCCAGCTCGAAGATGACCTCCTGTACGCTGTTCACCACCGCGCGGTAGCGCGCTTCGCTTTCCTCTATCTCGCGAGCGGTGCGGCGCAGCTCCAGTTCGTTGATCACCATCGCCGCCATGTCGGCCAGCGTTTCTGCATCAGCCGTCGCAAAGGTGCGCGGCGTGGTGTCAATCAAACACAACGAGCCCAGGTTGTGCCCAGCGGGTGTTTTAAGTGGAGCGCCCGCATAAAACCGGATGTGGGGTTCGCCCGTGACCAACGGGTTGTCGCGAAAGCGAGGGTCGGTGGTGGCGTCCTCAACGATCATCACCTCATCCTCTACGATCGTATACGTGCAGAAGGAGACCTCACGAGAGGTCCGGCGCGTGTCCAGGCCCACGCAAGACTTGAAGAACTGCTCGTCTTCGTCCAGGAGGGAGACCAGGGCAATGGGCACATCGAAGTGTGCGGCCGCCAGCCGAGTCAGGCGGTCGAAGGAGGTCTCGGGCGGCGTGTCGAGCACATCGTAGGTCCGCAGCGCGTCGACCCGCTCCGCCTCATCAGAGGGGTACGGGGTAGCCAATACAGCACAATGCAGATGGAAGGGTGAGAGCTGTAGGTATCGGGACGTAAGCGCCAGTATTTAATCCGTAGCGACGGTTTTCTGTAACGACGCCGTCACGTACCGCGCCGTCACGTACCGCGCCAGGAGCCATCGCGGTGCAAGCCGATGCGCTCCACCGGCTCTCCCACGGCCGGATATCCGCGTACCCGGCGACCGGCGAGGCCCCAGAGGGGCACCCGCTACCGCGCCTGGGTGAACTGCGGTTTCCCTGAGCAGTTATTACACCCACTGGCTACACTTTTTATGGCAACTGTCGATGCTAAGCAACGCCCCACGCGCCGTCGTGTACCCTGCGTTGCCCACAGGCCTGGCCACAGCGTACGCGGCCCGTACCTAATTGACCTGTTATGCTATGGATGCACGCCCTCCGGCCTCTTCTACCGATGCGCCCCCCGCGCGGCCATCCACCGCAGCGGGGGCCCGTGCGCCAGTGGGCACGGCACTGAAGCGACTGCTGCGTCTGGCCCGGCAAAGCGTTGCCGCCGAGGGCATCGGGCTCTTCTCCACCGACGCCGCAGGCGCCTGGCAGCCTGTCCTGACCCATCCAACAGACGCCACGCGGCCCCCTGCACAGGCGCTTGCTGACGCGGAGCGCACCCGCGGTGCTCCACAGCTTGCCGCGTGGCACGATACGGTGGCCGGGGAGGCGCGCTCGGGGTTTGCATTTCCGCTCCCCGTTGCAGCAGTCCAGACGCCCGTTGTCCTGGCGTGCTGGGGCTCCCCAAGCAGCGTCCCGGCCGATGATGCCGCCCTCTGGGAGGACTGGGCCGCGAGCCTGGCCCGGGCGCTTCCCACGGCGCCTACGCAGCCCCCCCACATCGCCGAGGGGCTGGCGCAGCTGACGATCAGCGTGATGCAACAGATGGCCTCAGGCGCTCCGCTGGCTACGGTCCTGACGGAGCTGATCGAGCGCTTCGAGGCCCTGGTGCCCGGGCTGTATGGCTCGGTGCTGCTGCTCAAACCCGACGGGAAAACCATGCGGCACGTTGCCGCGCCCCGGCTGGCCGATAGTTTTTGCGCTGCCATCGATGGTAGCCTCATCGGGGAGGGCCAGGGCTCGTGCGGCACGGCGGCCCACCGCGGCACGCCGGTCATTGTGGAAGACATCCGCACCAGCCCCCTCTGGACGGACTACCGCGATATTGCCAGGCGGCACGACCTGGCTGCCTGCTGGTCGTATCCCATCAAGCGCACCACCGGCGAGGTGCTGGGTACCCTGGCCATGTACTACCGGCAGCCCCGGCGCCCGTCCACCGACGAACTGCGCCTGGCCTCAACCGTCGCGCACCTGGCTGGCCTGGCCATTGAGCGCGTTCAGCTGGAACATGCACTGGCCGCCCACAACGACCGGCTGGAGTTGGTGCTTGACGCAGCAGCGCTGGGCATCTGGGACTGGAAGGTGGGCCATGACGTCACCTACAACGACCGGTTCATGGGGATGCTGGGGCATGCGCCAGGTGAGGTGCCCTACAGCCTCGACGCATGGCTGGACCTGGTGCACCCGAACGACCGGGCTACCGTGGAGGCCGCCCTGCAGCCCTATCTGGAGGGCGAGAACGCCAGCGGCTATGCCGTTACCTTCCGCGCCCGGCATCGCGACGGGCACTACGTGTGGCTACATGATGAAGGACGCGTGGTGGACACGGACGACGAAGGGCACCCGCTCCGGGCCCTCGGCATTCGGCAAGACGTCACCGCGGAACGGCAGTCCGCCACCCTCATGCAGCGCCTGGGCCACATCATGGACCGGTCCGCAGAAGAGATCTATCTGATTGACGTCGAAACCCTGCAGTTTGCGTTCGTCAACACGGGGGCCTGCCAAAACCTTGGCTATACGGCGGACGAACTTACCGCCATGACGCCGGGCGACATCAAACCGCTGGGCGAGCCCGAGTTGCGGGACCTGAGTGCCCCGCTACACCAGGGCCAGGATGTGGTCATGCTCAACACGCGTCATCAACGGAAGGATGGCACCGCGTATCCTGTCGAGATCCACCTGTATCTCATCGAAGGCGGTGGGCCGGCCCTCTATGCGGCGTTCGTCACGGACCTGACCGAGCAGCGGCAACACGAACAGACGCTCATTGATGCCCGGCACCGCGCCGAGCAGGCCCGCTACAACGCCGAACTGGCCCGGGCCCGCGAGGAAGAACTGCACCAGCTCAAGACGTCCTTCCTGGCCAACATGAGCCACGAAATCCGCACCCCGCTGACAGCCGTTATCGGCTTTGCGGACGTGCTCACGGAGGCCACAGAGGGCCACGCGCAGGAGTGTGCGGAGATGATCCGCCGGAGCAGCGAGCGCCTGCGCGAGACGCTGACCTCGGTGCTGGACCTGGCACAGCTGGAGAGCGAATCCTTCACGCTCCGCCCGTCCCGCCTGGATGTCACCTCTACCGTGGAGGAGACCGCCCGCATGTTCGCCCCCCTTGCCGAGCGCAAGGGGCTACTGCTCGATACCGAGGGGTTATCGGAGCCGCTCTATGCCCACCTCGACGGCGCCGCGTTGGGGCGGATTCTCACAAACTTAGTATCCAATGCGGTCAAGTTTACGGACGAAGGGCAGATAACCCTCCGGGTAGCTGCCACCGAGACGCACGTTCAGCTGGACGTGCAGGACACCGGCGTAGGCATCAGCGCCGACTTTTTACCGCAGCTGTTTGACGACTTTAAGCAAGAGTCACGCGGGTTCACGCGTGCGTATGAAGGCAATGGCCTCGGTCTTGCTATCACCCAGAAACTGGTATCCCTCATGGACGGCACGATTACCGCCGACAGCGCGAAAGGCGTCGGCAGCACCTTTTCCGTCAGGCTTCCGCTTCGCCCCGCCTCTGCTATGACCGATTCCCCCACCGCCCTGCCCTCCCTTCTGCTTGTAGAAGACTCGCTGGAGGCGCAGCAGCTCATCGACATTATTCTGGCCGATGCCTTCACCGTGGACATCACCGACAATGTGGAGGACGCGCTGGCGATGGCTGAGGCCATGACCTACGACGTCTGTTTGATCGACGTGCACCTGCGGGGCGACCGGGGCGGGACAGACCTTGTGCACGTCCTCAACGAGGACCCAGCCTACGCGAAGGTGCCGAAGATTGCCTGGACGGCCTTTGCACTCCCTGGCGACGAGGAACGCCTCCTCGCTGAGGGATTTACTCATTACCTCTCCAAGCCTACGCGCCGGGCCGACCTCCTGGAGCTCCTCGATGAGGCGATGGACACGGATGCATAGCGCTACCCATGGGCCTGCGAGCGCATCAGCGGTAGGGTTCAGGATCAACGCCGAGGCGGTCCATGCGGGCGTGCAAGGTGGTGCGCTTCATGCCCAGGAGCGCAGCAGCCCCGTCGGCGCCGCCAATCACGCCCCCCGTGCGATCCAATGCCTCCTGGATGTGGTGCCGCTGCGCCTCTGCCAGCGTCGGGAATCCACCGGGCATGCCGTCTTTCGCGGCGCCATTCGGGGCGCCATTGGGTAGCACAAGTCCCAGCTGGTCGGCTCCGATGGGCGCCTCCGGCGACGCCAGGATAACGGCGCGCTCTACGATATTGGCCAGCTCCCGCACGTTGCCCGGCCAGGCATACGCGGCAAGGCGCTCCACGGCCTCGCTGGTAAAGCCCTCCACCGGCTTGCCCATGCGCTGCCCGAACTGCTCGCAAAAGTGCGCCGCCAGCAGCGGCACATCGCCCTCCCGTGCTCGGAGCGGGGGCACCTCGATCGGAAAAATGTTGAGCCGGTAATACAGATCGGAGCGGAACCGCCCGGCGTCCACCTCGGCATCCAACGCGCGGTTGGTGGCGGCCACCACGCGGACGTCCACCGCAACGGTTTCCGTGCCGCCTACGCGCTCAAACTCCTGCTCCTGCAGCGCGCGCAGCAGCTTGGCCTGGGTCTCCAGCGGCAGCTCGCCCACTTCATCCAGGAAGAGGGTACCGCCATCGGCCAGTTCGAAGCGGCCCTGGCGCTGGTCGATGGCGCCCGTGAAGGCGCCCTTCTCGTGGCCAAACAACTCGCTCTCGATGACATCGCTGGCCAGCGCTGCGCAGTTGACTTTCACGAGCATCTCGTCGGTGCGTGGGCTGTGGCGGTGCAGCGCCCGGGCTACCAGTTCCTTGCCCGTCCCTGTCTCGCCCATCACCAGCACGGTGGCGTCCGTGGGGGCGACCTTGTCGATTGCCGTAAACACGCGCTGCATGGCCGGCGACTGCCCGATCATCTCCTCGTAGGCGTGCTCCGTCTGCAGCTCCTGCCGCAGGTACTGCGCCTCCGACTGCAGCTGGACGAGCTCCTCCTCGGCCGCCCTCCGGTCGTTGACGTCGCGCAGGATAAGCAGGAAGCGCTGGCGGCGCGGCAGCGCGATGACAGAGAGCGTGGCCTCCACCGGAAAAGGCGTACCGTCGTTACGGAGCGCCTGCAGCCCCTTTTCCTGCCCAAGGTACTGCCCGGTACCGCTGCTGGCCGGGGCGGCAGCATCGGTGGTAGTGCTATCGCGGGCAACCCCGTCCTGGTCGGTGGCGTGGGCCTGCACAAAGGCCCGGACGCGCCCGGTCAGCTCTTCACCAAGCAAGGGCACAATGGAACGGTGCTGCACCTCTGCAGCGGTGATACCGAAGATCGTTTCGGCCGACTGGTTGAACAGCGTGATGCGCAGTTCGGCGTCGATGTTGATGATCGCGTCGATGGCCGCGTCAATGACCCGTGTCAGCTGCGCCTCGCTCTCCCGCAGCGCCTCGCCGATGCGCTTGCGCTCCTCGATCTCCTCTTCCAGCGCGGTGTTGGTTTCCTGAAGCTCGGCGGTGCGTGCGGCCACCTTTTGCTCCAGCTGATCGTGGGCACGCTGCAACGCCGCCTCCGCAGCCTTACGGGCGCGCTGCTCGGCGGCCTCGGCCAGGGCGCGGCGGACAGCGGGTACGAGCCGCGAGAGGTGGTCCTTCAGCACGTAATCCGTGGCGCCTTCCTTGAGCGTCTGGATAGCGCGCGCCTCACCGATAGCACCCGAAACAAACACGACCGGCACCTGGGGGCACTGCTCCTGCACCAACGCCAGAGCTGCCATGCCGTCGAACTGCGGCAGCGCATAGTCTACCAGCACAAGATCGGGCGGCGGATCCAGCGCGTCTACAAACGCCGCCCGCGTGGCGACCTGTTCAATGCTTGCCTCCACCTCCCCAGCCGATAGCTCGCGCGCGACAAGCTCGGCATCGGTCGCCACATCTTCCAGGTGCACGATGCGGAGCGGTGGGGAGACGGACGGCTCCATGAGGTAACGAGGGATGCGTAGAGGGACGTCAGGCGTGGTGGCTGAACGGCTCGTTAAGCTGCAGCCAGTACCGGCCAAGGCGCTGCACGGCCTTAGTGAAGTCTACATAATCTACGGGCTTTACAACGTAGCTGTTCGCGCCAAGCGCATAGCATCGCCGGATATCGACGGCCTCTTGCGAAGACGACAGAATGACCACAGGAATGGGCTGCGTGCGCGGATCTGCTTTGAGCTGCTCCAGCACCTCCGCCCCGCTGAGGCGCGGCAGCTTCAAGTCCAGCAGCACCAGGCGCGGGACGTCTTTGATGGACCGGTGCGCGTAGCGCCCTCGGGCAAAGACGTAATCAAGAGCGTGGGTCCCGCGGCGGGTGAGCGCAAGGCGCCCGCTCAGCCCAATGTCATGTAGGGCGCGGCGTGCCAGCTCCGCATCGGAAGGCTGGTCTTCGACCAGAAGGATGTCTGCCGTGTCCGGCAGGGTTGCACTCATCGTCATACAGAGATGGATTCGGGTACGTCGTCAAGGGTGAAGTAAAAGGTGGCGCCTTCACCAACCGTGCTCTCCGCCCGGATGCTTCCGCCATGCCGGGCAATAGCGCGGTGCACAATCGCGAGCCCAACGCCGGTGCCTTCGAAGTCTTCATCGTCGTGCAGGCGCTGAAACACGCCAAAGAGCTTATCGGCATAGGCCATGTCGAAGCCCGCGCCATTGTCGCGCACGTAGTACACCGGCGTCCCCTCCTGCACGTGGGCGCCCACCACAATGCGCGGGGCTTCGGCTTCGCGGCTAAACTTGAGGCTGTTGCTGAGCAGGTTGGTGAGGATGGTCCGCACCATGGCGGGGTCGCCGGTAGCATCCGGCAAGACCT
>JAAAOI010000006.1 GCA_009908945.1 Bacteroidota bacterium
CGCGTACCGATTATGCAGCGGTCAGTTCATCGTATTTGGTGCGGAGCAGCTGCACGTCTTCCCAGGTGGGGCGCTTCCACTGGGCGTTGCGCAGGAGCGCCGCCGGGTGGTACGTAACCATCAGCGGGATACCATAAAAGTCGTGAAACTGATCGCGCAGGTTACCGAGCGAGGAGCTGCGGTCGAGCATCGTGTTGCCTGCCGTCTTGCCCACGCACAGCAGCACCTTGGGGCGGATGAGCGTCAGCTGCTTGTAGAGGATCGGCGCATGCGCCTCCACCTCGGCCGCCAGCGGGTCGCGGTTGTTCGGCGGGCGGCTCTTGAGGATATTGGTTATGTACACCTCGGAGCGATCGAAGTTGATGGCCGCGAGGATCTTGTCGAGCAGTTGCCCCGCGCGCCCCACAAAGGGCTCGCCCTGCTGGTCTTCGTTCGCGCCCGGCGCCTCCCCGATGATGACGAGGTCCGCGTTGGGGTCGCCCACGCCCAGCACCGCGTTCTCGCGCTCTTCGTCGATGGGGACCAGCACGGTGTTGGTCGCCCACGCCTCCACCTCCTCCAGCGTCTCCATATCATGCAGCGGCGAGTCGTCCGGGATGAGCGCCGCGATGCGCTCCCAGGGCGGCAGCGACGGGTCTGCGGCCGGGTCCAGTTCGTTGCCAAAAAGGTCGCGGTTGGGCATGGCGTCGGTCGGGTCGTCAGCAGTGGATGCGGTAGCGGAGTCGGCCGATGCCGGGGGCGGGAGCGGGAGGAAGTCCCCGGAGAGCGCCTCTTCAAAGGCGAGGGCGTTGCGTGCGTCCTGCAGCCAGTCAGCCATCAATAAAATACCGTACGGAAAAGGGCACGAGATAAAGGTAAGGGGCGGACCGGTGTTCCGCTGTGGCAGGGCGCTGGGTGGGGACGTGCGGGATCCTTTACGTTGCACTCGCCGGGCGTCTTATGCGGCAGGTGTACCAGCCGTACAGACGTGCAGCAGCAGCGCCCGGGCGATCGCCGGCTTGGGCTGCGTGGCCAGCTCGGTGCGGCTGCCGTCAGCGCCCAGCAGCGTGATCCGGTTGGTGCCCGGGCCAAACCCGGCCCCCGCTTCGTTGGCGCGGTTGAGGGCGATCCAGTCCAGGTTCTTGCGCGTTAACTTCTCGCGGGCATGTGCCACGCCGTTGTCCGTCTCCAGTGCAAAGCCGATCAGCTGCTGCCCGGGGCGCTTCTGCTGGCCCAGCGCCGCCAGGATATCCACCGTCCGCTCAAAGTGCAGCGTCAGCCCGGCCTCGTCCTTCTTCAGCTTTCCTTCCGCCACGGTCGCGGGCGTATAGTCCGCCACCGCCGCCGCCATGAGGACGAGGTCGGCGTCGGCGCGGGCGTCTACAGCCGCATGCATCTCGGCAGCGGTCTCCACATCGACGCGCGTGACGCCTGCGGGCGTCGGCAGCGCGGTGGGGCCAGCGACGAGGGTGACGTCGCCGCCCAGCGCCTGCGCGGCCGCGGCCAGCGCAAAGCCCATGGTGCCGGTGGAGCGGTTGGTAAACACGCGCACCGGATCGATGGGCTCATGGGTGGGGCCGGCGGTGACCAGCACCGTTTTGCCGGCCAGCAGGGACGGGTCAGCAGGAGGCGGGGCAGGGACGACCTCCTCAGCTGCGCTATCGCCTGATGCAGCCGGCGGCGCGGCTTCTCGCCGTTCGATTGCCTGCACTACCCGCTGCAGGATCACCTCCGGCTCCGGCATCCGCCCCTGCCCTACCAGGCCGCTGGCCAGCTCGCCGCTGTCGGCTTCCAGTACCGCATAACCCAGCCCGCGCAGCCGCTCCAGGTTGTCCTGCACCGCCGGGTGGATGTACATGTCGTGGTCCATCGCGGGGCAGACAAGCAGCGGGCACCGGGCGGCCAGGGCAGTGACGGTCAGCATCGTGTCGCTAAACCCATGCGCCAGCTTGGCGATGGTCTGCGCGGTAGCCGGCGCCACCACGAACAGATCCGCCCAAAGGCCCAGCGTGATGTGCTTCGTCCAGCTCCCTTCCGCGTTCTCCGGAAAAATATCGGTAAGCACCTCGCGCTCCGACAGCGTACCCAGGGTAAGGGCCGAGATGAAGCGTTCGGCGTCGGGCGTCATCAGCACCTGCACCTCGGCCCCGCTACGCTTGAGCAGGCGCACGAGTAGGGCGCTTTTGTAGGCGGCAATCCCGCCCGTCACGCCCAGCAGGATCTTGCGCCCGGATAGGGCTTCGGTGCGCACCGCGTCGGGGGTAGGCATAGGGCAGAGAGGAAGCGGGAAAGACGGTTACCTTCGCAAAAACTGCGCGATGTGGGCAAGCGTTTCGTCTACGGCTCGGTCCAGGTCGTCGTTTACCACCGTGGCGTCGAACCGGTCGGCCTGGGCAATCTCCATTTCTGCGCGTTCCAGGCGCTCACGCACCGCCGCCTCGTCTTCCGTGCCCCGCCCGGTGAGGCGCTCTGCCAGCACGTCCATCGATGGGGGCGCCACAAAGATCACGAGCGCGTCATCCCCAAAATGCTGCTTTACGTTGTGTGCGCCCTTCACGTCGATGTCCAGCAGCACCGGGGCCTCCGGCGTGGCCTCATCGACCTCCGCGTGCAACGTACCGTAGTACAGGCCGGCGTAGACCTGCTCGTACTCTACCAGGGCCTCCTGCGCGATGAACTGCTGAAAGGCGTCAGTCGAGACGAAGTGGTAGTCGATACCGTCCGTTTCGTTTGGGCGAGGATCGCGCGTGGTGGCCGAGACCGAGAAGCGGACATCCGGCCTTGCCTGCAGCACGCGCCGCGCGATGGTGGTTTTGCCGGCGCCGCTGGGGGCAGTCAAGACGATGATGCGCGGGGTGGCCATGCGGGGAAGCTTGGGCGGTAGGGCTTGGATGGGCGGGTTACTCCACGTTTTGCACCTGTTCACGGATCTTCTCGACCGCCTCCTTCATAGCGACGGCGCGTTCCGTGATGGCGGCGTCATTGGCTTTCGAGCCGATGGTGTTCACCTCGCGATGGATCTCTTGCGTGATGAAGTTGAGCTTGCGCCCCACCGGCTTGCCATTGGACAGGGCGTCGCGGAAAAGGGTGAGATGGGAATGGAGGCGGACGCACTCCTCGGTGATGTCGAGCTTGTCGGTGAGGACGGCCGCTTCCTGGGCCAACCGGTCCGCATCCAGGTCGCGCTCGGTAAGGAGCGCATCGAGGCGCTCGTGCAGCTGCCGGTGGGCCTCCTTCACGCGCTGGGGCGCCCGCTCCTCCACGGCGTTCAGGTTCATTTCGATGGTCTGCAGGCGGGCGCGCAGGTCGGCTTCGAGGGCGGCCCCTTCCGAAGCCCGCATCCCCTGCAGCTCGTCGATGGCCTGCGCGAGGGCTGCCTGCACGGCCGTCCACGTCTGCCCATCGTCTTCCGGCAGCTCCTCGCGGCTGTCGAACACGTCGGAGAAGTGCAGCAGATGCTCCAGGCGTACCGGGGCCTCCACTCCGGCTACGGCGCACAGCTGCTCCAGCAGCTGCTTGTAGGCGATGGTGGCTTCCTCGTCGACCTCGATGGGTAGCACGTGCGCGTCCTCGCGCTCCACCTGCACCTGCACGCTGATACGCCCACGCTCAAACGCATCCTTCAGGAGCTGCTGCATCGCCACCTCCCGCTCGGTAAGGAGTTGCGGCACACGCAGCTTGAGGTCGAGGTAGCGGTTGTTGACCGAGCGCAGCTCGACGGTGGCCGTGATCGCGTCGACGTGGGCAGTGCCCCGGCCAAAGCCGGTCATGCTGGCAATCATGGGGGCGGCAGGAACAGATGAAGGGGCCGGCGCGCGGGCATGCCGCGGCCAGATATAAAAGAAGCCGGACCATGCGGCCCGGCGTTCAGCGGAGAGGGAGGGATTCGAACCCTCGGTACCCCATGAGGGTACACTCGCTTTCCAGGCGAGCCCGTTCGACCGCTCCGGCACCTCTCCGTGGTTCGCAACGGCAGACGCATAGTATACACGCTCGTAAGCCAGGTTTCGTGCAATTCGGGCGAATGGGGCAGAGCGCGGGGGCAAGGCTACACCGGGATGCAGCCGTCGCACCATGTCAGCCCCCTATCCCCCCGCAGCATCGTCCCGAACCTACCGGGCGGCGCGTCCGGTCTCAACCGTAACCAGGGCCCCTCCTGCGCCAGCGCTCATCGCCATAATAGAGCCGCGGCCTATTGCACCTTTTCCCAGGAAGTGTATCTTTTGCTACCGCCCTTCGGGACGTATACGCTTTTTTTACTGCCGTGCTTCTTGCCCGATGCCCCGATTCTTCATCCCCGGTTTGGTTCTGCTGCTGTTCGCCCTCCCGGTGCATGCCCAGTGCACCGACACCTTTCTCAGCATGGACACCGTCGTCCTCGATCAGGAAACACAGCTCCTGGGATCCCTCACCGATGCGACCCGGCTGCCGGATGGGCGCATCGCTGTGGCTACCGTCGACCCCGGGGTGTATCTGTTTGATGCGGAGGGCGGCTTTCTTCAACAGCTGGGCAGCCCCGGCGAGGGGCCGTTCGAGTACCTGAACCCCGCCCTGGTGCGCCCCGCGGACGGCGGTGTGGCGGTGTGGGACGCGGGCAATCTCCGGTTGCTGACCTTCCGGTCCGATGGATCGCCCGATGCGGAATGGACGGGCTTCCGCCGGGCGGCCAGTAACTTCGTGCTGCGGGCCGACACCCTGTACCTGCACCACGGCGGTGCTTCCGCAGATCCGTACGTGGGCGTGTATCTTCGCGATGGGCAGGGGGAAGCGCTGGCGCGCGTCGGGGCCGCCCCGGAGCGCCACGCAGCGCTTAGCTTCATCGGCGGAGCCGCCCCGATGGCGCCGGGGCCGGAAGGCGGCGTGCGGTATGCCTCGCCTGCCGCCCTCGGCGTCCAGGCCTACGACGCCACCGGTGGCGAGCGCCTTGCCTTTCGCATCGCCGATCCCACCTTCGACACCTCTCCCGTTGACGCCTTCCCCCGCCGAGAGGACATCGGCAACCCCATGGAAGCGATTCAGCAGGCCACCCAGAGCAGCCACTTCCATGCGCTGCATACCACACCCAACGGCATGCTGGCCCTGCTGAAGCACGGCCGCGTCGTGTATGAGCGCACCATGCAAGAGGCCCTCCGCGACGCCCAGACGGCTGCCCAGGGTGGTGCGGTGACCAGCAGCTTGGATATGGGCGGCGTGGTGGAAAACACGATTCGCCACCATGCCCACCTCCTTGCCCCCGACGGCACGCCGCAGGGCTGCCAGATACTTCAGTTTCGTGGTGGTGAAGACGTCCTGCAGATGGGGCTATCCGGTCCGACGCCCCGCGGCTTCTTCTTCTACACCGAGCGGATGACGGCTGCGGACGTTGACTACGAACTCACGGAATATGGGCTGCCTGAGGGGGATGCTCCGTAGCTCCCAGGCCCCCACCCGCTCCTTACCCATCAGTCGTCTCGCCTTGTCATGCTGCTGCGTTTTTCTGTAGTGCTGATCACCTGCGCCGTCATCTCCTGCCTGCTGGCATCCCCGGCGGGAGCCCAGGTCCAATCTACGGGGAGCCTGGCACAGGGTTTAGGGGGCGAGGAAAGCGCCGCTGACCCTCCCCTGCCGGTCGCTTCCTCGGGCCTCCCTGCTTCTGCCGGGTCGGTGGGGTGGGAGCGGCGGTACCATCCCAACCATGCACTCGGGCGGGCCTATCTGTCTACGCTCCTGCCGATGGCGCTGGGCACGGCGCTCACGGGCTTCAGTGAGCGCAGCGCCAATGCTGGCGTGTCGCCTTTTCAGTCGCCGCTATACGTCGCCGGCCTCTGCCTGGGCGCGCTGGGGATCGCCGTGGGGCCGTCCACGGGCCTGTGGTGCACCGGTGACCCTCAGACGGGCTGGCGCAGCGCCGGGGTGCGTACGGCTGGGCTTGGTGCCATCGGGGCAGGGCTTTGGCGCGCATCCTCCACGTTGGATGAGGGGGAAGGGGAAGGGCTTGGGCTATTGGTTGCGGCGCCGCTACTGATTACCCTCTACACGCTGCCAGGCCTCCTCATCACCTCAGCCGGCATAGGCTGGGCATTCAACGCCACGCCCAACCGGTGGTGCAACGGCACGCCCCAGGCCCGGGCTACCCTACAGCCGCAGGTGGATGGCACCGGGCAGGGCCTGGCGTTGCGGGTGCAGTGGTGAACCTACCCTGTGCGCCCACAGGCTTTACCCCGGCGTGGCCCACAGCCCTGCTTAAATTATCATATCATTAAGGATGCGGCAGATAATAGCTTCGTAATGTACCACCCGTACCCTCTTCTCCTGCACAGCGCCGCCCCACCGTGCGCATTTTTACTGCATCGGGTCAATGAGGTACACTTCGGGTATGAGCCACCGGTACATAACAAGCGGCGTCGTTCTGCTGCTGATCGTTCTTTTCTCCGCATCACTTTTCTCCGCATCAGCGGCGAACGCCCAGGAGGGGCACATCGTGGGGGTTGTGGTAGACGCCGAACAGGGCGAGCCCCTGATCGGCGCCACGGTCCGCGTGGTGGATACGGAGCAAGGCGCGGCTACCGACCTCGACGGGCGCTATCGCCTGTCGGGCCTTACCCCCGGGCGCTACAACCTGCGCTTCTCCTACGTGGGCTTTCAGTCGAAGCTGGTGGAAGGCGTTGAGGTCGCGGCAGGCGAGACGACCCGGCTGGATATCGACCTGCGGGAGGATGCGCAGGCACTGGACGAGGTGGTGGTCACCGCCCAGGCGGCCCGCGATACCGAGGCCGGGCTGCTCCGCCAGCGACAACGCGCCAACGGCGTGAGCGACGCCATTAGTGCGGAGGCTATTGGCCGCGCGGGGGCCGGCAATGCAGCCGATGCACTGGAAAAGGTGACGGGCGCCTCGGTCATCGACGGTAAGTTCGTGAACATGCGCGGGCTGCAGGGGCGGTACGTGAGCGCGCAACTCAACGGCACCAACCTGCCGAGTACCGACCCGGACGGCAACAGCGTGGCGCTGGATCTCTTCCCGTCCAACGTCATCGACAATATCGTCGCCACCAAAACCTTCACGCCCGACCGCCCGGGGAACTTCACGGGGGGCTCCATCGACATTTCCACAATAGCTATCCCGGACGATTTTTTCTTTACGCTTTCCCTAAGTTCCTCTGTCAATAGCGAAGTCGGCGTGAGCGGAAACGTGCTCCACCCGGGCGGCGGATTATCGTCTGTACCCGCGGCGGCCAATGCGGATGGGCTCCCCAGCAACGTCGTCCAGGCGTTTAACGATGACAGCCGGGCCGGCCAGCTGAACGCGCTTACGGAGGCTTTTGCTACGACGATTCAGCCAGAGGAACGGCCCATGACGGTCGGGGACCGCAGCGGGGAACTGGCGGTGGGCAACCGGTTCGAGGTGTTCGGCGGGCGGACGCTGGGGGTGATCTTCTCGGCCTCGTACGACCGCTCGTTCCGGGGCTTCTCCGGCGCCACCACCGCGCGGTTTCAGCAGACGGGGCTGGAATCGGCTACGCTTACGCCCACGGCCCGCTTCTCTACACAGCGGGGCACCGACGAGACGCTGTACGGGGGGCTCCTCGGGGTGGCGCTTCAGCTCACCCCGCGTCATGAACTGGAGGCGCGGTTACTCTATAACGCAAGCGCTGAGGACGAGGCCCGCTTTGAGTCCGGCAGCCTACCGCGCGACCTGAGCGGCGACCAGGTGTTCCAGACACGTGCCCTGCGCACCACCGATCGGTCGGTGCAGTCCGCAGAGCTAAAGGGCACCCATCAGCTGGGGAGCACACCCGGCGTCCGCCTGACGTGGGCGGCTTCGCTGGCCCAGACGACGCGTGAGGACCCGGACTACCGCTTCTTCGCCAATCAAACGTCCACACGGGACGGCACCACCACCTTCGGGATCTCGCGGTCGATCTACCAGGGGCCTACCCGCTACTTCCGCAACCTCGACGAAGAAGACATCGGGGGGACGCTCAACCTGGAGGTGCCCCTTGGGTCGGTTCGCCTGAAAGCGGGCGGCCAGGTCAACCTGCGCGCCCGCACCTTCCGGGAGCGGCGCTTTGAGCACCTCAACGACCAGACCACCTACGCCGGCGATCCCACCCGCTACATCACCTCGCAAGCCGGCTTTGTGGGGCAGGACGACCGCGGCCGCAACCGCTTTGGCACCTACGTCCTCGACCGCACCCAGCCCTCCAACAACTACGACGGGACTCAGGATGTGCTCGCGGGCTACGCCATGGCCGAGTTTCCCATTCCGGGCCTTTCCGGCCTCGAGTTCGTCGGGGGGGTGCGGGTCGAACAAACGGACATGTCCATCGAAACGATTGATGGTGGACGATCAGGCGGCTTTACCGAGACGGACCTGCTGCCCTCGGCCAACCTCGTCTGGTCGCTGCGCGATGATATGAACCTGCGGACGGCCTACGGCCGCACCCTCGCCCGCCCGTCCTTCCGCGAGTTTGCGCCCTTCAATTCGTTCAACTTCATCGGCGACTATATCGAAGTGGGCAACCCAGACCTGCAGCGCACGCGGATTCACAATGTGGATGTGCGCTGGGAGTGGTTCATGCGCGGGGGCGAGTTGCTCTCGGTAGGCGCGTTCTACAAGGCGTTCGATGACCCGATTGAGCGAACCATCGATACCCGCGCAGCCGGCTCCGATGTGGTGATCGAATACACCAACAAAGATAACGCCCGGGTCTACGGTGCGGAAGCCGAAGCGCGTAAACGGCTTGATGGGGTAGCGCACGCGCTCCGCCACGTGCAGATCGGCGCGAACCTCACGCTCATCCGCTCGGAGGTCGAGCGGAGCGCCGATGAACTGGAAGCCATCCGGGCCTTCGACGACGACCCCGAAACTACCCGGCCTCTGCAGGGGCAGTCGCCCTACATCGTAAACCTTAACGTAGGTTACGAAAATCCAGAGCTGGGGACCAGCATCAACGTGTTCTTTAACCGTTTCGGCGACCGCCTCGACACCGTCACCCGCAACGGCCTGGACCTCTTCGAGCAGGGACGCAATTCGCTGGACGTAACCGCAGCACAGCGCATCCTGCGCAGGTTTACCGTAAAGGGCTCCATCAAAAACCTGCTCGACACCGACTGGACGACCGCGCAGGAATTTCGAGGCCAAACCTTTGTCAACGACCGCCAGCCCCTCGGGCGCACGGTCTCCCTGGGGCTATCGTATCGCCTGTAGGGTAAACATCACACGTACACTGGCCCGATGCTACCCGCATCATGCCACCGAAGGGGGGCTCCATCGTGGAGCGCCCCTTCGCAGGTTAAGAGGGCCATGTTATCAAATCAACAACATCATCACGCACACCGTACTCACATGCACACCGATTCAATGACTGCTTCAACGGCGCATCCCCTTCGCACTCCCGCGTTCTCCTGGGCGCACGCGGCGCGCATCCTTACCGTGCTGCTCCTTCCAGCTGTGCTTTTGCTCACGGCCTGCGACGATGACAACGGCGACATCACAGGCCCCGGAAACGGCGATGACGATCCGCCCTTTTCCGTCGCCACCTACGATACCACCGGCAACGTGATCACGGTATCCGATGACGAAGAGGATCTTGGCATCGGCTACACCGACGAACAGGGCACCGCGGTCACGGAAGTGACCTGGACCAACGACTTCATCTACAAGCTGGACAACTTCGTCTTTGTGCTCGAAGGCCAGACGCTCAACATTGAGCCCGGGACGATCATCAAAGGGCTCCCGGGGTCGGGGGAGAACGCTGCTGCGCTCATCGTAGCCCGCGGGGCGCAAATCTTTGCCGACGGCAACCCGGGCAGCGATAATCCGGACGACGCCGACCCCATCATCTTCACCGCCGATGACGACCCTGTGGAGCCCGGGATGGACCCAAGCGAAGATGTGGGCCTCGGCCGTGACGTACGCGGCCTCTGGGGCGGGGTCATCCTCCTGGGGGATGCCGAACTGAACTCAACACCTGGCGAAACCAACATTGAAGGCGTACCGGGCGACGCCCGCACGCTCTACGGCGGAACCAACAATGACCACGACATCGGCGTCTTCCGCTTCGTCTCCATCCGCCATACCGGCACGCAGCTCGGCAACGGCGACGAAATCCAGGGGCTTACGGTTGGTGGCGTCGGGAATGGCTCGACCGTCGAGTTCGTCGAATCCTACGCCAGCGACGATGATGGCTTTGAGTGGTTCGGCGGCACCATTAACCACCGCAACATGATTGCCGCCTGGGCCTCAGACGACTCCTTCGATATGGATGAAGGCTACCGCGGCAGCAATCAGTTCTGGCTGGCCGTGCAAGCAGGCGACGAAGCCGGCCGCATTGCTGAGCAAGACGGCGGCACGGATCCAGAAGCTGGAACGCCCTACGCTGATGTGCGGGTGGCCAACGCTACGTACATTGGGATTGGCCCTGAGCTTGCGGATGCCAATGTTGCCGGCGATGGCAACGACCCCTTCATCATCCACCGCGATAACAACGCCACGTCCTACTTCGCGTCCGTCTTCATGGATGGACGCCTGAACGCAGGCCTGCAGATTGAGGACCTGGGCTCCGGTGAAGACAGCCGCGAACGCTGGCTTGCGGGGCAGCTTCGCTACGAGAGCAACCTGTGGTGGAACATCGGCCCGGACTTCGACGCCGCCACCACCACCTTCGAAGACCTCATCCAGCTAACGGGCGACGGCGACGGTGGCGAAGCCTTCCGCACCGCGTTGGCGGACTACCTGCGCGACGAGGGCAACCTGATCGGCACCGAGCTGCCCATCACGAGCATGAACCGCGACAGCGAGGGCCTGATCGTCTCGTTCAACCCGCTGGCTGCCGGCGAAGCTACCACCCCCCCAACCGAACCCAGCGCGTTTGACACGGGCGGTGTCAACGGTACCTACCAGCCAGTAGACTACCACGGCGCCTTTGGCACGGACAACTGGGCCCGGGGATGGACGCTGCTCAGCCGTACCGGCGTGCTTGAATAGATGATGCACGCCACGGGACGTCCGGGCTACCTGCCTGCCGACGGCTCTCAACACGCGCCGTGTTCCGCTCTGGAGCACGGCGTTTTTGTGTC
>JAAAOI010000115.1 GCA_009908945.1 Bacteroidota bacterium
GGGAGCGCGCCGCTACAACGGGGGCGGTGCCGCCCCCGCGCGAAGCTACGGGTGCAGATGATGCAGCCCGTCTGGAGGGGGGCTCTGTCGCTTCCTCGGCGGCGTCAGCCGCGCAGAGGGAATCGTCAGCCCCGGCCGCTTCCCCGGACGATGCGTCCCTGTCCTGGTATCGCCGCCACTACCTCACTGATACGGAAGGCGACGAGCCGGCCGGCGAGCGCACGCAGTTCATCCGGCAGGCCTATCGCGAGGTGCAGCAGAAGCAGTGGCGGATGGTCGGTAGTGCCGGGATAGCGGCGGCCGTGCTTCTGCTGGTGTTCGCCGCATACGGGGGGTATCAGCAGCTGCAAAACCAGCGCCTTCAGGCCACAGCCGCTGATCTATTTTATGCCATGAAGGAGCAGGACGTCCGCCTGGCGCAATTGGCCCGCGTGGTAGAAGAGACTGGCGGGGACGACCTGACGCAGCTGTTGGCGGAGATGCAGACCTCCCGGCAGCGCATGGCACAGCAGTACGAAGGGTATGTCCGCGAGCTCGGCGTGTACCGCAGCCTCACCGATACGGAGCGCCTGATCTACCGGGTAGCCCGGATTTTTGGGGAGAGTGAGTTTGAGATCCCCGCCGGCTTTGTGCGGGCCGTACAGGAAGAAATTGACACCTACTGGCTCGCGTCTGGGCAAAGCCGCTGGCTGCGCGCTGTCCGCCACGCCGAGGAGCAGGGCTACACGCCCGTCATCGTGCGCACCATGCTGGAGCACGGGCTACCGCCGGAAATGTACTATCTGGCCCTGCAAGAGAGCAACCTGAACGTAAACGCGGTAGGCCCGGAGACCCGCTGGGGCATTGCCAAAGGCATGTGGCAGTTCATCCCGTCGACGGGCCGCGCCTATGGACTGCGGGCGGGGCCGCGGGAAGAAATGCGCGTGGTAGACCCGCAGGATGACCGGCACGACTTCGAGAAGGCGACGGTGGCGGCTGCTCGCTATCAGGCCGAAATCTACAGCAAGCTCGCACAGGCGTCCGGGCTGCTGGTGCTGGCCTCGTACAACTGGGGGGAGAACGGCGTCTTGCGGCGGCTGAATCGCCTCTTTGAGGGGATCCCAGACAGCCCCCGCGAGCGCAGCTACTGGCGCTTCCTACAAGCCTACGAAGACCGCATGCCGGAAGAGACCAAAGGCTATGTGCTTCGGATCTTTGCCGCAGCGGTTATCGGGCAAGACCCGAGCCAGTTCGGGCTGGACGCCGAAAACCCGCTGGAGCCGTACATCGAAGACGCCACCGACCTGCAGGCGCAAGGCCTCGCGCCCAGCCCCGAAATTGCCCCTTCTCTGAATCCCAGCTGAGCCTATGGCCTGGTGGAAACGCAAATCCCGCTCCTCTCTCAGCATTGGTGTTCGCTCCCACGTGGGACAGGTGCGCGCCAACAACGAGGACGCGTACGGCGTCTTTGAAGGGGCTGGCGACGAGAAGCTCTTCGTCGTGGCCGATGGAATGGGCGGGCATCAGGCCGGAGAAGTGGCCAGCCGCTTAGCCGTCGAGGCCGTGCAGCACGCCTTCTTCAAACAGAACGCCCCCTCCGTCAATCACCGCCTGCAAGCGGCCTTTGTCGCTGCTAACGACCGGGTGTACGCTCGAGCCAACGGAGTGGCGCACCGGCGGATGGGTACCACGTGCACGGTACTGGCGCTGGTAAACGGTGAGGGCCATATCGGCCATGCGGGGGACAGCCGCGCGTATCGCATCGAGGCCGGCCAGATCGTGCAGCTCACGCGCGATCATACCGTGGCCACGGACATGCTGGACGCCGGCATCCTCACGAATGCCGAAGCCGAGGTGCACCCGCGCCGCCACGCCCTCACGCGGGCCATCGGCGCTGAAGCCGACGTCGACGTCGACGTGATCTCTCCGCTGCCCCTGACGCCACGCACGCGCTACCTGCTCTGCTCCGATGGCCTGCTGCAGGTCCCGGTAGCGGAACTGCAGGACGTCGCCCTGCTGCTGCCCCCGCAGGAGGCCTGCAACGAGCTCGTCCGCCGCGCCAACGCGCAGGGCGGGCCCGACAACATTACCGTGCTCATCATTGCCTTCGAGCAGTAACCTGCCTTACGATGCCAAACCATCCCAATATAGGAGCTGAGGTCGACGGATACCGCATCCAAGAGGTGCTGGGGCAGGGTGGCATGGGTATCGTCTACAAGGCCGAAGACGTAGCACTCTCCCGCACCGTGGCGCTCAAGATGATCGACCCGGGGCTGGCGCGCGATGCCGCCTTCCTGCGGCGCTTTCGGTCGGAGGCCCGGGCGCTGGCGCGCATCGACAGCCGCCACATCGTGCGGGTGCACGCCCTGCGCGAGACGTCTGCGGGCCTGTTCATCGTGATGGAGTATGTGGACGGGGGAACGGTCTCCGACCTGCTGACGGAAGGCCCCGTGCCGTGGCAACGGGCGCTGCCCGTCATCCGGCAGACCCTCACCGCGCTGCACGACGCCCACAGCGTTGGCGTCTGGCACCGGGACATCAAGCCCGGCAACATCCTGATCTCCGCTACCGGCCAGGTGAAGGTGACGGACTTTGGCCTGGCCAAACTGGAGCAGAAGGGCGACGGGATGCAGACCGTCACGCAGGGCATCTCGGGCACGCTCTATTACATGTCGCCCGAGCAGGTGAAGGGCGCGGCCGATCTGGATCACCGGAGCGACCTCTATTCGGCCGGGATGACCATCTACAAGATGCTGACGGATGACGTGCCGTTCGACCGATCAGCCGGTGACTTTGCCATCATGCGCAAGATCGTGGAAGAGCCGGTGCCCCGGCTGGATGGCACCCGCGACGACCTGCCGCCGGCGCTCGTGGATGCCGTGGCCCGAGCCCTGCAGAAGGACCCCGCCGCGCGCTTTTCCTCAGCGAAGGCTATGCTGCAGGCCCTGGAAGGGCTGGACGAGGCCGCTACGGGAGCGCCCGTCCCGGTAAAGAGCGGGCCCGTTGCCACAGCATCCGCGGGCGGCCGCGGACGCACCGTGGCCGGCGCCGTGCTTGCCCTCGTAGGGCTGCTGGGCCTTCTTGCCTTTCTGCTGTGGCCCTCGGGCAATGGGGACGACGCCGGGCCCCTCGCCGATGGTGCGCCCTACGCCATCGACGAGTTCACGACGGACCCGGCGGGCGCCCTCGTCCGGATCGACGGAGAAGCTGCCGGGCTCACGCCTCTGCGGGGGCTGCGTCGACGGAGAAGCTGCCGGGCTCACGCCTCTGCGGGGGCTGCGCTACGGTGCCGATCGGGTGCCGGTGCGCGTGGAGAAGGCGGGCTACGCCCCGGTCGACACCGTGCTTGCGCTGACGGCCGGGGAGCCTGCTCGCGTAGCGCTGCTGCTCACCGAGTCAGCGGGCAGGGCTGACGCGGGTGCCGCTGAGGCCGCCAACGGAGACAATACTGCCGAAAACAATACAGCCGAACGCGATGCTGCTGAAGACGACGCTGAAACGCGTCCCGACGCGGCAGTGGGCACGTTGCGCGTCACCTCAACGCCGAGCGAAGCAACCGTCTACGTAAACGGAGAACGCGCCGGGCAAACGCCTTACGAGGACGGCATGCGGACCCCCGGCCCCGTAACGGTGCGGCTGGAGAAGGATGGACATGACGTCTGGGAGCAGCAAGCGGTAGCGGTGGCTGCCGGCGCTACCCGGGAGGTCGCCGCCACACTGACGGCCACCGCGGCCCCTGAACCGGGGCCAGCGCCCGTCGCCAGCGTTGCGCTCCGCGCCACGGCCCCGCCGGGTGGCACCGTAGCGGTAGGCGCGGAGGAGAGCGAGGGCACGGGGCAGTTCCAGCTCACGCCCGGCACCCACACCGTGCGCTTTACGCATCCACAGTACGGCACGGTCGACTCCACGCTCACCGTGCGCGCCAACACATCCCACGAGCTTACCGCTTACTTCGAGCAGCAAGTGAATATCAACACCGACGGCGCTTGGGCCGGACTCTGGATCAACGGCGCGCTGTCCGAGCGCACCACGCCACAGCAGCTGACGCTCGGCCCAGGCGAGCATACCGTCCGGGCCCGCATCGACCGAACCACCGCCCTCTCCATCGCTGGCGGCCTCCACCGCGTGGAGGTCGACGGCGTGGAACGCTCCCGTGAAGAGTTTGCGGGCACCTCGCAGACGATCCGCATTGCACCGACCTTCCGCCCGACCCGCCACGTCCTCGTGTTTCGCGTCCGTGCGCGCGAATAACCCTTTCACCAGTCCCTTCTACCCGATGAATCGCCTCCTGCACTACCGCTGTAGTCCACTTGCCTCCTGTCGCCTGCGGCTTTGCCAGGGGATGACGGCTACGTTGATGTTAGGACTGTTGCTTGCCTGTGCGTCTCCGCGAGACGTGGCCTCTACACAACCCGCGCCGGTCGGCCCTGCGTCGGCCCCTGCGACGCCCGCAACCGCCACTGCTGCCCCAGCGCTGGAAGCGCCAGCGGCCCCTCATGTGCTGAACGATCCAACCCTCGATGCCGCGATCCAACAGTATGACGAGGGCCGCTATGAGGCCGCCATTGATGCCCTATCGGCTATTGCGCAGGATACGTCGATGGATATTCCGGTGCGGCGGGAAGCCCTGCAGTACCTCGGGCGGGCCCACCTGGCGCGCAATGAGATGGAGGGTGTACGACAGGCCCTGCACGATCTGCTGGAGCTGGAACCGCCGCTGGTAGAGCTCAACCCAGACGTAGAGCCGCCACCGCTGATGCGCCTCTACTACGAGGTGCGCAAAGACTATCAGGGCTCGTACGAGGTGGAGCGTGCAAGCCCGGCATTGCAGACCCTGGCCATCATGGACTTCTCGAACGCTTCGCTGGATGAGCGAGAGCGCTTTGCCCCCCTCCAGCTATCATTGCCTGACCTCCTCAGGTTTCAAGTAGATGGGACAACCGACCTGAAGGTGGTCGAGCGGGAGCGCATCCAGTGGATCTTGGATGAACTGGAACTGCAGCGCGATAGCGATATCGTCGATCAGGCTACTGCGGTACAAACCGGCGCCATACTTGGGGTAAACGCTGTGCTTTTTGGAAGCTACATGGTCTTCGACGGGCAGATGACGCTCAGCTCCCGGCTCGTAAGCGTGGAGACCAGCGAGGTCCTCCTCACCGCGCAGGTGCAAGGCGAGGCTAACGCGTTAAGTAGCCTGATCGTCGACCTGAGCACCCAGCTCTCCGAGGCGCTCAACGCGTCCTTGCGCGAGGACACCGAGGCCGATGCGCAGCCGCAATCGCTGGACGCCATGCTGGCCTACTCCGAAGGCCTGGCCGCACTGGAGCGTGGCAACTACCCCTTGGCACACGACAAATTCGAGGAGGCCACCATGCTGGATCCCGACTACCAGCGCGCGCAGATGCGGGTCAGCAGCCTACAACCCGTGCTGGCCGCTTCACAAACGGACCGCACGACGTCCGACGACGACCCCCGCTGACGCTTCAGCAGATTGCACCCCGCCGTACTTCACTCGTTCTCGCCTTTCACGCCCGCCCCACCATCGTTATGTATTCCGCCCAAGTATTCCGCCCTGCCCTGTTTCTCCCCCTGTGCCTTGCGCTGCTTTTCCTGCTGCTGCCCCCGCCGGCCCATGGGCAGGCCGACGACCCGCTGGAGGCCGTTCGTGAAGCCTACGCCACGGAACAGTACCAGACCACCATTGCACTGCTTGATGAACTACTGGCAGAAGACGCCCTGGCCGAGGAGGAGCGGGTAGAAGCGCTGGTCTACCGCAGCCGTGCACAGCTGGCCTTGGAGCGCGCGGATGAGGCCCGGAAAACGCTGCAAGAGGCGCTGGCCGCCGACCCAGGTCTTACGCTGGACCCCGACCAGGAGTCGCCTCCCATGATACAGTTGTACTATGCAGTGCGGCAAGATGTGGAGGCGAGCGGGCCCATGGGCGATATTCAGACGCTGGCCGTCCTGGATTTTGCCAACAACTCCGTAGACGAGCGGGACCGATTCGATGGGCTGCGGAAGGGCCTGCCCTCCATGATGATCAGCCACATGAGTGGTGCCACGGATCTGCGGGTGATCGAGCGCGAACGCATTCAGTGGCTGCTGGAGGAGCAAGACTTTCAGCAGGACGCCTCGCGCGTGGACCAGTCGACCGCGGTGCAGACCGGGCAGTTGTTGGGGGCCAATGCCGTTGTGTTTGGCAGCTTCATCGTGCTGGAGGAGCAGATGACGCTGAATGCCAGCATCGTAGATGTGGAGTCCAGCGTGACGATGCTCTCCGAACAGGTGACGGGCCCGGCCAACATCTTCCATGAGCTGATTGCTGACCTCAGCGGGCAGCTTTCCGACGCCATGGGGGTGGAGCTGGATGCTGAGGCTGATGCCCAAGAGACGCGCTCACTCGAAGCCATTATGGCGTACTCGCAGGGCCTGGTGGAGCAGGAGCAGGGCAACTACCGCCAGGCCTACGTGCAGTTCGTGCGGGCCTCCGAGCTGGACCCCGGCTACGACCGCGCCCGGCAGCGCGTCCAGAGCCTGCGGCCGTATTCGGGAGCCCGTGCGGTCCACGTCGCTTACGGTCGGATACCTGGGCACCGACTTTCAGCCCGCCCGCTCTACCCCGTCCCCGTATGACTTTGACGCGCCGCTTGCCGGGTTTATGCTGTCCGGTGAGTGGGGCGGACTGACGATCGGTTATGGCACCTCTTCGCTCCCCTTCACGCCACCGGAACCGACGCCCTCGGCCGCCCTGAGCGGCCCGCCGTCGGGGGGCGCTTCGAGCGATCAGGTAACGCCCGATCCCGTAGACTTCTCCCGACAGCTTTTCGATGTCACGGCGATGGTTGGGACGCACGCGTACCTGCTGCGGCGCATCGAGCAGTTTCCGCTTGGCCTGTATGTGCCCATCCGCCTGACCGGGACGTACCGCTACGTGAATATTGACGCCCCAACACAATTGCCCGACGTCGCTCAGAGTCAGCACCTGATGAGCCTCGGGCTTGGCGCCGGGGGCGGAGTGCAATTCCGTGTGATGGACTTGCCCGGAGTTGTCGGCACGCCGGTGCTGGGCAGCCTGGTGCTGGATGGCTCAATGGCCTTCATCCCTGCCGCCTATGGGAATGCGCGTACCAATTTCGAGGACGTGTTCGTCAGCCGAATGCGGGACATCAGCATTGAGGTGCGTCTGGTACAACTGTTTCAGACCGGGGTGGGCGATGGGCTGGGCCTCACCTTCGGGTTCACGCACCGCACGATCGACCGCTCTGCCATGCCGCCCGACGGGTTTGGGGATGCGGTGAGCACGGCTTTTAGCACGGGCGACTTGGAGCGGATCTCGACGCAGCGCCTCTTTCGCATCGGGGTGAACTGGTAACGCACGTACGCGGCTGAGCACCAAAGGCGGTAGCCGCACCGTTGTGCGGGACCGGCCGCTCTGCCAACTAAAAGCACAGAAAAAAGCCCCACCGGAGCATCTCCGATGGGGCTGAACCTGCGAGGGCGAAGGGGGAAGCTGTTTAGGCTTCGGCCACCACCATGGTGCCTTGCATCACGCCATAGTGGCCGGGGTACGTACAGATGAAGCGGTACTCGCCCGGCTCACTCGGGGCTGTGAACGTCATCGATACGGTTTCGCCCGGATCCGCCATGTCAGTGTGGGCAAGGATGGCATCATCTTCCGGAATGTAGTTCGGCGCCCCGGCCTCAAGTGCGGCCTGCCCCACACGGTTAATCACCTCATCATCCATGGTGTTCAGGATGACGACGTTGTGGACCATCGCCGGGGACGTGGTACCGCTGTTGTCCAGCGTGAGCGAAATTTCCTCACCTGCTGGTACGGTGAACCGATCGTCCTCGTACAGCATCTGGTCATCCACCGTGTCAATGGTGAGCTCTGTGGTGGGCGTGTCAGGGTCGAACGTGTCTGCTGTGTCTGCCGCGTCGGGGGCATCGGCGCCGTTGCCTCCGCAGGCGGCGAGGCCAACCATCAGAAACAGACCGGCAACAAAAAGACTTAGTCTGGAAAGCATAAGAATTCAATGGGGTGTGTGGGTGATAACGTTGAGTGCGTGAGGCACGATACAACAATCACGGCATGCCATGCCCCCGCATAAGCATAGGCTACGTAACCTGTAACGGCACCGGAGATCCGTAATGCATATCACGATGCAATCGCTTTTTGGAGATCTTCACGGTTGACGAATACGCGCTTTATATGGAGGGGAGAATAGCAGGTGTGAAAAGCACACGGGCATAGGAGGTGAAGGCATCAGCGGGGCGGCATCCCTGCGCAGCGCAACCCGCCGGCGCAGGGCACCCACCGGCGCGATATTACATGGTGGCACTTGTTTCCTTGACCTCTACGGGGCGAACATCCCACATCAGCATCTGCTCGATGTCAGCAAAATCCTCCATGTCATCTTCCCCTTTGAAGACGTAGTCGCCCAGCTGTTCTCGCTGATGCGCCGGAACGCGGCGCCACGACATGCCCTCCTGATCTATAAACTTTTCCGGATACGGACTGCGCACCGTGTAGGACGGATGGTAATTGCCGTACGTCTTTTCTGCCTCGTACAGCGCTGCGCGCCGCGCACCAGGCTTGGTTAGGCTTCGGCCTACTACCTTAAAAGGGGAGACGTTGATGAGCGCGCGAAAGTACCCGTCGTCTTGCTCGGTGTACTCTGGGCGCATGACCTCAAAGTCCTCAGGATGGGGATAGGCGCTTGCTTCGTTGTGGTCAGCCATAGGGAAAGAGCGTTAGGGGCCACTGCGGCAGCCGCAGTGCATGTGAATCGGTAAATAATGTATGCTACATACACCGATGGCTGCCTGCCTTGTTCGCCAGCAAAGCAGGCCCCCAGCGACAATAAGCCGCCCAGGGCAGCACATGCGCATCCCCGGCACACGCGCATCCACTGCGGGAGGCCTCACCGCGGCAAGACCCACGGGTGCAGGCAATTGGGACCGGTCCCAGACACCGGTGGGTGCCTGTGCAGCAGGGCGTGCGCACGACGCGCAGACCGGGATACAATGCCCTCTATTCTTTATTTCTGTTATTGTGCCACCAAAAGGAAAGAAAAAGCTCCCCGGATGCTGGGCGATGTGGAAAACTTGTGGCCTTTGACTCGGCCGGCTCCTCGTTTTTCTCAATAACGGACTATTGGAGGGGGGAGACCCGGGCTCAGGCGCTGGAAACGGCTGTGGTAGCTATTTCCGTTATGTTTTCTCGTCAGATTGGCGCTGCGCGTATTGTGGAAAAATACAGTTGCAAATCGCCCACCTCAACGGTTACCTTAATGATACGCTAAAGCAACGGTACCGCACGGTTTATCGCGTCCCGCGATAGACCGTTATTTGTCTGCTGCAGACAGGCACCCACATACGGGTGGGTCTGCGGAGCGTCCCTCGGCGTCCGGTTGGTACCTGCGCAACGCAAGGACGCAGCAACATGTGCAGCAGCATTAGTGGTTTTGTCATCTTATAGAACAGGAGTGGACTATGGCGCAATCAGCACCCCCAACATCGTTGTTTAACCCGGAGATGGCGAATGGCGCGTTGCCCGATCCGGCCGAGCTGAAAAAGGGCCTGGTCATTGACCGGGTGTTTTCAGAAGAAGGCGCTGACCCGTTTGACTCCGTGGAGTGGGAGCTCCGCGATGCGGCGATCAAGAACCCGCAGGGTGAGGCGATCTTTGAGCAGAAGGGCGTGGAATTTCCCGAGGCCTGGAGTCAGCTGGCCACGAACATCGTGAGCAGCAAGTACTTTTACGGCGACATCGAAAAGGTCGACCAAGACCCCGCCGATGGGGGCCGTGAGGATTCCCTCCGTCAGCTTATTCACCGCGTCACGCGCACGATCACCGACTGGGGCAAGGAGCAGGGCTACTTTGCCACGGAGGAAGACGGCGAGACGTTTTACGAAGAACTGACCTGGCTCTGCCTTAACCAGTATGGCGCCTTCAACTCGCCGGTGTGGTTCAATGTGGGCCTCAACCAGCAGTATGGCGTCCGCGATACGGGCGATAAGAAGATCTTCGGCTGGGATTTTGAGCAGGAAGACGTCGTAGGCGTGGATCCGTACGAGCGCCCGCAGGCATCGGCTTGCTTTATCATTTCGGTGGAAGACTCCATCGACGACATCTGGCAGTTGATGGGCGAGAGCGCGCGGCTGTTCAAGTTTGGCTCCGGCGTGGGCGCCGACTGGTCGACGCTCCGCTCCACCGAAGAGAAGCTCTCCGGCGGCGGGCAGCCGTCGGGGCCGGTAAGCTTCATGCGCGTGCAGGACGCCACGGGCGCTACCATTAAGAGTGGCGGCAAGACGCGCCGTGCGGCGATTATGCAAACGCTCAAGTGCTGGCACCCCGACATCATGGAGTTCGTGGAGGCCAAGCAAGAGGAAGAGCGCAAGGCGTGGGCCCTCATCGAACAGGGCTACGACGGCAGCTTCAACGGACCGGCCTACGGCTCAGTAGCGTTCCAGAACGTGAACCAGAGCGTGCGCCTCACGGACGCGTTCATGGAAGCGGCGCGCAATGAGAAGCCGTACGGGCTCCGCGCCGTACTCTCCGGCGATGTGGTGAACGAAGTGAACGCCGCCGACATCCTGGACAAAATCGCCGAAGGTACGCACGTCTGCGGCGATCCCGGCACGCAGTACGAGGACACCATCCAGCGCTGGCACACGTGCAAGAACACCGATAAGATCAACTCCAGCAATCCGTGCTCGGAGTATATGTTCTTGGACGACTCCGCCTGCAACCTGGCGTCGCTCAACCTGCGCAAGTACCAGAAGGCCGATGGCAGCATCGACGTGGAGCGCTTCCGCGCCGCGGCGCGCATCTACATCACCGCGCAGGAGATCCTGGTGGACAACGCTGGCTATCCCTCGCGTGCCATCGCCATGAACAGCCACCTGTTCCGGCCGCTCGGCCTGGGCTATGCCAACCTTGGCGCGCTGCTCATGTCGATGGGCTTTGCCTACGACAGCGACGAAGGGCGCGCTGTGGCCGGGGCCCTCACCGCTATCGAGCACTGCGAGGCCTACGCCCGCAGC
>JAAAOI010000117.1 GCA_009908945.1 Bacteroidota bacterium
GTATAAAGGTGGGGCATAGCGGCACGTCCTGTGAGAAAAATCAGCAACCCATACGCTGCGCCGAGGCGACGTGTCCCGTCACCGCCGCGGTCCCACTGTTCAGGTGCTGTTCAGGTGAACGTGCAGCAGAGGGGAAAGTAGGAGGGAGCGCTGAACAGGGCGTCAGCTCGCTAAACCGATCAACAATTGATGGCTGTGATGCCACACGGTAAGAGTTCAGGTGGAACGGCAGGCTGGGTTGCCGGTGCCGACGCGGTGCCGACGCGTGCGGCGCCGGGTGGATCGTGGTACTGCGCCATGAGGAAACGGAGACGATCCGGTGCCGACTCGTGGATGGGGTCGCTGCCCTGTTCGCGCTCCCCGAGGCCCCAGCGGTGCTCGGGGTCGACATGGTGATCGGGCTACCCCGCGCCGCACAGTCGGGCGGGCGAGCCTGCGATCGGGCGGCGCGGCAGCTACTCGGATGGCCGCGCAGCAGCAGTGTGTTTTCGCCGCCCGCCCGCGCTGCGCTGAAAGCTACGACCTACGCCGAGGCGCAAGCCCTCAACCGGGCCACCAGCCCAGACGCTGTGGGGCTGACAAAGCAGGCATTCAACCTCTTCCCCAAGATGCGGGCGCTGGACGCCGCCCTGCGCACCCCGCCGCCGCAATGCCCGGCCGTGCACGAGGTGCATCCCGAATGCAGCTTCTGCGCACTGAATGGAGGCACGGCGCTGGCCGAGAGTAAGCATACGGCCGACGGCCGCGCGCGCCGCCGCGTGTTGCTGAAGCACGCCGGATTTGCGGCCGTAGGCGAGGCCCTAACGATGCCACGCGGGATCCGCGGGCTTAAGGCGGACGACATGCTGGACGCGCACGCGGTATGCTGGACGGCCGGGCGGATCCGTGCCGGTACCGCCGAGCGGCTCCCCGCATCCGATGCCACCCCGACCGACGCCACGGGCCTGCCCATGGTGATCTGGCGGTGAGGACGTTCAAGCGCGTGCGTCGTTTACATCGTCACGCCGCGGAGAATGGCCAGCCCCATGAGCACGAGATTCAGGCACAGCCCCATCAGGATGACAGGTGGGAGCGGGAGACGGTCGGCCCATGAGGGGCGCTCCGGGGCCGCCGGTGCTTCCGTGCGTTCAATGGATTGGACAGCAGCCATACAACCAGATGAATTGCGAGGGGAGTAGCTACTTTATGACTTCTTCATACAACCGCCCTCCACCGTTGTTCTGTCCTGCACAGCCATTGCTCCATAGGCTACAGGGGCTGCCGCGCAACAATGCCGCCACATCCTCCACCCAGCGGAACGTGGGAAGCCGGCGCTGCGTGGCGGAAACGTTGCGATAAGTTGACGCTAAACAGCACACCTGATATCACCTCCTGATGAACAAGCCCCTGGCGGATCTACGGAAAGAGTACACCCGCGACGGGTTGCTCATGGACGATGCAGCCGCTGACCCTATCGTTCAATTTCGGAACTGGTTTGAGGAAGCCGAGGCCTCCGACGTCATGGAGCCGAACGCGATGACGCTGGCTACGGCCTCAGCCGACGGCGTGCCCTCAGCGCGGATCGTGCTGCTGAAGGGGCTGGACGACGGGCGGTTCATCTTCTACTCCAATTACACCAGCCGCAAGGGGGAAGAGCTGGCGGAGAACCCGCGGGCGGCGCTGGTCTTCCACTGGGACCGGCTGGAGCGTCAGGTGCGCGTGACGGGGGCTGTGGAGCGGCTTCCGGAGGCAACCTCTACCGCCTATTTTCAGAGCCGCCCGCGCGGGAGCCAGATCGGCGCCTGGGTGTCGCCGCAGAGCGACGTCATCGCAAGCCGGGACGTACTGGCGGCCCGCAAAGCGGAGGTGGAGGAGCGCTTCGCCGACACCGCTCCCATCCCCCGCCCCCCGCACTGGGGCGGCTACCAGGTGGTGCCGGCCGCCATCGAGTTTTGGCAGGGCCGCCCCAGCCGCCTGCACGACCGCATTCGCTACCGACGCACCAACGACGGCTGGACGCGCGAGCGGTTGGCGCCGTAAGGCAAGCGCTCAGGGCGCCGGCGCGTTGATGGTGAGGGCAAAGCGGCGGACCTGCGGGAAGGGCTCGTTGGTGCGCGTATATAACTGCCCCTCCGCGCTGACATGCACAGGGGTCCCGATGGGCGGCTCCTGCTGGCCTTCCCAGACGCGGCTTCCGAGAAACGAGCCGTCAGGGGCGAAGAGGTCGATCGTCGTGTTAAACGTGGGCGGCGGGCCGTCCTGCTCAATCATCCGGCGCAGGTGTGCGTCCGGGTCCTGCACGCCCGTGGCGTAAAACGTATACGTCAGCAGGTGATCATCCGGCAGGAGAAAAGGCCCGGCCAGCGTGCTGTAGACCTGAAACCGAATGCCGCCACCGTCCATGGCGTACTGTCCACTGCGCAGCATCTTCTTGCCCTCGCGCGTGATGACGCGCACCGGATCGCCCGTGAGGGTAGCCTCCCACAGTTCGTAGTGGTTTAGTGCGTAGCGGCCAAGCAGGCGGTCGTTTTGTACGGAGAACTCCGGCAGTTCGGCGCGGGTGTCGGAATCCAGCGGCTCTGCGCGCAGGTACACTTCGCGTGCATCGATGACCCGTCCCTCCTCCAGGTTAAGGCGGTGGATCTGCTCGCCCACATGGCCGGGCATGCCGGTTGCCACGATGAAGTGGCCGGCCGAGGTAATGCCAGCCAGGCTGGCAAATCGAATATCGAGCGGCGCGAGGTTGTGCGCCTCAACCAGGGCCCCATCCGCGGTGTGGAAGTGATCCAGGCGGGAGCCGTTCTGGTTTATGACCCAGACGCCGGTGGCACCATCATAGGCGAGGGGAGAGCGCCAAAAGGTGCCAGCAAACTCCCCCGGAGCTTCGCCTTCGCGCCTTACGGCCCAGCGCAGGGTGCCATCCGGGGCAAAGGAGAGCAGGCGATGCGAACGCACATCCAGCACGTACACGTTGCCGTTGGCGTCCGTTGTCACATCCTGTACTGTAGCCAGCATGGCCTCTGAGCCATCGTCTGATCCAAAGGTCTGTTGGAGGTCGAAGGACATGAGGGGCTCCTCGGCATCCGCCCACGATCCGGGGCCGGTATTTTCGATTACCGTGACATCGTCGAGGTGGGCAACCTCGGGCGCTTCATCTGAAGCACAGGCCGAGAGCAGCACAGCCGAGGCAAGCAGAACGGCAAGAGGACGGGCTATCATAGCAAGGGCGTTGCATGAGGAGCAGACGCTACGTACGGAAGCTCCGAAAAATGGTTACCGAAACCGCCGGTCTGTGGCGTCTTCCACCTCCGCCCGCGTCATCACGCGCCACGACGGTGCGCCCAGCGCGCCGCGGGACGTGCGGCGGTACGTGGCGCGCAGCAGCACGTCCTTGCGGGCCTCCGCAGCACCGGCAAAGCTGAAGCTGCCCCAGTGGTAGATCCACAGGGCCTCCACCGGGTCGAAGCCCAGCGTGCGTCCAACGTGCTCGGCCAGGAACGACGCATCGTCGAGGATGGACGGGCCCTCGTTGGCAGCCAACTCGCGGAGGACCACCACGCGGGCGTACCGCTCGTCGTCTACGGGCGTGGGGTAGACGGCCACGGCTGCGGTACCGATGCGGGCGTAGCTTTGCCAGGTGAGGGTGGTATCGGTGAGGGGCTGGGCGTGGACGGGTACCAGCCCCGCCGTTGCCATCAAAAGGAGTAGGAGCATGCGCATGGGGACAGGGGCGAAAGTTCAGGGAAGGCGTATCATCCCCTACAGACACACGACAGACCGATTTCATAACTTGGGCCGCGTGAGTCCCGCCGTCTGCAAGTCTTCTCGCACGGGGCGTTTCCAGCGTGCGGCCATAAAAAAACCCCGCTGCCCAGAGGGCCGCGGGGCTGCGTACGGTGTACGAACGGGCTGTCTTATGAACGGGACGGCACCAGGTCGACCCAGGCGCTATCGTCGGTGTAGTCTTCGACGATCTGTGGCAGGCCCCTGTCGCGGTAGGCGCAGAGGTAGCGGTTGGCGTGCCGGCGAAAGACGGCGAGGCTGTTCGAGATAAGGTCGCTGCGGAAGCCCCGCTCCCCCAGTTCAATGATAAACTCCATCGAAACGACGCGCGCCAGTACGCGGCCCAGCTCCACAAGCTTGCGCTGTGGCATCTGTGGGTCCAGCGTGATGTCGAGCGTATCCTTGAACTGATCGGCCGCACGTGCCGTCAGCTCGCTCTGCTGCAGAAAGTTGTAGAGGTTATTGTCCTTAAGCCGACGCATCGACTTCAGCACCGCCTCGGTGATCTGCTGGTACAGGATGTCGTTTGAGCCCTCAAAGATCTGGAAGGGCCGGCTGTCCACATAGCCCCGGCCGGCGATATGGTCTTGCATGTAGCCCTTAGCGCCCGTCAGCTGCAGCACGGAGTCCGCGGCATCCTGCATCATGTCCGTGACGACCGTCTTCACCGCGTTCGCCTGCAGGCTGATCTTGGACAGGTTGTGCTCCAGCCCGGCGTGTTCGCTGGCGTGGGCGCACATGGCAGAGCAGGCGGTGAAGTAAGCCTGCAGCGTGGCGAGCCGGCTCTTAACCTGGTCGTAGGTGAAGAGAGACCGCCCGCCGACATGCCGCTCGCGGCAATGCGCCAACGCCTCGTCCAGCATGCGTTGCAAGAAGCCCATGCCCATGCCCGGAAACTGGATGCGGCTTCGGTGGAGCAGGTCCAGCAGCATCGTGATGCCCGTCCGCTCTGGCACCAACTGCTGCGCGTAGGGGATCTTTGCGTCGAGGCGATTGCGGCCGTAGGGAATGTGGTACAGGCCGAGGTTGGTGTACACTTCCTCGACCTCTACGTGCTGCTCGGGGTCGGTAACGTCACAGATGAAGATGTCGATGTCGCGGGCGAGGTTGCCCTCCGCGTCCTGCTTCCGGCCCGTCAGCAGCCAGAAGTCGGCCCAACCCGTCAGGCCGGCCCAGTGCTTCATCCCCTGCACGTGAGCGTACGTTTCGTGCTCCGTGTAGCCGGTTTGCATGCTGAGTGCGTCGGAGCCATAATCCGGCTCCGTAATCATCAGGCCCCCCATGTGCTGATGCTCCAGAAAGCGCTCAAAAATGGGGCCTTTCACCTCTTCTTTTGCGTACTTGCTCACGGGTTGTATAAACAGTGCGCCGTTGATGCCCAGGGTAAGCGTGAGGGCGATGGACTCGTACCCGGCGGCTTGCAGCACCGAGAGGCTCTCGTGCACATGCCCGCCCCGGCCGCCATACGCGGACGGGATAAACGCGGACAGCGGCTTGCAGGAGCGTACGTCCCGCAGCACATAAGGCGGCAACCCGCGCTCCAGGCTCATGGCGTCGATATCCCCTCGCCGCTGGAACGTGTCGCGCAACTGCGCGCGGAAGTTCGTGATGAAAGTCGAGAAGTCCTCAGATGCTTTGGACGATGGAACAGATACTGCGGATGGGGCGCTCATAGTGGGATCGGGCAAAAACGGGTTGAGTCAGGGACACACGAGCGAGGGGATCAGATAGAAGGCAAAAACGGTGCTGCCGGGTCAAAGGTCCGTTGCTCCGAGGCACCATGATGAAAGAAATCGAACAAATGCCGGCCTGATGAAATACTACGGGCTGCGTTCGCGGCGGCATGCCCTGGAGTGTACGCCCCGGGTACCGCGCGGTGCACGTGTGCCTTCCTTCGCTGTCTCCTACCTGCCCTGCTCATGTACCAGCGCCTGCGTTCGCTCCTGTTTAAACTGTCGCCCGAGCGGGCGCACCAGGTAGCCGAGTGGGGCGCACGTACGCTGCAGACGGTAGCTCCCTCCGTGCTGGCTTCGTCGTTTGCCTTTGCCGATGCGGCCCTCCACCAGTCGCTCTTTGGCCTGGAGTTTCGAAACCCGGTAGGGCTGGCCGCCGGGTTCGACAAGAACGCCACCATGCCGCCCTTTTGGGAGCACGTGGGCATGGGGTTCGTGGAGATTGGCTCCGTTACGGCGCGGCCAGCGCAGGGCAATCCGCGGCCGCGGGCGTTTCGGCTACCGGCGGACGAGGCGCTCATCAACCGCATGGGGCTCAACAACCAGGGGGCTGACCGGGTGGCGCGCCGCCTGCAGCGGTACCGCACCGCACTCGACATCCCGCTCGGGGTCAACATAGCTAAAACGCCGGATGATGCCATCTTGGGTGAAGGCGCGCGCCGCGACTTCCGGCAGAGCTACGAACGCCTCGCCCCGCTGGCCGACTACGTGGTGCTGAACATCTCTTGCCCTAACACCGAGGACGGCAAAACCTTTGAAGAGCCCGATGCCCTCGCGGCGCTGTTAGAGGCGTTGGCACCGCTTCGCACGGGCGCTGCAGCCAAGCCGCTTCTGCTCAAGCTGGCCCCGCCCCTCAATGCCAAGGTAGCCTTCGACAGCCGCATCGAGGAGTTGGTCGAGGTTGCAGCAGTGCACGACATCGCCGGCTTCGTCGCGACCAACACCGCGCCGGACCGGCAGGGGCTCTCCACCGATGCGGCTACGCTGGAGGCGATTGGGCGGGGCGGGCTGAGCGGGGCGCCGCTGCAGCCGCGCGCCAACAAGCTGCTCCGGTACCTCTACCGCCTCACCGAGGGCACCGTGCCGCTCATCGGCGTGGGAGGGGTCAATAGCCCAGCGGCTGCCCTGGACAAGATTGAGAGCGGGGCTTCGCTCGTGCAGTGCTACACCGGGCTGGTGTATCACGGCCCCGGGCTGGTGGCGGAACTCAAACGTGGCCTTGTGACGCTTATGGAGCAGAAAGGCTACGGCACCCTCTACGAAGCGCGGGGCGCGCAGGTGTCGTAGGGGGCGGCAAACGCTGCTGCGCGTTGCTCTTGCGAGGCAAAACGGCTATTTTGCAAGCCTTTGCCCCCTGCCCGATCGCTGGTTGAGCCTATGCCTATTCTCGTCGCTTTCGATACCATGCCGCAGCTGTTCACCCGGCTGGCGGATCACTATGCAGGCCGGGACCGCCCCGCACTGCGTTACAAGGACAAGTACACCAAGGCATGGGTCGACATTTCGTGGGATGAGGTCTACCGCCGGATGCGGGCGTTTGCCGGCTTCCTCCATGCGCGGGGCGTGCGCCCGGGCGATCGTGTAGCCATTCTCTCCGAAAACCGCCCGGAGTGGGCCCTGACGGATATGGGCACGCAGCTGCTCGGGGCCGTAAACGTGGCGCTTTATCCTACGCTGCCGCCCGCGCAGGCGCGGTACATCCTGGAAGATTCTGGCGCTACCGTACTTGTGGCCTCCACCACGCTGCAGTTCCGTAAAGCAAAGGAAGTGTTCGACGCGTGCCCGGCGCTCGAAACGGTGGTCACGATGAGTGAGCCGGAGGGCGATCTGCCCGCGCATATCCATCGATGGGAGGATGCGATAGAGGAGGGCTGGGCGTACTGGCAGGCGCACGAAGACACCCTCGCGCCGCTGGCCGACGAGGTCACGCCCGAGGATCTCTGCGCACTGATTTATACGAGCGGTACCACCGGGCAGCCCAAAGGCGTGATGCTCACGCATCGCAACCTGTGCTCCAATGCCAAGGCGGCGCATCAGCGCGTCGATTTTGGGCCAGACGATCACCATCTGTCGTTCTTACCGCTCTGCCACTCATTTGAGCGCACCGCAGGCTATACGGCGGTGCTGGCTGCGGGAGCTACGGTCTCGTATGCAGAAAGCATCGACGCGATCAGAAAGAACCTGCCCGAGGTCAACCCTACCGTCATGATCTCGGTGCCGCGCCTCTTCGAGAAGGTGTACACCACCATTGCCAAAAAAGTAGAGGAGGGCTCGGCGGTGCAGAAAACCCTCTTCGATTGGGCCGTGGGGGTCGGCCGGCGGTATGCCACCACCGAGCGGCCGGGGCTGCTGCTGAAAGCGCAGTACGCGCTGGCCGAGCGGCTGGTATTTTCTACACTCCACGAGAAACTGGGCGGTAACCTGCGGTTTGCCGTGTCGGGCGGCGCGCCCCTGCCCAAAAAGATCGGCGAGTTTTTTCAGGCGGCCGGGATCGTGATCATTGAAGGCTACGGCCTTACCGAGACTGCGCCGGTGCTCACCATCAGCCCGATGGAGGCGCCCCGCTTTGGCACCGTGGGCCACGTCGTGCCCGGCACCACGATAGGCATTCAGCGGCTGGACGACAACCGCTTGGCCGGCCGGGTGCGGGGCGACGATTATCCGACGACGGTTTCTACCGATGAAGGGGAAATTGTGGCCAAGGGGCCGAACATCATGGCCGGTTACTGGAACAACCCGGAAGCTACGCAAAAGGCCATCGATGCCGAGGGCTGGTTTCACACAGGCGATGTAGGGCAGTTTGTGGAAGGCTACCTGGCCATCACCGACCGCATCAAACACATGATTGTGTCGAAGGGTGGTAAGAACATCTACCCGGGGCCGATTGAGGAGGAGTTCACCACCGTCCGATGGATCGACCAGTTGCTGGTGGTAGGCGAGGGGCGCGCATTCCTGACGGCGCTGGTCGTGCCGGACATGGAGGCGCTGGCGGCGTTCTGTAACGCGGAGGAGATCACCTACAGCAGCGATGCTGAGCTGCTGCAGCACCCGAAGATCCGTGCGCTCTTTGCGCAGGCGTTCAAGGACTACAGTCGCCAGGCAGCCGCGCACGAGAAGATCCGCGACTTCACGCTCGTCCCCGAACCCTTCAGCGTGGAGAACGGCATGCTTACCCCTACGATGAAACCGAAGCGCCCGGTCATTGAGCGGCGCTACGCCGACGTCATCGACGCCATGTACGCCCCCACAGCATAAGCGCAGGAAGGGCTGTCCCGGGCGCCATGGTATGAGATTCTGTTGAACTTGTGCGGCGGTGGCTCCGGGCAGGGGGCTGCCCTGCGCCTACAGGGGATCCTTCCTCACAGGGTGCCGTTAAGGGGCGCAGATCTCGGGGCGTAGCGCAGCCCGGTAGCGCGCTTCGTTCGGGACGAAGAGGTCGCCGGTTCAAATCCGGCCGCCCCGACTGCAAAGCGTCTTCTCTCTTTTTATGGGGAGGAGGCGCTTTTTTGTTTTTCGAGGCTGCGTCCGGGCATAGCGTGCCCGAAAAACACACAGAGAGGTTAAGTCTGGACCTGCTGTAGTTGATAATAGCCCATACCCCTCCACCTGCCCCACCCGCCGCTCGCTGGCGCCTCTGTCCTGTTGACCCGATGTTGCTCTCATGTCTTTCGTTCAGTCCAGCCGGCGGTACCTGCGCGCGGTGCTGCGTAACGAGGGGATCTCGCAGGTGGGGGCGTTCCGCATTGTCTTTGTGCTGGCTGCTCCGCTGGTCGTTGGGATGGGGTGGGTCTATCAGTGGACCGACCCGGGCGCCTACGACCCTATGTGGATCCGCTGGACGGTGATGGCGGTGACCCTTGGCCTGCTGGCACTCACGTTCCAGCCGCGCTGTAAAGACTACATCGTGCCTGCGGTGCACACCTATGTGTTTTTGCTGCTCACCTGGTTTTTATGGGTAGCGGCGGTCAATCAGTTTTCCGCCAACTACAGCATGGGGCTGTTCTATGTGCTCATTGGCTGTTTGCTGGTACTCAGCCTGGGGCGCACCTTCGGGATGACGCACATAGTATTTTTGCTTTACACCGGCGGGGCCACCTCGTTGCTGCTGGCCCTCTGGCCAGAGGCCCAGGTGAGCCGGTTGGTGTTGTGGGCCTGCGTCGTGTCGGCGCTCGCGCTAACCTGCATTGCTTGGCTGCTGCAGCGACAACTGGCGACGACGCTGCGGCGTAGCCAGGAAAACCTGGCCGAGGCGCAGCACCTGGTGGGGCTGGGCAACTGGGAGTGGGACCCCCAGACGCGCCGCGGGCACGGTTCTGATGAAGCGTGCCGCCTGCTGGGATATGCGCCCGGTGACGGGGTGCTCTCGCCGGAAAAGGTGGCCGCTGCCGTACACCCGGAGGATCGCCCGGCCGTGCAGGCCCGCGTGCAGGCCGCACGCAAGGGCGAACCTCCACGGCCCGTTCGTGTGCGTACGACGGGTGCCGACGGGCGTGAAGCCCGGGTACTGCAGGTGCGCGTACGCTGTGCCGAGCGGGGTGGGCACCGCCGGCTCGTCGGCACGCTACTTGACGTAACGGAGCAAGTACGACGGGAGGAAGCGCTGCGGGCCGCTAAAGAAGAGGCGGAGCGGATGGCCCGGCTCAAGGATGCCTTCCTGGCCAACATGAGCCACGAAATCCGCACCCCGCTGACGGCGATTATTGGCTTTGCGCAAATACTGGAGGATGAGCTGGAGGGCGAAGAGCAGGAACTGCTGCAATCCATTGGGCAGAGCGGCCGCCGGCTGTTGCAGACCCTCAACTCGGTGCTGGACTTTGCCCGGCTGGAGGCTGGTGAGCTGCAGGTGGAGCGCACGGAGGTGGTCGTCCAGGATGAGATCCAGCGCGTAACCCGGGAGCTGCGCGAGCAGGCCCGGGTCAAAGGGCTCAGCCTTCAGGTGAACGTGCCCGACGTACCCCTCGCGGTCCTGGCCGACCCCGGCGCTCTCGGTCGCGTGCTTACCAATCTCATCAGCAACGCCATCAAGTTTACCGCTGAAGGCTGCGTGTCTGTCCTCGCAACCGCAGAAGGGCCCGACGTACTGATCCGGGTGAAGGATACCGGAGCAGGGATCTCCGAGGCCTTCCTGCCGCACCTGTTTGAGGCGTTCGCGCAGGAGTCGAGTGGCCTCAACCGGGAGCATGAGGGCAGCGGCATCGGCCTTACGATCACAAAGCGCCTGGTGGACCTGATGCAGGGCGGCATCACCGTGGACAGCGAGAAAGGCAACGGCACGACGGTTACGGTGCAGTTGCCGGCGGCCGCCGCGGGTGCGCAGGCTGAGGAGGCGGGACGGCGAGCGGCGGCGTAGCGTTTTCGGAGTGTGGGCGTTTGAGCGTTAGGGGGGGCTGGACGTGGGAGTTGAGGGCGCTCAGGAAATGAGGATTTAAGGAGACGCAGGTTTGCGGAAACGAGGAAACGAAGAGTCGAAGAAAGGAGAAGAC
>JAAAOI010000092.1 GCA_009908945.1 Bacteroidota bacterium
GATCCGATAGATGATGAGGATGCCAAGGGTGTAGAGGATCCGCTTGCGCAGTTCCTCGATCATCCAGATGTTGCGAAGGTTTTCGGCAAAGCCAGCCATAGTAACAGCTTCTGCAGATGAGTGGGCCTGGGTGGCGGTCCGTTAGTCAATGTGGCTTACGGAGCCACCGGCATCCGTAATCTTGGCTTCGGCCGATTTACTAAAGGCGTGAGCCGTGATATCCAGGGCCACATCCAGCGCGCCATCGCCCAGGATCTTGATTTTTTGCGACTTCTGAGCCACCCCAATTTCAACCAACTGCTCAACGGTCACGGGCACCGCTGGATCAATGCGGCCGTCGGCCACGAGTGCCGCCAGACGTGCCACATTTACCGCCTGGTACGTTGTGCCGAAGTTCTTGTTGGTGAACCCATATTTCGGCAGGCGGCGCTGCAGTGGCATTTGGCCACCTTCAAAGCCGGCTGGGATGCGCGCCCCAGAACGGCTCAGCTGGCCCTTCGTCCCCTTTGTGGAACTGTGCCCCCCGGTACCGGAGCCGACACCGCGCCCAAGGCGACGATTCGTTTGGGTGGAGCCCTTAGCGGGTTTCAGTTTACTCAAGTCCATAACAACAGGGGGTTGGTCGGGAGGGCGATCGGGCTGCCCTCGGTCAATGAAAAGGAGGTTACGCGTCGACTTCTTCAACGTCCACAAGGTGCAGCACCCGCTGAAGCATCCCACGAATTTGGGCGTTGTCTTCGAGCGTAACTGTGTGGTGCCGCCCGCGGAGGCCCAGCGCCTTTACGATGCGGCGCTGGTGCTGAGACTTCTTAATAAGGCCGCGGCGCTGCGTGATTTTTAGCTGTCCCATGATACGAGATGATAAGACTGAACGATGCAGTGGAGGGGCGGTGCAGAAGCGGTGGACCCACACCTGGTGGTGAGGCGGCCACGGGGAAAACATTACCCTTCGAACACCTTACGGAGCGGGACCCCGCGACGCCGGGCCACTTCAACCGGGTCTTCGAGCAGGTCGAGCGCGTTAATCGTCGCGGCGACCTGGTTGTGCGGGTTGCTCGACCCGGTCGACTTGGAAAGCACATCGGTAAGGCCAGCGCATTCGAGCACCGCGCGTACGCCGCCGCCGGCAATCACACCGGTACCGGGTGCGGCGGGCTTCAACAGCACCTCGCCGGAATCCTGCCCACCGATCACCTGGTGCGGGATCGTCCCCGTTTTGGTGATCGGAACCGTAATCAGGTTTTTGCGGGCGTCGTCGTTGCCCTTCTGGATAGCGTCGGCCACCTCATTGGCTTTTCCAAGCCCGGCGCCGACCTGTCCGTTTCCATCGCCGACCACAACCACGGCATTAAACGAAAAGCGGCGTCCGCCTTTCACCACCTTGGATACGCGGTTTACGGTTACGAGGCGTTCATTCCAGTCTTGCCGACCTCCGCCGCCAGAACGTCTTCTTTTTCCTTTACGTCGAGCCATAATGGGTGTGCATTCAGTGCAAAAAGGTGAGGCTGTGGGTACAGCCGGTGCTGGGACTACCAGCCGTCAGGGCTACCTGACTTACAGATCGAGGCCGCCTTCGCGTGCGCCTTCGGCCACAGCCTTGATCAGGCCGTGGTACTGATACCCGTTGCGGTCAAACACCGCCTTCGTGAAACCAGCTTCCAGGGCCTTCTCTGCAAGGCGTTTGCCTACATTGAAGCTTCGATCCATGTGCTCCTCGCCGTCCACATCGGCCTGCAGCGTCGACATCGACGCCACCGTGTGGCCCCGCGTGTCATCGATCAGTTGGGCGTATGTGTGCAGATTGGAGCGGTACACCGTGAGGCGCGGGCGGGCCGGGGTGCCGTATACTTTCTTCCGGATGCCGCGCTTCACACGAGCACGCCGGGCGCGTCGGGGGTCTTTTATCTTTGCCATGGTCTTAGCCAGTTCGTCAAGCGTAAAATCAATTCAGGGGCGGCACAACGGCCACAGGTACTATCGCGCGGCAGTCTTACCGGCCTTACGACGCACGTATTCGCCCACATAGCGGATACCTTTGCCTTTGTACGGCTCCGGCGGACGCAGCCCGCGTATCTTGGCGGCTACTTGGCCGACCATCTGCTTATCGGTGCCTTCCACCGTCACGATCGTATTCTTTCCTCGCTCTGATTGCACCGAGAGGTCGATGCCTTCTGGGGGGAGAAAATAAATGGGGTGCGAATACCCCAACGCAAGCTCCAGGACACCGTTCTTCAGTTCAGCGCGGTACCCTACCCCTATGATTTCGAGCTGCTTCTTGTAGCCATCGCGGACGCCCGTCACCATACCGTCGAGCAAGGACCGGTAGAGCCCGTGCATCGATTTATGGCGCTTCTGATCGGAAGGACGCGTAACGACCAATGTCTCGTCTTCCACCTTCACGCCCAGGTCAGGGTCCAGCTGCAGCTCCAACTCTCCTTTGGGCCCCTTTACCGTAACGTGGTTGTGGGGCTGCAGGTCAACAGTGACGTTGTCACCAAGCTCGATGGGGAGGTTACCTATGCGGGACATAACAGTTGGGTTGCTCTACGATAGACGGAGAACGCGCGCGCCAGGTGACACACGCAAACGGCCCGAGCCATCGGGCCGCCGGGAAAACTAAAATACATGGGCCAGTACTTCGCCGCCCACGTTAATGCGCCGCGCTTCTTTGTCGGTCATCACTCCACTGGAGGTAGAGATGATGGCCACGCCCAATCCGTTGCGGACGCGGGGCAGCTCGTCTGCCCCCACGTACCGACGCAAACCAGGTTTGGAGATACGCTTCATTTCTCGGATGACAGGTTCACCGCCTCGGTCGTATTTCAGGTAGATGCGTAGCAAACCTTGCTTGCCGTCATCAATGTTCAGGTAGTTCTTGACGAACCCCTTGTCCATCAGGATTTGCGTCATGGCGCGCTTCAGCTTAGACGCGGGCACATCCACGTGGCGATGGTTAGCCATCTGGCCATTGCGGATGCGGGCAAGGAAGTCGGCTACGGGATCGGAGGTGGTACTCATGGGGTGTTGGGTCTTGCGTCAGTTCGCCCAGCAGTAGCTGAGCGCTTAACACATGAAAAAATAAGGGGGCTTACCAGCTTGACTTCCGCACGCCCGGAATCTTGCCCTCAAGGGCAAGGTCGCGGAACGCGATGCGGGAGACGCCAAAGTCGCGGAGGAAACCGCGGGTGCGCCCGGTCAGCGGGCAGCGGTTGTTGAGGCGCACGGGGTTAGAGTTACGCGGCAGCTTCTGCAGACCAACCTGGTCGCCCTTTTCGCGCAGCTCGTTGCGCTTAGCACGGTACTTCTCTACCATGCGCCGGCGCTTCTTTTCGCGTGCAATCCAGCTTTTCTTTGCCATGGATTCTCCTTAGCGTAAATGCAAAATATGAGGCTACAGGTAGTGCTACGCCGGCTCGGCTTCTTCCCGCCGCACAAACGGCATCCCGAGCTTCTTGAGTAGCGCATACGCTTCCTCGTCCGTTTCGGCGGTCGTGACGAAGGTAACGTCCATCCCATCGATACGGTCGGCCTGTTCTACGCTGATCTCGGGGAAGATCGTTTGCTCTTTGATGCCCAGCGTGTAGTTGCCGCGGCCATCGAAGCTGCGGTCTGGAATACCCCGGAAGTCGCGGGTGCGGGGCAGGGCCAGTGCAATCAGGCGATCCAGAAACTCGTACATCCGGGCATCCCGGAGCGTAACGGCCACGCCGATCGGCATGCCCTGACGCAGCTTGAAGTTCGAGACGCTTTTGCGGGCGTTCCGCACCGTCGGGTGCTGCCCGGTAATCTTACGCAACTCCTCCACCGCCGTGTCCAAGACCTTCTGGTTTTCAGCGGCTTCGCCGACGCCCTTGTTGATACAGATTTTGGTGAGGCGTGGGACCTGCATCACGTTGTCGTAGCCGAACTCCTTTTTGAGTTCGGGCACCACTTCGTCGCGGTAGCGGGTCTTAAGGCGGGGGATGTACTGTTCCATCGTTCGTCGTGCGGTTTGTGATTGCGCCAGCGTAGCGGGCGCTATAGGCAGACTGTAAGAATATTGTGGGCCGTGCTTGGTTCCTCTGGGAAGGCAAGCTTCACCGAGCATCCACGGGGGTTAGTCGTCCAGTTCGCTGCCGGTGGTTTTGGCGTAACGGACCCATTGGCCCTTGCCGGTGTCTGCCTCTTCAACCCACTTCCGGCCAACCCGTGTCGGGTCACCGTTTTCATCAAGGGGTTGTACGTTGGAGGCATGGATTGGCACCGCTTGCGCGATGCGCCCGCCCTCACGGTGGGTTTGGTTAGGCTTCGTGTGGTGAATGCGCTCATTGACGCCCTCCACCAGGACGCGCTCTTTCTTCGGATAGACGACAAGGATCTTGCCCTCTTTTCCTTTTTCATTCCCGGCAATGACCCGCACGTAGTCGCCTTTCTTGACGTGGAGCTTGCGTTGGGTGTTGTGTTTGCGTGGCATAGTAGATAAGTAGCTGGGTGATCCGAAACACGGACGGGGGGCGGCTTACAATACCTCAGGCGCCAGCGAAACGATGCGCATGAAGCGGCGATCGCGGAGTTCGCGGGCTACAGGCCCAAAAATACGAGTGCCGCGCGGCTCATCCGCGTCGTTCAGGAGGACGGCTGCGTTTTCATCAAACCGAATGTAGGAGCCATCGGGCCGGCGGTACTCCTTCTTCGTGCGCACCACGACAGCGCGGGAGACGGTGCCCTTCTTGACATTGCCCCCCGGGATGGCCGTCTTGACGCTGACGACAATCTTGTCGCCTACCCGGGCGTACCGGCGGCCCGTACCGCCAAGCACGCGGATGCATTGCACGGTTTTTGCACCGCTGTTGTCGGCTACGTTGAGTCTGGATTCTTGCTGTATCATGGGTCTATCGCCTTGCGAGGGTTAAATTGACAACGGGGGCTGGCGACCGTCCAACAAGCGTTGGCCCGGCAGCAGATGGCTTGCGCTCACTTACTTGGCGCGCTCAATCACCTCTACGAGGCGCCACCGCTTGTGCTTGCTGTACGGCCGGCACTCCGCGACGCGTACCGTATCTCCTTCGCCGGCGGTATTCTCCTCGTCGTGTGCCATCAGGCGCGTCGTGCGCTTGATGAACTTGCTGTAGATGGGATGCTTGATTTGGCGCTGGATGGCGACCGTCACGGTCTTATCCATCTTATCGCTAACAACCACGCCCACGCGGGTTTTCCGCGCGTTGCGGGTTGAGGTGGCGGTTTGATCGTCTGCCATAACTAAAGTATCGGGTTGCTTGGTGAGCCGTTACCCCACCAACTACATGAATAAAAGGGGTGAATGGGTGCAGCGCCGCTACGCTTCGGCAGCCACCTGGGCGTCTTGCTTCTCTCGCAGGATCGTCTTCAGGCGCGCGATCAGGCGGCGCTTGTGGCGCAGCACAAGCGGGTTCTCCAACTGGCCCGCGACCGCATGCTGAAAGCGGAGCTGACCAAGTTGCTCCTCCTCTTCCTTAATGCGCTGAGTGATCTCGCGGATGTTAAAGTCTCTAATGTCTTCAGCTTTCATAGCAACACGTCGTAAAACACAAAATACAGGAATGGGGCAGCGTAAGCCCGCAGAGCTTACTCCTTCTTCTGGGGCTCCTCCGGCTGGAAGTCGGGTCGGATCACGTATTTAATTTTCACCGGCAGCTTGGCAGCAGCCAGCCGCAGGGCCTGTAGGGCCAGTTCTTCACTTACGCCGCCGCCAATCTCAAACAGGACGCGGCCAGGCTTGACGACACACACGTAGTGTTCTACCGAGCCTTTCCCCTTCCCCATCCGCACCTCAGCGGGCTTCTTCGTCACCGGCCGATCGGGGAAGATCCGGATGTACACCTTTCCCACACGCTTCAGGCGCCGGGTCATGGCCACACGCGCGGCCTCGATCTGGCGACTGGTGATGCGCCCGTGTTCGAGCGTCTTGATGCCAAAGTCACCGAACGCGATGCGTGTACCGCGGGTCGCGTTGCCCTTCGACGGGCTTTTCTGCATCTTGCGATGCTTGGTGCGTTTAGGTTGTAGCATGGGAAAGTAGGCGTTCTATGGTCATGACCGGCCGAGACCGGCGCGGTGGTCTGTCGAAATTGAATCAGGGGCGACTGAGCGCTACACAGGTTACCGGCGGCGTCCACCGCGGCGACCGCGACGGCGCTGCTCCGGCTCCTTCATCTGCTTCATCTGCTGGCGTTGCGCCTGCACGTTCGGGCTCAGGTCGGGCGAGCCCAGAATCTCACCTTTGTAGATCCACACCTTTACGCCGGTGGTGCCATAGATCGTAAAGGCCGTTGACTTGGCAAAGTCGATGTCTGCGCGGATGGTGTGCAGCGGCACGCGGCCTTCCAAGTACTGCTCGATGCGGCCCATCTCGGCGCCGCCCAGGCGACCGGCCACGCGGATGCGAATGCCGAGTGCGCCCATGCGCATCGCAGCCGTGATGGCCTGCTTCATCGCGCGGCGGAACGACACACGCCCCTCCAGCTGCTGCGCAATGTTCTGCGCCACGAGGCTCGCGTCCAGCTCGGGCCGCTTGATCTCGTTGATGTTGATCTGGATGTCCTTGTCGGTAAGGCGTTTCAGCTCCTCGCGCAGCTTTTCCACCTCACTCCCGCCGCGGCCAATGACCACGCCGGGGCGGCTCGTGTGCAGCGTAAGAATGACGCGCTTTGGCGTCCGCTCAATGACGACGCGGCTTAGGCCCGCGCGCTTCAGACGCGTGTAGAGGTACTGCCGCACCTCCTCGTCCTCGACGAGCTTTTCCGGCAAATTATTTTCGGCGTACCAGTTCGAATCCCAACCTTTAATGATGCCAAGGCGAAATCCGGTGGGGTGTGTTTTCTGACCCAAGGGTTGACTCCGTTATCTCGTGTGCAATAAATGTGATGCAAAGGGGTGCAGGGGCGCTGCGCGGGCACTTGGCTTAGGCGGCAGCCGCATCTTCAACCGCATCCACCGTAGCAATCACCACGGTGAGGTGGGCCGTGCGCTTCTTGTATGGTGCGGCACGGCCGCGGGCCGCGGGGCGGAAGCGCTTGAACATCGGCCCCTCGTCCACGCGAATCTCCTTGATGACCAAGCCCTCCTCTTCAATACGCTCGTCGGGGTTCTGGTCAATCATGTTGTAGACCGCCGATTGCAGCGTCTTCTCCACCGGCTTTGAGGCCTTATGCGGCTGGTAGTGCAGGATGCTCAGCGCATCGGCGACGGACTTGCCACGCACGGCGTTCACCACCTTGCGCATCTTGCGCGGCGAGCTGCGAATATATTTTTGTATGGCTCGTGCTTCCATGGTACTAAGGGTCTGGCGGGCCCTATCGGCCCATTCAACATCAGCGAGGGGCGCAGCAGCTACCGCTTCACGCGGCGGTCTTTACGGGCCAGAGCGTGGCCCCGGAATACACGCGTCGGGGCAAACTCTCCCAGGCGGTGGCCCACCATGTTTTCCGTGACGTACACGGGCACGAACTGTTTACCGTTATGCACGGCAAACGTGTGCCCCACGAACTCGGGCGTCACCATGGAGGCGCGGCTCCAGGTCTTCACCACTTTCTTCTTGCCGCTCTTATTTAGCTCGTCTACCTTTCGTTGCAGCTTGTAGTAGACGAAAGGGCCCTTCTTGAGTGATCGTGCCATAATGGATGCGTGCGGATACGATAAAGCGTGTCGCGAATAACAGCGGGGGAGAGCGCCGGTCGTAGCGCCCAGCGGAACTATTTCTTCTCGTTTCGCCGCCGGACGATGTATTTGTCGGATTTCTTGCTTCGGGTGCGCGTCTTGAAGCCCTTCGCCGGCACGCCCTTGCGGGAGCGTGGGTGGCCACCGGAGGCGCGCCCTTCGCCGCCGCCCATGGGGTGGTCGACTGGGTTCATAGCAACGCCGCGCGTTTTCGGGCGGATGCCGAGCCAGCGGCTGCGCCCCGCCTTGCCGAGCTCCAGGTTCATGTGCTCCGGATTGCTCGTGGTGCCGATCGTGGCCATGCAGGTGCCCAGCAGCAGCCGCGTTTCACCGGAGGGCAGCTTAAGGGTCACGTACTTGCCCTCACGCGCGGTGATCTGCGCATACGTACCGGCCGAACGCGCAATCTGCGCGCCCTTGCCCGGCTTCATCTCAATGGCAAACACGCTGGTACCCAACGGGATGTCTTCCAGTGCCTTGGTATTGCCCGGCTCCGGAGGCGCCTCCGGCCCACTCATCACCGTGTCTCCCACCTCAACCTCCTGCGGGGCGATGATGTAGCGCTTCTCGCCGTCGGCATATACCAGCAGCGCGATCCAGGCCGACCGGTTGGGGTCGTACTCCAGGCTGGCCACCTTTGCAGGTACGCCAAACTTGTCGCGCTTGAAGTCAATAATGCGGTAGCGGCGTTTGTGGCCACCGCCCTGGTGGCGCACCATCATCCGGCCATCGCTGTTGCGGCCCGCTTTCTTTTTTAGCGGGGCCAGCAATGCGCGCTCCGGCTTCTTTTTGGTGAGCTTGCTAAAGTCCGCCACCGAGCGCTGGCGCTGCCCGGGCGTGTTAGGTTTTAGTTTTCGTACAGCCATAACAAGGTTGAATATCTATGAGGCTTACCTGTACAGCTTCGCGCTGCACTGTGCGCCCCGAAAAAAGAGTCGAGTGCGAACGGAAGGGCGTGTCGAGGATTACACCTGCTCAAAGAAGTCGATTTGTTCGCCATCGGGGTCGATGGTTACGATGGCTTTCTTGTATGCGGAGGTGCGCCCGGTGACCATGCCGCGCCGCGTTTGCTGCGAGCGGCGTTTGCCGCGCTGGATCATGGTGTTCACTTTGCGCACCTTGACACCAGGATACCGCGCTTTGATCGCTCGTTTGATCTGCCCTTTATTGGCGTCAAACTTGACAACGAAGGCATATTTGCCCTCAGCCATTTGGTAGGTCAGTTTCTCCGTCACGAGAGGACGGATGAGAATATCGTTGCTCATAACGCGGATCAATCGTCGAATGGATATAAGTCGCGGGACGCGGAGGCAGCGTTAAGCGGCAGCGGGGGCTGAGGACTCTTCCGTCCGCAGCAGGTCCGTCAGTACGGAAAGGCCGTCTTCCTCCAGGATGATGGCCTGTGCATCCAGCAGTTCTACGGTGGATGCGTTACGGGCCTCTTTTACCGTCACGCGTGGCAGGTTCTTGCTGGAGCGGTACAGCACCGGGTGGTGCTCAGCCGTCAGGATCAACACTTTCTGCCCGGCCACCTCCAGGCCTTTCAGCAGCTCGTGCACCGCACGGGTGCTCGGGGCTTCCAGCGTGATGGCTTCCGTCACGTAGAGGGCGTCGTTGGTTGCCTTGTACGTTAGCGCCGAGCGGCGAGCCAGCTGGCGGGTCTTCTTTGAGAGGCGCAGGTCGTAGGAGCGTGGGCGGGCCCCGTGGGTGCGGCCGCCTGTCTTCCGGATGGGCGACTTGGCATCACCGGCGCGGGACATCCCCGTTCCTTTCTGACGATAGAGCTTGCGGCCACTGCCGCGCACCTCGTTCCGCTCCTTCGTCTTGGCCGTGCCTTGGCGTCCGGCGGCCTGGATGCGGCGCACATCAAGCCACAGCACGTGATCGTTCGGCTCAATGTCGAATACGCTGGCATCGAGCGCCACCGTGCGGTCGCTGTCTGTGCCTTCGGATGTATAAATGCTCAGTTCCATATCGCTCGTACAGGTCTATAGCTAATCGGGCAGAGAGGGCGCGGCTGGCTCAGGAGGTTGGCTTGCGGTAAATTTCCACAAACCCACCTTTGTGCCCTGGCACGCTGCCCTTCAAAAGAATCAGGTTTTGATCCGGGATGAGGCGGGCTACTTCAAGGTTTTTCGTTTTGGTGCGCTGGTTGCCCATGCGGCCCGCCATGCGCATGCCTTTGAACACGCGGGAGGGATCGGAGGAGGCGCCAATCGAGCCGGGGGCGCGTTCGCGATCGCCCTGGCCGTGGGTCTTCATGCCGACGCCGCTGAAGCCATGGCGCTTCACCACGCCCTGAAAGCCTTTCCCTTTCGAGATGCCCACCACATCCACCCGGTCGCCTTCCGCAAAGAGGTCTTCGATGATGACTTCATCACCCAGCTCGACCTCTCGATCGAACGTGCTGAACTCCTTGACTTTGCGCTTGGGGCCGGTACCGGCTTTCTCAAAGTGGCCTTCCATGGCCATGGGGGTGCGGGAGGGGCGCTTATCGCCGTAGGCCAACTGAATGGCCTCGTAGCCGTCCGCGCCATCTGCATCTTTCACCTGCGTGACCACATTCGGCCCCGCTTCGATGACCGTCACGGGAATGTTATTCCCCCGGTCGTCAAAGATGCTCGTCATTCCGATTTTCTTACCTATCATGCCGCTCATTGCAATCCGTTGGTTTGTAGGCCGCCTGTGCGACCGGATTGGTAAGCCTGCGTTCTACCGCGAAAGCTTGGGAATTTACACTTTGATCTCGACGTCGACGCCGCTTGGAAGCTCCAGCTTCATCAGCGCATCGACCGTCTTGCTGCTGGTCGAGAGGATGTCGATGAGGCGCTTGTGGCTGCGCGTCTCGAACTGCTCCCGGCTTTTCTTATTCACGTGCGGACTCCGCAGCACGGTGTATATTTTTTTCTTTGTTGGTAGCGGAATAGGGCCGCTGACCACAGCGCCGGTCGACTTCACGGTGCGGATGATTTTCTCCGCACTTTTGTCGATCAGTGTGTGATCGTACGATTTTAGTTTGATGCGAATTTTCTGCTGCGTAGCCATATATACCGTCTCTTTCAGTGAACAAGGTAGCGGCGAGCTGTCAGCCCGCCGCTACGATGTAGTCAATCAACCGTTGGTTAGTCCAGGATGGTGGTGACCACGCCCGCGCCGACGGTCTTCCCGCCTTCCCGGATCGCAAACCGCTGCCCCGGCTCCATCGCCAC
>JAAAOI010000261.1 GCA_009908945.1 Bacteroidota bacterium
GGGCCGGCGCCTGGGTTATCAGTTCACGATCTTCCGGAACCAGTTGACGCCCCCGGACACCTCAGCGGCGCCTCGCCGTTCGGATTGGGCAACCAACCAGCTCTATCTGGCCCACTTCGCTGTGGCGGATGTCGAAAACGAGGCCCACTACGGCGCCGAACGGTTCAGCCGGGGAGCCGCTGCGCTGGCCGGCGCGCAGGCTACCCCTTTTCGCGTCTGGCTTGAAGACTGGTCGGCGGCGGCTACGGGCACGGATGCCACGCCCATGCGGCTACAGGCCGCTGATGCAGACTTTTCCATCGACCTGACCGTCGATCCCGTTAAACCCAAGGTGCTGCAGGGGGATGGCGGCTACGACCCCAAGGGGCCCGATCCCGGCAACGCCTCCTACTATGTCTCATTTACGCGCATGCAAACGGAGGGCACGGTAGTGGTCGGCGGCGACACGCTGGCCGTTTCGGGGCAAAGCTGGATGGACCACGAGTGGAGCACCTCGGCGCTCTCCGAAGAACAGGTGGGCTGGGATTGGTTCTCCATCCAGCTGGACAACGGCTACGACCTCATGTACTACGAGCTGCGCGAACAAGGCGGCGCGCGAAGCCCCTACACCTCCGGCACCCTCGTAAACCCCGAGGGCGCGACCGTTTCCCTTCACGAGGGCGATGCCACACTGGCGGTGCTGGACCGATGGACAAGCCCGCGGTCCGGCGGGGCCTACCCGGTACGCTGGCGCTTGCAGGTTCCCTCAGAAAATCTCGATGTGACGATCGAAAGTCTGTTTCCGGATCAGGAAATGGACGTGTCCACGCGGTATTATGAGGGCACTATCGATATCACGGGCCGGCACCGAGGGACAGAGGTAACCGGGCGGGGCTATGTTGAGATGACAGGCTATGGTGACGGGACGGGACAGCCGCGCTTTTAACTCCCACAGTTGGCGCAGGGGCACCAGCGCAGGAGTAGATCGGTGTCCCAAAAAAATCTTCAGCCCAGTGTCCGGTTTGTCAGGTGCGCAACGCTTTACCTAATGAACGATGGGCATATGCTGCATGCTCGATGCAGGTATGTCGATGGTGGGGAAGGCCCGGCCGGCTGTGGTCGGGCCTTTTTTAGTTCCTGAAGGCCCGTTTGGCTGCCCAATAGCCGAGGAGGCTGTATCCGTTATTGCGACATATCTGCAAAGCAAAGACGAAAGGGCCAAATAATAAAGTTGTACATCTCGGCCTTCATCAAGGCGCGGGCGTCATCTCCGACGGATGCGGCAGGGCAGGAGTTCGCCGTTGCTTAGGCCCTCGTCCTCGATCGGCAGTCGCTGATCTGTGCTCAGGCTGCTGGTCTCCGAGTGGCTGGCCGTTGCAGACGGGAGATTGGTGGAGGTTGACGAAGGGCATACGCTGCGTTGAAGGGCTGAGGAAATGCAGCGTCATGGATCGGACGGGTGACTGGGCTCGTTTCCTCCGCAGATGCTACCAACACACCCCTGCCTATGGACTCGCTCACACTCCCGGCCTACACGTTCGAGCGCCGCTCCATCGACGGAAAACCCCACATCTACGATGCCGTGCGCGAGCAGTACGTGCGGCTCACGCCTGAGGAATGGGTGCGGCAGCATTTGCTGCGGTACCTGATGGAGGATCGGGGGGTGCCTCGGGCACTGCTGGCGGTAGAGCAGGCCTTTGCGTATCAGCAGCAGCAGCGCCGGGCTGATGCCGTAGTGCACAACAGCGCGGGTGAGCCCTTACTGGTGGTCGAATGCAAAGCGCCCCGGGTGAAGATTGACCAGGGCGTGTTCGACCAACTGGCCCGGTATAACCAGGCCCTTGGCGCACGCTTCCTGGCCGCAAGCAACGGCCGCACGCACTACTGCTGCCGCTTCAGCGAGGAGACCGGCGCCTTCCAGTTCATGGAGGTGATTCCCCCGTTCGAGGCGCTCCGGGCAGCCGGGCCGCTCAAGTCATCCAAAAGCTAACAATGGGGTTGCCGAAGAGCACGATCAGCAAGACGGCGATCACCCCGACCATGGCCCCAATCCGGATGAAGTCCCGGGTCTCCAGATCGCCCTGCGCGTAGGCGATGGCGTTGGGTGGGGTGCTGACGGGCAGGGCCATCGACACGGAGGCGGCCAATGCGATGCAGACGCCCACCACCACCGCGCCCGGGCCGGGCAGTGCCACGGCGAAAGACACCCCGATGGGCAGCAGCAGGTTGGCCGCGGCGGTGTTCGACATAAACGTGCTAAGGAGGAGCGTAGCCACGATGAGCACGGGGAGCACCACCACAGCCGTCATCGGCAGGCTTTCCACCAGCGCCACATCCAGCCCGGTCAGTTGCATCCCACGCCCCAGCGCGATCCCGCCCGCAATCAGGATCAGGATATTCCATTCCAGCCCGTTGATGTCGTGCTGTTTGAGCATGGAGGTCGCCGTAAATGCAATCGCCGGTACCATCGCCACGACGGCTGTAGGGAGCCCGTGCCAGGCCTCCGAAAGCCACAGGCCGATGGTGACCACAAACACGACCACGACGAACCAGCCCCAGCCCGTGATTTCCTGCTTCTCTGGCACGAGGTGAAGGTCGTCGTTCGTGGGCGAGAAAAGCCGGCGCAGGAGCATCCACGTTACCGTCAGCAGCGCCAGCATGAGGGGCACGGCCATCAGCATCCAATCCAGGAAGCTCACCTCATGCCCGGCGCTTTGCAGAAACCCTACGGCCACGGCGTTCGGCGGCGAGGCAATGGGCGTGCCCATCCCCCCAATATTGGCCGCCAGTGGTACCGACAGCAGCAGGCCCTTCCGCAACGGGTCGCCCTCGGGCACCTGCTGCAGCATCGGGACCACCAGCGTGATCATCATAGCGGTGGTGGCCGTGTTGCTCATCCACATCGAAAAGACTGCCGTCACCAGCATCAGGCCCAGCATCACCAGCTCCGGTCGTCCCCGAAACACCCGAAGAATGATCCCGGCGAGCGCCAGGTCGATGTTTTGCTTGGTAGCTCCCTTGGCCAGCACAAACCCGCCGAAGAACAGCACGATGATCGGATCAGCCAGGGGCTCCAGAAACGTTCGGTAGTCGGGGGTGGGGCCAGCCTCAAACCCCAGCGCCCCCCACTCCCCGGGATTCGCCAGCAGCACCACCTGCAGTCCAATGATGACGATGGCGGTAGCAAAAAGCGGCAGCGCCTCGGTCACCCAGAGGAGTGAGGCGATTACAAAGATAGACGCCATCAAAATAGCTTCGCGGGGCAGGCCCGTGGGTTCCAGGAGCGGAATGGTCAGCCCGGCCAGCACCACCGACAGCAGAAACAGCAGCACATTCCGGGAGTCGAGATGTAGGCGCTTGGCCACCTGGCGACCGGATCGCCGCAAGACGCGTTGGTACAACACACGGCCGATACGCTGAATGCGTCGCTCGCGTGCTATCTTACGAAGGTTAGGTAACCTGGGAACGTCGGGAAGCGTTGGCATTAGAGAAGGGCTAAATGGGGGAGCCAGCCAACAAATCGTAAGCTATCAGTTACGGTTTGTTTTTATATACTGTAGGTGTAAAAACTACCTGCTTTCGATGTTGCGCGTTCGTTTTTCTTTTGCACCCATTTCCTCTTCTACATGACCACCCCGCCCTACACCCGTGAACGCGACGTAGCGATTGCTGCGGTACGCGCAGCCGCTCGTCTTTGCCAGGAGGTTCAGCAGGAGCTCTCCGCCAGCGCTCTTGAGAAAGAAGACCGCACGCCGGTCACGATCGCTGATTACGGTAGCCAGGCACTGATTGCCCGGATGCTCCGCGCGGCGTTCCCGACCGATCCCCTCATGGCGGAAGAGGCGGCTGCTGCGCTGCGGGAGTCGGCCCAGGCTGAAATGACGGAGCAGCTCACGGCGTACGTACAGCGCACCCACCCAAAGGCGACCCCCGAGGACATCTTCTCGTGGATCGATTACGGCAATCTGGACGCCCACGCCGACCGGTTCTGGACGCTGGACCCCATCGATGGCACGAAGGGCTTCCTGCGCGGCGATCAGTACGCCATTGCGCTGGCGCTCATTGAGGACGGCCAGGTGCAGGTCGCCGCGCTGGCCTGCCCCAACCTGCCGCACGTGTGGGAAGCGCCACGGGATGAGGGCTGGGCCTTCATTGCCGTGCGGGGTGAGGGGGCCGTTCGGCTGCCGCTGGCCACCAATGAGGGGGCGGAGACGCCCATCGGGGTGAGCACCACGCGGGAGCCCGCTGAAGCCCGCTTCTGCGAGTCGGTGGTGTCCGCTCACAGCTCGCACGATGCGTCGGAGGCCATTGCGGACCATCTCGGCATTGAGCGTGAGCCCCTTCGGGTAGACAGCCAGTGCAAGTACGCCATTGTGGCGCGCGGGGAGGCGGAGATTTACCTGCGCCTGCCGCGTCCAGGGAGCTCCTACATCGAGCGCATCTGGGACCACGCGGCGGGCATGCTGGTGGTGGAGGAGGCCGGGGGGACGGTAACCGACCTCGACGGCCGCCCGCTCGACTTCACACGGGGGAAGAAGCTGCACGGGAACCGGGGCATCGTAGCCACCAACGGGCTGCTGCACGCCGATGTGCGCGAGGCGCTACAGGCCACGGACGCTGCGTAGGGCCTCCGCATCTCACGCGTCTTCATCTGCCGGCTCCTCCGATGAGGCGGCACGTTTGTCTTCTTCATCCAGGATCCGGTGCGCGATGGTCCGGGCCAGCTCGGGCGCGTTGCCCCAGGCGCGATTGTTTGCGATGAGATGCAGCGTAGCCTGCTGGGCATGGGCCTGCCACGCCAGCGCCGTAGCATCCAGCACCATCGCCTTAGCCTCGGGCGTGTCGCAGAGCGCGGGCACCGGCTGGTTGAAGGGATGGGCCCTGGCGTACGCCTCGGCATATTTCATGTCACGCGGCGTAAGGAGGCGCGTAACAGCCTCCGCGTTGGCCGCCGTGAACCGCTGACCGCACCGAAACCACTGCGTCCGAATCATGGGCAGCCACGTCCAATGGCTGAATACGTGCCCCAGGCCAGCCTCGGCCAAAAACGCAAAATACGCCTCCGTCAGCAGGTGCTCCGAGCGCAGTTCCAGGTGGACCTGTCGCTCGTCGGCGGGGATGTCGCCGAAAAAAGCTGCGAGCGTGTCGATGTTTTCCTCGGACGAAGGGCTGTCGGCCACCCGCTGATACTCTTGCTGAAAGATGAGCCCGGCGAGGCGATCGCCCAGGATATGGAGGGCCGGTTCGTGAAATTGCTTGGTATAGGCGTCCGCATCCAGATAGGTGGGGTTTTCTACAAACCGGGCCCTGCCATCCACGGTGCGGCGCACCTGCCGGGCGGTATAGGGCTGCGGGGCTTTCAGCAGAAAACGCGCGTCGGCCGGGGCGTGCTCGGCGTACTGATCCAGCGTAAAGTAGGCGGGCGTGGGCTCACCGGCCGTATCCAGCAGGGGGCGGTAAAACGTAAAATCGATTTCGAGCGTGCTGAAGTGGGCAAAGTAGTCCTGCACCGACGCCACCGGCACCCGACGCTCCTCAAACGACTGCCCCCGCATCTTCCGCGAACGGGTGCTCACCTGGTCAGCATAAACGTCTTCCGGGTAAATCTGCCCGATCCATCCCCCGTACCGGTCGCTGGCGGTACCAAAGCGCACAGCCGGCCGGATGTCCCGAAACTGGTAGGCATCGGCGGCGGCACGCCGTTCGCGAAGAGATGAAGCTGTGGGCATGGCGGGGGGCGCGACCAGAAAGAGCAGGCTATGAAGACGCTGTTGTATCGGGCGTGGAGGGCGTAGATCCATCGGGCAGCGCGGGTTCGGAGGGCGCCGGGTCGCCACTGACGGCGGGCTGGGACGGGGTGGTATCGCGCTGGCGGCGCAGGCGCTTTTGCACGTGGTGCATGGAGAGAAAGACGCCCAGCATGATGAAGATGTAGTAGCCCATGATGCGCCACAGGAGGAGCGTGGGCGCCATCAGCGTTTCGGGGACGAGCGGGGGGCCGAAGAAGAGGGCATAGAGGCCTTCCAAGCCGCCGGCTCCACCGGGGGTGGGAAGGACCAGGGAGCCAAAGAGCACCGCCACAGAGCGGAAAAGAGCCAGCACCGCATCCAACTCGCCGTACATGCTCCAGATAATAAATACGACCAGCAGGTAGCGACTCATCCAGGCCCCACCCGTGAGTACAAAGCCTTTCAGGTAAAACAGAGGAGGCTGTGCGCGAAGGATCTGTGCCCGCCGGCGCAGCTGCCGCACCTCGGCCAGCGCGCGTTTGCGCCAGCGCCGCAACACCTTCCAGGAAAACAGTTTCCGTGCGAGCCGCTCCAGAAATACAGGACGCACGAGCATCAGGTAGCCGAACAGGAGCGCCCACAGCAAGAGGCCGATAAAGTAGGCCACGAACGTCCAAAGGCCTACATCTCCTGCGGCTGCGGGGATCACCTCCCAATAAAAGGTCCCCGCCAGTAGCACAGGAATCGTGAGGATGAACCAGAGCTGGTCCAAGATCACAGTAAACACCACCATCCCGTAGGAGTCGCCAAACGCGAGGTCGCGGTCCTGGGTGATGTAGACCGCCGCCATGGGCCCGCCGCCAATGGTGGAGGGGGTCACGTTGGAGAAAAACTCCCAGGCCAGCTGCGCGCGCATGCCATCCCATACGGTAAGGCGCCCACTGGAGACGTGACTGAGGCGCCAGCCGCTAAACCAGATGCGTGTGACGAGCGTGGCCAGAGCAGCCAGTAGGAAGAGGGGGGCCGCCTGACGCAGGGCCTGGGTAAACCGGCTGACGTCAAAGGTGAAGTAGCCAATCACACCCAGCACCGCGAAGCTCAGCAGCAAGGGCCAGGCCAGGCGTCGGAGCGAAAAAATATTGGCCGGAAGCTCCAGCGTCTTGGTCAGGCCCGCGTTTGGTGCGTCGCTTGACGCCGTGGAGCGGTCTTTGGAGGCGTCAGACATGCGCTACGAGCAATGAGGCGGAAAGCAGAATGAAGCCGCGGCGTGAAGGTAGCAGGTCGAAGCAGTCCGTAGCGTGTGGGATCCGGCCTGCTACGGGTTCATCGGTTTTTCGTGCCGGGGGGTAAGCGGTAGCGATAGGGGGCACAGGGGGCTTGGTCTGAAGATCGGGACAGCGCTGCGCGTGCAGGTCAAACTTTGATGGCCGGCACAGCGTACACCGCTGCGCACAAACGGTACCCTTGTCCATCTGTACCCGTCCACCGCATGGTTGATGCACGCCGCGCCGATTTGCATATGCACAGCACCGCGTCCGATGGCGCCCTCTCCCCGTCGGAGGTTATGGCGAAGGCCTACGCGGCCGGCCTGCGCTGTGTAGCGCTGACCGACCACGATACCGTGGACGGCGTCGCCGAAGCGCAGGCTGCGGCCGAGGCTCACGGCATTCGCTGTATACCGGGCGTCGAGATTAGCGCCAGCGTGGACGAGGAGGAGGTGCACCTGCTGGGCTACGCGTTTGACGTGCAGCATCCCACGCTGCAGGCCCACTTTACACGTTTACAGGACGAGCGCAAAGCCCGCGCCCGCGCCATCGTGGACAAGCTGAACGCATTGGGCGTAGCCATCACATACGCAGCGGTGCAGGACGCCGCTGGCGATGGCGCCATCGGGCGCCCCCACGTAGCTGCGGTCCTGATCGACCAAGGCGTGGTAGAAACGTTCAACGACGCGTTTGCGCGCTACCTCGGGAACGAGGCCCCAGCGTACGTGGCCAAGCCACCTTTCCCGGCGGCCGAGGCACTGGAAGCGCTCCACGCGGCTGGGGGCGTCGGTGTGCTGGCGCATCCAGGGCAGTGGACGGCCACGCCCGTCATCCGGCAACTTGTGGCCGATGGGCTGGACGGCGTGGAGGTGGTCCACCCGTCGCACGACGACACCCTGACGACCTACTACCAGGGCCTCGCGCGGGGGCAGGGCCTGCTGATAACCGGTGGCTCCGACTTTCACCGCGACCGCCCCGGGCACCGCTCCCGCCTCGGCCGGTACACCATCCCCCACGCGTACGTCGACCGCCTACTGCAGCGTGCCCGTCCGGCAGCCTGACGCTCGCTCGACCCAGCCAACCAATCCCGATCGCTTGTCTATGCCTACTTACCTCGAAGGAAGCCTCGTGGCCCCATCCGATGCCTCGTTTGGTATTGTTGTTAGCCGTTTCAACGCCTTCATCACCGAATCGCTCTTGGAAGGCGCGCTCGACACGCTGCGCCGCCACGGCGCCGATATGGACGCGGTAACAGTGGCGCGCTGCCCCGGGGCATACGAGGCCCCCCTGGTCGCGCAAAAAATGGCGGCCTCCGGCGCGTACGATGCCCTCATTATGCTGGGAGCTGTGATTCGGGGAGCGACCTACCACTTTGAGCTGGTTGCCTCCGGCGCCTCCAGCGGGACGATCCGTGCCTCCATGGATACAGGGGTACCTATCTCGTTTGGCGTCATCACGCCAGATACCATCGACCAGAGCATCGAACGCGCGGGGACCAAAGCGGGCAACAAAGGGGAAGAGGCCGCGCTGGCTGCTATCGAAATGGTGAATGTGCTGCGGCAAGTGTAAGCGCTATGGACCACCAGGAGGTGGGGATGCTGGCTCCATAAAAAGTTCACCGATGAACCCTTGAACAAGCCTTGCAGACGGCGGTCCCAAAGGCATACATTTAATATGCTACATGGTGGCCGTAGCTCAGTTGGTTAGAGCGCCAGGTTGTGACCCTGGAGGCCGGGGGTTCAAGTCCCCTCGGCCACCCCACCGGGGGGCAGAACCCTTCATGGGCCCTTGCGTTGTCACCCTCGTTGCAGACACAGTAACCCGCCGCGTTCGTCTAGGGGTTTAGGACGCCGGCCTTTCACGCCGGTAACACGGGTTCAAATCCCGTACGCGGCACGATCCTCGTAGGCCCATGGCCTGCGAGGATTTTTTTGTTGGTGCGCCTGTTGCCTCAGGACATGGTTTGCGAGGGGTAAGATGCGGAAAACCTTGAGGGGCCGTGGAGCGAACGGGGTAGACCAGGCACTCTTCCCTTCCTGATGCAACTCTCCACGCATACCTGTCGGGGACTCCTCCCCGTTGGTCCATCGGGCTTGTGGCGGGGAGCGCCGCGCGGGAAAGGAGCGGGGGGCACGCTTAAGGACCGGGGTAAAGTTACGATACCCCTCCTGTAACCCAGCCCCCGGCCCACCCACACGTGCTTTCCCTATGCATCTTCAGTCCTCCGTTACGCTGCAGCAGCGGTTCGTCCTTGACAAACCCATTCCGGACGAGGCCACCTTTGTCCACACCTACCGCGCCACCGATCAGGCCACCAACCAGCGCGTGTTGGTCCGCGAGTACTTCCCAAACGGGCTGGCGAGGCGGTCGAATGGCGGGCGCGAGGTGTGGGCGGTAGACGGCCAAGAAAAGCTGTTTGCCTTTGGCAAAACACAGTTTCTAAAAGAAGCCCGTGCGCTGCGCAAGGTCGAACACGACGTCGTAGCGCCGCTGGTGGATGCGTTTGAGGCCCATGGCACCGCCTATCAGGTACTGCGTGTGCCGAAGGCCCTGCCGCTGGCCCGCGTACTGCAGAAGCGTGGCAAGCCGCTGCCGCTCAAAGCGGCGGTGCAGGTGATCGATACGCTGCTGGCCGCTCTGAGCACCGTCCATAGCAAAGGGCTTATCCACGGCGCTCTCCATCTGCGGCAGGTGTATGTTACGAAGCAGGGGGCACCGCGTCTGGTTGGGTTCCAGACGGCGCAGATCCTTACCAGCCGCAAGGCGGGGCTGGAGGATCTCATGCCTGCCCATGCCACCGCCCCCGAGCAACGCCACGTACAGGGCAAGCAGGGCCCCTGGACCGATGTGTACGCTGCTGCCGCGCTTTTCTACACGCTCGTTACCGGGGCTACCCCTGCGGTGCCGACGGACGACACGCCGGTCGACATACACCACGAGGCCATGCCGTCCGCGTTGATCCCGGTGCTAACCCACGCTCTGGCTCCCAACCCCCAGCAGCGGACCCGCTCCCCCCAGAAGCTGCGGGCCGCGTTGCAGGAGGCCGTTGCGAGTATAGAAGGAACGCCCTCGGCGTCTGGAGCCAACACGCAGGGGACCTCCTCATCGGGAGCAGCGGAGCCTGAACGGCCGGCTGTGCCCACGGATGAAAACCCCACCACCGACGAGCCCACCAGCGGGGAGGAGGCTGAGAAACCGATGGAAGGTGCTATACCGGTCTCAGCATCCGTTTCAGAGGAGGTAGCCCATGCAGCGGATGCCTCCGGCGTAGCGCCGGGCGCTGACGCTCCATCGAAACCTCCTGTTGCCCCAACGGCGCCGCCCCCGTCTACAGAGGATCCTCTGGCCGACACCCGTCCTGCCGCGAAACCTGCTGCAGACGATACAGATGCAGACGATACAGATGCAGCGGATGCAACGACAGATAGCACACCAGCAGATAGCACACCAGCAGATAGCACACCAGCAGATAGCACACCAGCAGAAAGCACACCAGCAGAAAGCACACCAGCAGATAGCACACCGGCAGAGAGCGACCCTGTGGAAGCAACCGCGCAGCCGGTCGAAGCGTCGTCCACCCCGCAGCCCGCTACGCCGGGCACGTCCGCCGAAGGGGGCGAGGTATCGTCCATCCCAGAGGAGGCTACCGAAGGCACCGCCTCGGCATCCGAGCGGCCGATCGCGGAGCTGCCCGACATGATTGTGGTAGACGATCCACCTGCGGCGTCTGCTGCAGCAGGCGCAGATGCGGCCCGCACGGAGCCTGCGGCCCGCACGGAGCCTGCGGCAGCACCGACGGAGCCTGCGGCAGCACCGACGGAGCCTGCGGCAGCACCGACGGAGGCAGAGGCCGCAGCGCCGGCCTCAGAGAGCGTTGGAGAGGCGTCAGGTGCCGAGGCGGACGCCA
>JAAAOI010000158.1 GCA_009908945.1 Bacteroidota bacterium
ATGCAAGCAACAGGCAGGCACGGATGATTTCGCGGTTGAGCTCAACCACATCGCGGCGATCGGGGGGCCGGCTACCACGGAGTTCGGCGCGATAAGCCGTCTGACCACCGACCGCGAGGGCGTTTTGTACGTGACAGACAGCGCCAGCAGAGAGGTGAAGGCATACGATGCCGACGGCAATCGCCTTTATGCCATGGGGCGATCCGGTGAAGGCCCGGCGGAGTTTAACGGGGACCTTCGCGGTGTTGCTGTCATGGGAGACTCCGTGTACGTCGCCGAGTCGAGGCCTGCCCGCTTGCACGTCATGAATAGCCAGTTATCGTTTTCGCGACGCACGGCCTCCCCCTTGCGGGGTTTCATGCCCATGGAACTCGTCGCGACGAACGCGGGGCTCGTAGCCGGTGGATTGGGGATCGACAGAAACGGCAGGCTGGGCAGAATGTCGGACGATTTGGCTACCTTTGAACCCCTTCCGCTGGTGCGCTCACATTACGACTTTGCGTGGGATACCCTGCTCCTCGGCGCCATGCCGGACTCGGTGGTTGTCGCCTACCTTTTCCGAAACGTGGTGGAGGTTCACCCGCTTGACGGGGGCGAACCACAGGCGTTTGATGTTACCGCAACCCCGGAAGCACCCACCCCTCCTCCCGTGGACGAGACGACGGAGCGGGCGGCTCCTGACGCGATCCCTTCTGACTTCTTTCTCTGGGACCTGGCTGTGGACACGCACGGGCACCTCTATCTGCTGGCCCGTGACTTTGCCGAAAATCCGGGGCAAGATGTGTATATCTACAACACTTCCGGCGCACACCTGCATACCTTTACGCTCCCAAACCCGGCGCAGCGAATACACATCAGCGAGAACAACCGATTGTACGTGGCTTCGAACGAGCGCACGAGGATCGACGTGTATGAACTCACGGTGTCCGGAACGCCATGAGATGCCGCTCTCTTCAGCCCTGCTGATTCGCTCATGGGCGGCCCGGCGAAGGATCTTGGCGTTTGTTTCTCGCTCCCATGCGCTGTGTGGGACCGCCCCAACAATACACTCTGCGTACAAGGTTGGGCGGGGCCCCGTGCCAGCGAGCCGTGGCACCGGCAGACTGATCTCTCACGCACACTTGGACGGAGGACCGTCCGTCCACACACGCCGACGCAGAGCATCGGCGCGAGAACCGAGTTAGACGGCTAAGCCCCCGACGGCCGTTTGTGACGTGCCATATCGCTGCCGGGGCGGTCCTGCGAACGCGCTGCAGCCACGACGATAGCGATACAAAGGAGAGCGACATGCGGTGAAAATCCAATGAGGGCACCGGCAGGCTGATCTTTTGGCAGGTGGCCGCGTTGCTTTATGCTGCTTCATAGGCCGCTCTTGCCTTCTTTCGAACCGCTATGGTTCGATCTTGGGCCGCGGATGCCGCGCGCGGCCCTACTCTTGCTCATGATCGTGCCTTGCCCATGGAAACCACCATCAACGAAATCTCTCCGGTTGAATTCGAACTGGAGATCACCGCCAGCCACGACGACCTCAAGGAGGAAGTCAACCAGGCGCTGCGCACGCAACGGCGCCAGACCGACATGAAGGGCTTCCGCCCGGGCAAGGTGCCCATGCAGCTGGTCAAGAAGATGCACGGCAAGGCCATTGGCTACCAGATTGCCGAGCGCAAAGTGCAAGAAGTCTTCGACGAAGAAGTCATGTCGAACGATGCCTACGACGTCCTCGGCCAGCCGCAGATCAGCGAGCTGTCCTACGAGGTGGATGGCGAGATGAAGGCCACCGTGCAATTTGGCGTGCGGCCCGACGTCGAGATCGGTGACCTCTCCGAAGAGGAGGTGGACGCACTGGCCTACGACATCACCGACGAAGACGTCAACGAGCAGCTGGAGGAGTTGCAGCAGAAGCATGCCGACCTGATGCCGCACGAGGAGGAAATCACCGAGACGGACTACGTGGTGATCGACCTGCAGCAAATTGATGAGGAAACCGGCACACCGGTGATTGGCGAGAAGGAGGAGGACGTCAACTTCTTCCTCGACGACGAGAAGCTGCACGACGCCCTGCGCGAGGGCCTCCTCGGCCGCACCGTCGGCGATACATTCACGGTGGATCTCCCCCACCAGACGGAGCAGGACCCCGAGGGCAGCCACACGCACCGCTACGAAGTTACCATTAAAGAGACGAAGCACCGCGAGCTGCCAGAGCTGGACGACGCCTTTGTGGGCGAGGTCACGGACGACGAGTTCATCTCGGTAGAGGACCTGCGCGAAGAAATCCGCAGCCAACTGGAGCAGCAGGCCGAACAGCAGGCCGGCGAGTTCGTGCAGAGCAACATGGTCGAGCGCCTGCTGGAGCGCAACCCCGTGCCCGTGCCCAGCACCGCTGTGGAGATGTTCTTGGATTCCTTCGTCGAGGATGTTAAGCAGCGCAACGACGGCGAGCTGCCCGACAACTTCGACCGCGAGGCCTTCCGCGCCCAGAACCGCGAGGAAGCCGAGCGCCAGGCCCGCTGGATGATCATCCGCGACCAACTCATCGAGGACGCAGCCCTGGAGCTTACCGACGAGGACCTCGACACCTTCTTTGCCAAGCAAGCCGGCGCCGAAGCGCAGCTTTCCGCCGAGCAGCTGCGCGGGTTCTATGAGCAAATGAACGCGATGGGACGGGTGGAGCAGCAACTCCTCAGCGATAAAGTGTTCACGCACCTGCGCGAGCGCTTTACCATTGTAGAGAAAGACCGCGAAACGCTCGAAGCCGAACTGAAGGCCAAGCGCGATGCCGCCGCGGACCTGGCCCCCACCCGCTAAACGGCGCTTTTGAACACGCTCGTTGCAGCTCGCTACCGTACCGGTAGGAACTGCCGTTTGGCACCTCAGGTAGCAACGCATCCATTGCCGACTTAATGCGAGGACTGACCTTTTATGGTAGACGACTTCCTGAAATACGCGAAAGACTTAACGCTGCCGACCAGCATTTACAGCGGCGGCCAACACAGCGCCCCGATGAGCGGGCTTGTGCCGATGGTGGTGGAGCAAACCACCCGTGGCGAACGCGCCTACGATATCTTCAGCCGTCTGCTGAAAGAGCGCATCGTTATCATCGGAACGCCCATCAACGACCAGGTAGCCAACCTGACCATTGCGCAGCTGCTGTACCTGGCCAGTGAAGACCCCGAGCGCGAAATCAACATGTACGTAAACTCACCCGGGGGCGTAGTGTACAGCGGCCTTGGCGTGTACGACACGATGCAGCATGTGGGGGCGCCCGTAGCAACCATTTGTGTAGGGTTGGCCGCCTCCATGGGCTCTGTCCTCCTGGCTGCAGGCGAGGCCGGCCGCCGCGCCGCCGTCCCCAATGCCCGCGTGATGATGCACCAGCCCCTGGGGGGCGCTCAAGGGCAGGCCGCAGACATCCAGATCCAGGCCCAAGAGATTGTTTACCTCCGTAAGCGCCTCTACGAGATCCTGTCGCACCACAGCGGCACGCCCATAGAGCAGTTGGAGAAGGATGCCGACCGCGACTACTGGCTCAGCGCTCAAGAGGCGAAGGAGTACGGCCTCATTGACAACGTGCTGGAGCCGGAGACCAACAAAACCTCTAACGGCGACAGCGACGCCGAGGCGGATAGCTAACGTACAGCGTCCCGGCCTGCGCGCCCGAAAGGACGTCGCCAAAAGCAACCATAGCGCCCATGACAAAGCCCCTGATGCCTTACGCATCAGGGGCTTTGGTATATGAGGTTCGATGAACAACGGGATGGACGATATCCACCGATGGTACCGCGTACGGGATTTGAACCCGTGTTACCGGCGTGAGAGGCCGGCGTCCTAGACCCCTAGACGAACGCGGCGTTTTTCAGGGGACCCGCTCACACGCGGTCTACACAGGCAGGTTTCATCTTCACGGAAACTCTGGGCCCGTCGTATCGAACTATTCGCACTGTGCTTCTGTAATAGGTGGCTGTGCATAATTTTAAATTTACTATCCTGTTCAGCCTTGGGTACTTTCATGCTTTCAATGCAACGTGCGGGCTTGCCCGCGCTTCTCGGCCTGCTGATCGCGGCCTTGCTCGTTACGGCCTGCGGTGGTGACGGCGGGTCCGACGCCAACGACAATGACACGTACAGCGTGGGGGAGCCCATCGCCGACGAAAACATTGCCGCCGTCGTCTCCTCGCCCTATGGTAGCGACACCCTGGATGCCACCAGTTTTCAGCAAGGCGCCCAGCAAGGGCAGCCGCCGTCCAACGTAATCGAATCCTTCATCGCCCAGCATGTGATGGCAGGTGAGGCGGAAGAGCGCGGGTTGGAGCCGGACGAGGAGGCCGTGCAGCAGCAACTGCAGCAACTCCGGCAAAACTTCCCCGATGAGGAAACCCTCAACGAAATCCTTGCGCAGCAGGGCATGACGATGGACGAGGTGGAAGAGGAGATGCGCAGTATGATGCGCATGCAGACCCTGCAGGAGGAAATGCTGGCCTCGGCTGACGAGATCAGCGAGGAGGAGGTGCAAACCTACCTGGACGAACAGTCGGACCAGATCAGCGCCCAGCACATTCTCTTTCGGGTGGATGAAGAGGCCCCCGAGGAAGAGCGTGCAGAAGTGCGCGACCGGGCACAAGCGGTGCTGGACAGCGCCCGTACCGGCGAGGTAGACTTCGCCGAGCTTGCCCGGCGCCACGGCGAGGACGGCACGGCGCAGCAAGGCGGCGACCTTGGCTTTTTCAGCCGCGGCCGTATGGTGCCGGCGTTTGAGGAAGCAGCCTTTGCCCTGGCCGACTCCGGCGACGTGACGGAGGAACTGGTAGAGACGCAGTTTGGCTTCCACATCATTCGCCTGACGGGCCGCCGCACAGACGATTCGGTCAGCCCTGAGCAGGCGCGTGCCATGCTGCAGCAGGAGCGGCAGCAGGAAGTCGTCATGGAAGAAGTCGAACGCCTCATGAGCCAGGCTACCGTCCGGGTCAACGAGGACGTGACGGGCACAACGCTTCCACCGAACAACTAAGCGTCTGCCTGAAGGATAGGACCAACGGCCTGGAGCGCTCCCGCTCCCTCCGGCCCGGTACGCGTGCCCACCAGCGCCCGCTCTGGCTTTCGGCCGAGGCGGGCGCTGGTATGCTGATGGCGCTGTTGCAAAGCGCTGCACCTATTGAATCCATACCGTCTTGACGTTGACAAAGGCGTGGATGCCAAAGCGGCTGAGCTCGCGACCGTATCCACTCGTCTTGATACCACCAAACGGCAAGCGCGGGTCGCTTTTCACCATGCCGTTGACGAATGCGCAGCCGCACTCCAGCCGCAGAGCAACCGCTTCCCCCTGCTCCAGATCGGTAGTGAAAACCGCCCCGCCCAGCCCAAAGGGCGTATCGTTGGCGAGCTGCACCGCATGGTTTACGTCGTCGGCCTTGACGATGGCTGCCACCGGGCCAAAGATCTCCTCTTCGAAGGCCACCGTGCCCGGCCGCACATCAGCGAGGACGGTCGGCGCGTAGAAATACCCAGTGCCGCCCAGGGCATGGCCGCCTGCACGGAGCGTGGCCCCGTCGGCCACCGCTCGCTCGACTTGATCGTGGACTTCATCGCGCAGATCCGCCCGGGCCAGTGGCCCTATGTCGGTATCCTCCGCCGTAGGATCACCGACCGTCAACTGGCTGATGCGCTCTGTAAAGCCCTCCACGAAGGCGTCATACACGGGCGCCTCTACGATGAAGCGCTTGGCTGCGATGCAGCTTTGCGCGTTGTTCTGCATCCGCGAGGCCACCCCCGCATCCAGCGCCTCTGTCAGCTCCGCATCCGCCAGCACGATAAAGGGATCTGAGCCCCCCAGCTCCAGCACAGACGGCTTGATGGCTTTCCCTGCCGCGCCCCCTACGGCCTGCCCAGCGCCCTCGCTGCCCGTGACGGTAGCCCCCTTCACCCGGTCGTCTGCGATGATGCCCGCCACCCGATCCGACGACACAACCAGCGTCTGAAACGCCCCTTCGATGAATCCGGCCTCCCGGAAGATCTGCTCGATCTGAAGCGCACAGCCGGTGACGTTGGCCGCATGCTTCAGCAGGCCCACGTTGCCTGCCATAAGGGCGGGCGCAGCGAACCGGAAGACCTGCCAGAAAGGAAAATTCCACGGCATTACGGCAAGCACCGGCCCCAGTGGCTGATACGCAACGTAGCTCTTCGAAGCATCGGTCTGCACTACCTGAGGGCGTAGCATATCGGGGCCGTTCCCGGCGTAATAGCGACACACCCAGGCGCACTTCTCCGCTTCGGCGGTAGCCTCTGCCAGCGGCTTGCCCATCTCCTGCGTCATCAGGCGCCCAAACGCTTCGGCGCGGTTTTCCAGAATATCGGCCGCCGCCCGGAGCCGCTCGGAGCGTTCGGCCAGGGCCGTCCGGCGGTGGGCAGCAAAAGCCTCAGTGGCGCGCTGTAGCTTGCCATCCAGCGCCGCATCCGTGAGCTCATCGTATCGGGCCACCGTTTCCTCAGTGGCTGGATTTCGCGAATCGAGTGACATGGCAAGGGGGCGATTCATGAGCAGATAATGTGAACTATGGCACCAAAGCCTGGCCCGTCGGGTCCGGACCTCTTTATATCGTCACATCCCGCCTGGCACAGGAGACGTACCTGCGTTTAAGCAACGAAAGGCCTATCTTTTAAGCGCTTCCAATTTTTTCATCATTCGCCCGCGCCCTTCGGTGAGTTCCTCATCTCTCATGACCGCCCTCCGCTCCACCTTCCTGCTCCTCATGGAGCATCCGGCCCTGCCGGTGCAGACGCGCGAGCACACGCTGGCCGTATCGCGCGCCGACGTCGAGCAGCTTGTGGGGCAGCACGTCGGCGACCTGGCGCTTTACGAGCGCGCCCTCACCCATCGCTCGGTGCTCCGTGGGCAGCCTGACAGCCACCTCGACTCCAACGAGCGCCTGGAGTTTTTAGGGGATGCCATCTTGGGCGCCCTCGTGGCGGATTACCTCTACGCGGCGTTTCCGGACAAAACCGAGGGCTTCCTCACCCGGCTTCGGGCCAAGATCGTAAGTGGCAAGGCCCTGGCCGATGCCGCAGAACAGCTGGGCCTGGGCGCCTCCATCCTGCTCAGTGATAACATGGAGCGCGCCGGAGGGCGCGAAAACGCTACGATTCTGGCCGATGCCTTTGAAGCGCTGCTGGGAGCTGTGTACCTGGACCTCGGGCTGGAGCACGCCCGGGCCTTTCTGGAAGAAACCACGCTGGAGCCCCTGGACCTTAACGCCCTGGCCAGGCGGCACGACAACCATAAGAGCCGCCTGCTGGAATATGTGCAGGCACAGAGCTGGCCACAGCCCCAGTACGAGGTCACTGATGAACATGGCCCGAGCCACGACAAGACCTTTGAGGTGGACGTCCACATCAACGGGACGGTGTATGGTCATGGCATCGACCGCAGCAAGAAGGGCGCCGAGCAACAAGCGGCAGCGGAAGCCCTGGTCCGCCTGGAAGACGAAGACCCCGTCACGCCGTAAGGGCGCTACACCGGCCTCACCAGCGACGGGCTCGCGGTATTCTCTGGTGGGCTACGGTAGCAATATGCTCTTTCTTAAGATGACCCCGCAGCACGCGATACCTATCCCCTCTTTAGTCCACAGGCCCCACGGATCTCGATTGGCACCGGGCACCGCCCGCTCCAGCACGCGTTCTGCTGATGCGTCATTTCCACCCATCGCTGCACGCCTGGTGTATTCTCTGAAGCACGCGATTTCTGTACGCTGCCCGACGTCCCCTATGCCCCGTCTTCTCATCGGATGCCTTGCCCTGCTCTTGGTTAGCCTGGGGGCGGGTGGCCGTGCCGTCGCTGCGCCGGACGCCTCGGATACGGACCCCGTTCCCCCTGCGCTTGCCGCCGAGCGCGGGACCCCGCTCATCCACAACTACAACAGTACCCACTTCGGTGCGCAGGTGCCCGGGCAAAGCTGGGGCGTGGCGCAGGACACCTTGGGCCTCATGTATGTCGCCAACCAGCGCGGGCTGCTGCTGTACGACGGCGTAACCTGGGAGCTGCTCCCGCTGCCCGGCGACCGCCCCGCCCGGCAGGTGGCCCGGGGCTGGGACGGCCGCATGTACGTTGGCGCGTCCGGCACCTTCGGCTATGTGGGCACCGACTCGCTGGGCCAGCCCACCTACCGGGCGCTACAATCGCGCTTGCCGGACGACATAGCCGCATCCGTGCAACGCATCGGGGCGATGGCGTCGACGCCCGAGGGGATATACTTTTTTGACGCGACCCAGGCCTATCGATGGGACGGCGAGGCGCTGACTGTGCTGCCGTATCCGGGCGGCCGGGTCCACGAAGCGGTGTGGGTCAACGGCGCCCTGCTGGCCCATGCACGAGGCGATGGCTGGCTGCGCGCCACCGACAACGGCTTTGAGCCCCATACCGGCTACGCCGCCCTGCCGCCCGACGCCCACGTGTTCTTCATTCAGCCCTGGGAGGAGGGGGCTCTTGTGGTAGGCACCACGGCCGAGGTCTGGCGCGTCGATGCTGACGGCGCGCAGCCCCTCGACCCGCACCTCTCGGCCTGGGCTGCAGCACATCAGGTAACGCATGGGCTTCGCCTGACAAGCGGCACGCTGGCCGTGGCCTCCCGCACAGGCGGAGTGGCGCTGGTGGAGCCCCGTGCCGGCGGTCTCCAACCCGTGCTCAACCAAAGCCTCGGCCTTCAGGACAACGACGTGAAGCACCTCGGCCAGGACAACCAGGGCGGCCTCTGGATGGCGCTGGAGCGGGGGGTGGCGCGCGCTGATGTGCATCACCCGCTCACCACGCTCGACGCCCGGCATGGCCTCGAACACGGCCTCTACTCCTTTGCCCGCCACAACGGCACGCTGTACGCAGGGACCAGCAGCGTGCTGTACCGGCTGGACCCTGCCCCGGGAACCGGCGCCCCGCCGCAGCTCACTCCCGTCGTTGACCTGCGCCTTCAGATCTTTGCCCTGGAATCCACGCCTGCGGGGCTGCTGCTGGGCACAGAAGCGGGCGTGTACCAGCTTACCGACGCCGGCGAAACGCAACGCGTAACCGAAAGCGTCGACGCGTTTGCCGTGCACCATCCCCCGGGTACCCGGGAAGCCTTTGTAGGCTATCGACAGGGCATCCAGCTGCTGCGCCTTACGGATGACGGCACCTGGATGCCGCAAGGGCCGCTGGAGGCGATGGACAGCGCGATCTATTACCTCGCCTCCGATCCGGAAGGCACCCTCTGGGCTACCTCGCTGACCTCGGGCCTCTGGCAGATCGACCGCCCTGGAGCCCTGGGGCTCGGCGCCGAGGCTCGGCTCTTCGCCCCGGCAGACAGCACCTCCCGCTACGGCTACCGGCTCGCCCTCGCGGGCGACGACGTGTTTGTGACCCATGGCGCCAACATCAGCCGCCTCGTACGGGACGAGAGCGGACAGTACCGCATGCAGGTGGATGACGCGCTGAATCGCTATCTGCCCGCCGAGCGCACCTTTGTGGCCGACCTCCGGACGGCAGGCCCCGAGCACCTCCTGGCCATGACCTCGGAGGGCAGCTTTCTTCTCCCGCGCCAGGCGGACGGCCCCGTGCAGCGCCCCATGGCCGCCATGCCTCCCCTGGGCATCTACGCCCTGCTCAGTGAGGACGGCCCTACCATCTGGGCCGGCGCCGATGACCGCATCGTACGGTACGCGCCCCACACCGACGGGGCGGCCACTGAGGTTCCCGCGCCCCTTATTCGTCGCTTCGCGACTCGCTCGCCCGACTCCACCGTTGTGGCAGGCACGCACCTCGCGTCTGCCATGCCGACGCTCACCTACGCCACTCGGGACGTACGCTTTACGTTTGCCGCGCCCATCTACCGGTATCCGGAAGAAACCCGGTATCAGTACCGCCTGCAGGGCCTGAGCACAGATTGGTCGGACTGGTCGGATGAGTCCCGCAGTGACTACACCAATCTTGGCCCTGGCACCTACACGTTCGAGGTGCGGGCCGAGACAGTAGACGGCACCGTCACGCCCGCGGCCTCCGCCACCTTCACCATTCTCCCCCCCTGGTACCGCACCCCCTGGGCCTACCTGTTATACGCCCTCTTGGCGGGCCTCCTGCTGGCGGGCCTCGTGCAGCTCCGTACGCGTACCCTGCAAAGCCGCAACAATGCCCTTGAGGCAACGGTCGCCAGCCGTACCGCGGAGGTGCAGGCGCTGAACGAACAACTACGCACCGCCAACGGCGCCCTGCGGGAAGCGAACGAAGCCAAGTCGAACCTGCTCAGCATGGCGGTCCACGACCTCAAAAACCCGCTGGCCAGCATCCACGGGGTGGTCGATGTATTGCACGAAGAGGGCGAGGCCAATGAAGAAATGCTGCGCCTGATCCGCTCCTCAACCGATCATATGCTGGCTATGATTTCCGACCTGCTCGCGTCCTCGGCTATCGAGTCCGGACACCTGCAGCTGGCCATGGAGCCGGTAGACCTGGCCGCGCTGGGGCACACAGTCGTCGAGTCGTTTGAGGAGCAGGCCCGACGCAAGGAGCAGGCGCTACGGTTTCACCTGGATGCAGAGGACACGTGCACCGTCCACGGCGATGCCGGGCGGCTCCATGAGGTGTGCAGCAACCTTGTGAGTAACGCACTCAAGTACGCGCCTCCCGGCACCCCTATCGACGTGACCATCCGCAGCACAGCCGACACGGTCACGTTTGCCGTAACAGACAGGGGCCCGGGCCTCACCGAAGACGACAAACAAGGCCTCTTCAAACCATTTAACCGCCTCTCCGCGCAGCCTACCG
>JAAAOI010000260.1 GCA_009908945.1 Bacteroidota bacterium
GTAGCGGGGCTACTCGTACAGCCGCTCCTGTAGGCCCGTGACGGGGGCATCCACCGCTCGTGCCTCAAACCAAACCCGCCCCAAGAGGCGCCCGCCGTCCGTTCGCACATCAACGCGCCAAGGGCCCGGCCGCATAAAGCGCTTGAACGTGTAGCCCCGATAGCCCTCGCGCCGTCCGCCCCGCAGCGTGTATCCGATTTCGTCGGTGGTGTACCAGGTGGAGTCCGCTGGGTTGAAGTGCTGCCAGTGGTGCTCCACCGCCGTGCGGATAGCCGTCGGCGCAAAGATAGCCGTGAAGACGTACACCGGTTCCCCCGGCACGTAGTGCACCGTGGGGCTGGAGGTTTGCCAGAACCGGTACCAGGGCGCGGGTTCATAGCGGAGGTGGTAGCCGTCCGCGCGGCGGTCGACCTCGTGAAAGACGTCACCGTAGCGCAGGGCCAGGGGCACCGGCGGGATCCAGTGCTGTACGTACGCGGTGGTCAGCAGCCCGAAGAGCAGCGCCACCACGAGGCTGGCCCCCACCAGCTGCCGCCAGCGGACGAACACCTGCCAGCGCCAGAAGAGGGTGATGAGCCCCGCCACCAGTGCCAGCGCCAGGCCGGAGCCCACCACGAAGGTCCAGACATGCAACGAGCCGGCCAGCACCGGCACCAGCAAAATGAAGGTGGCATACGCCGCGATCAGGTACAGCCCCAGGAGCAGGTAGAGGTTAAACAGGCGCCGGTGGATGACCTCGTTGGCGAGCAGCAGGCCGATGAGCACGACCAGAAAGCCGCCCGTGTGGGTGAGGGACGCGCTCTGAAAGTAGAAGATCGTGCAGGCGCTAAGCAGCGCCCCCAGGCAGAACTGGATCCCATAGCGCAGCGCGTTCTGGTAGCGCAGGAGCACCGCGCGCTGCGTGCGGCCGGCCTCCACCAGCGCAGAGGCCACCATAAGCACGCCCAGCACCAGCAGGTACGTAAAGAGCAGCACACTCACCACCCCCGAGTCCACCCGGTCGTACGCGGCGAGATCCCACGTGACGCCCGCCACGAAGAACAGCGCCGAGAGCCGCGGTTCGTGCTTTCGGTAGAAGGCGCGGGAGCGTTGCATGGCCTTGCTGCGCCAGAACGCGACCCGCGCCCGGCGCGTCCAGCGTGGGGAGGTGGAGCGGTCAGCGGGGGCGTCCTCCGGAGTGCCTTCAGGGGGCGGGGCGTCGGGCATGGGTAGCAGCAGTCGCAGAAGCAGGAGCGGCTCCCACGCTCCCGGTACCGGAAGGATCCACGCCTGAAGAAGCCACCATCGACTGCGCAACGCCCTGGCGGATGATGTCCAGCACGGGCTCATCGTCTGCCGTCAGCCCAAGGCGCACCCCCTGTTGGCCATCGGCCGATAGCAGCTCGAGCAGCAGCTGGCCGTCGTAGAGGTTGGTGCCAAGAAATGCAGAGCGGCCGTCATCGCGCAGATGCAACACGCTTCCCCCGGTTTCGGATACCGTGAGCTGTGCATACCGATGGGCGGCATCATAGAATTGGGCACCGGCCTGTGTGCCATCCGGGTGGGCGCCCATGTGTCCGCGGATGGGGGTGCCGCTGCTCCAGGTGGCCGGCCAGCCGCGGACGAGGTCCAGTTTTTCCCGCGGAGAAAAGAGCGCATCGTCGCCCGCGTAGAACATCACGTTCCGGACAAACCGGTTGTCGTCCACAACATCTGTTGCTGAATCGAACAGCAGCCATCCGATCCCCAGCAGACCAAGCACGGCCACGACTGACAGCATCCACGTGAGCCGCCGGTTGGCGCGTTCGAGCCGGCTGAGGCGGGCCTGGAGGTCGGGTGTGGACGAGGACATAGGCGAGCCGAGGGCTTGATGAGTAGCAAAGGGTAGGGTGGAGCCGTCCCCGGTATCGGTGGCCGCCGGCTCGGGCTTTAGGGGACGGTGTTCTTCATGGATATTGCGCGGGTGGTCCCGAGCGTTCGTGAACCTACCGCCCCGCGCGAAGTAGCACCGTAATCCAACCGCGCGATGTGCGCCCGTTGGGCCTGTAGCTCAGGGGTTTAGAGCGCTCGCCTCACACGCGAGAGGTCACTGGTTCAAATCCAGTCAGGCCCACATTACCATGTCTTGCTACCGATACAGGCTACGTTGCGGCGTGGCCTTTTTTCGTTTATAGTTCGTAGCCAGTAATCAGTACTTAATGCGGCGGCGGCCGGAGGCGGTGATGGATGCCGACCAGGCACACCAGCCCGCCTATGGCCCACGCGCCTCCTTTACCGGAAGCTACCGGACAGCCGTGGTGGAGCCGCGCAGGGTATCCAGCGCCTCTTGCGCCGCGCGCCGGAGCTCCTCATCGTCACCCGCCAGCGCCAGCGCCGACTGAAACGCGGCCTTGGCCGCCGTTGTGCGCTGTTGCGCTTGCAGGGCGCGCCCGAGTTCCAGATCGACCGGGGCCAGCCGGTGGTGCTCGGCTCCAAACACGCGAGCCCGCATCGCGCGGCCCTCCCGTAGGAGCGCTTCGGCGGCGGTATAGTTGCCGGTTCGCAGCTGCACCAGCCCCCGGTTGACGAGCGCCACCGTTGTGTAGGGATGGTCGCCCGGGACAGCGGCAGACAGGATAGCGAGGGCCTCCAGCAGTAGCGCATCGGCCGCGTCGAAGGACTCCTGCGGTAGGAGGATAAGCCCGGCGATATGCGCTTTCATGAGCGCCACACTGGGGTGCGCTGGCCCCAGGCTGGCCTCACGCAGGGCCAGCGACGCCCGGAAGAGGGAGTCGGCCCCGGTGAGGTCGCCCATCTCATGCCGGAGCCAGCCGAGGTTATTCTGTAGAATGGCCACGTCCGGGTGCTGCGGGCCTACCACGCGGTGCTGCATCTGGAGGGCCCGCTGGTAGAGCGAGTCGGCGGCGGGAAGGTCGCCGCGGCCGTGCGCGGCAAACGCAAGGTTGGAGAGCACCGCGACAACGTCTTCGTGGGCGTCGTAGCCTACCGTCGTGTAGAGGGCCAGCGACTCCTGGAGTAGGGGCAGCGCGTCGTCGTACTGGCTCTCATCCAGCAGCAGCGTGCCGTAGTCGTTGAGGGTCTCGGCAAAGCCTACGCTGGGAGTCCCCGACTGCCGAAAGCGCGCGATGCCTTGCCGATAGTACGTCCGGGCGCTATCCAGCTGGCCCTGCCAGTGGTAGACCAGGCCCAGGTCTTTCAAGCTCTGCGCCACAAGGGCATCATCAGGCGTGGGCTGTGCGCGCTGCAAGTCCAGGGCGCGCCGGAGGTAGGTTTCACTGTCCGCGTACAGCCCCAGGTTTTGGTACGTGATGCCCAGCGTGCGATACACGCCGGCCGCCACCCCGGGCTGGTCGGCCAGTTCGTCGTCGATGCGGTCGGCTGCGCCAGCCAGCACCTCCACCACGCGCACGTCGCGGCCCTCCTGAAACGGATCGGGCGCAGCAAACAGCCCCTGCAAAAAACTGTTGATCTGCTCTGTCTTGGCGGTCTCGGCCTGGGCGCGGTCGCGCTCACGGGCCAGCGCATCGGCCTGCGCAGACGTGACCACCGCAAAGCGCACCGCCAGGACCAGCACCGTTAGCAGGAGGACGACGACCGCGGCGGCAGCGGCTACGCCTACCCGGTGGCGCCGCACAAAGCGAGAGGCGCGATAGCCTCGTGTGTGTGGCCGTGCCTGAATGGGCACGTGGCGGGCGTGCCGGTTAAGGTCCTCCTGCAGGGCCTCAACAGACGCGTAGCGCCGCTTCGGGGGGATACGCAGCGCCATGAGCGTGATGGTGTCGAGGTCGCCGCGAAGCCGGCGCCGGAGCGCCGCGGCCTCGGTGCCACGCTGTAGGCCGGTCTCGCGTGTGATGGCGGTAGCCGCTGATGGAGGTGTGGGCTGGGTCTCGCAGATCACGCGCTCGATGGCCCGCGGCGACAGCCCATGCAGGTCGAAGGGGTGCCCGCCGGTCAGCAGCTCGTAGAGCAGCACCCCCAGCTGGTACACATCCGTGGCCGTGGTTACCGGGCCGTGCTCTACCTGCTCGGGCGCAGCGTAGGCGGGGGTCAGCACGCGGTGGCCGGTGCGGGTCACGAGGGCATCGGCCGTACCCTCCAGCAGTTTGGCGATCCCAAAATCCAGGAGTTTCACGTGCCCCTCGGCCGTCACCAGGATATTGCTGGGCTTGAGGTCGCGGTGAATGATGAGGTTGCGATGGGCAAAGGTCACGGCATCACAAACCTCGGCAAAGAGCGCCAGCCGAGCCTCAAGGGTGAGCTGCTGGGCGTCAGCGTACGCCGTAATCGGCTGCCCCTCCACATATTCCATGATGAGGTACGGCGCCCCGTCGTCCGTCACCCCGCCATCCAACAGGCGGGCGATGTGGGGGTGGTCCAGCTGCGCCAGGATCTGGCGTTCTTGCTGAAACCGCTGCACGAGCTCCGGCGTGGCCTGGTGGGGGAGTACCAGCTTGATGGCCACCTGATGGGCAAACTGGCCATCCGTGCGCTCGCCCAGATACACCGCGCCCATGCCGCCCGCCCCCAAGATGCGCTGGAGCCGGTAAGGGCCGACCTGTCGCCCGACCAGCGACACGCCGTTTCGTGGGGCAAAGGGGCTTTGCAGCACCTCCGCCTCCTCCGCCGCCAGGTGGGCCTCCAGCAAGGACGCCACCTCCGCGCGCAGGTGCTCGTCGAGCGCAGGGTGGGCCTGCAGAAAGGCCGGCCAGGCCTCCGGAGGATGGCCGAGCGCCTCCGCCAGGCAGGCGCTTACGCGGTGCCACTCGTCAGCTGTCATCATGGGAGCATCCTCCACAGGGTTAGGTGGCGCTGCAACGGCACGGGCCCATACGGCTACCGCATCTCACGGTAGAGCCAGGCGCGGGCCACCGCCCAGTCGCGCTTTACGGTGGCAGGGGATACGTCCAGTACTTCGGCCACCTCATGAATGGTAAGCCCGACGAAGTACCGCAGCTCCACCGCCTTGGCGCGCCGGGCGTCCAGCGTGGCCAGCCGCTCCAGCGCATCGTTGACCTCGAGCACCTCATCCAGCTTTTTGTCGGACAGCTCCCCGACGGCATCCAGCGGCAGATCCGGCTGGGGCCCCCCACGCTTGAGGGCCCGCTTGCGCCGGGCGTAGTCAATGAGGATGTCCCGCATCACCCGCGCAGCGTAGCTGTAGAACTCCGCCTCCGTGGTCCAGGGCATCTCCTCGCGCCGGGCCAGGCGCAGATACGTTTCGTGCACCAGGGCGGTGGTATTGAGCGTGGCGCTATCGGGCCGCCACAGCCGCTGCCAGTGCGCCCGCCGGCGAAGCTCGGCATACACCTCAGGCCGTAGCGCCTCCAGCCCGGCCGCATCCTCTTCTCCAAACAGGGGCGCCCGGGTCATCTACAAATCGATCCGTTCGTGAGAAGGCGGACTGGTGCGCCCAGGCACATAGCGGCCGCCCTGAAAGTTGCGCTGCAGATTACCACTTCTCATGGTTGAAACGGGTAGTGTTTAGCAACTCGATCATGGGTACTTTGGCGCAGGTTTACGGCCAGATCAAGGGCCAACCCCCTCAAACGGGCGAAATGGCGAGGTGGAGCCACATAGGGCGGCAAAAGGGCGGGCCGCGTCATGATCCTTCAGGCGCCGAAAATACGGTTATACACGTAGGGCCGGTCACAATCCCGTGGGCGCTATGCGCGGCTTCGGTTGCTGACGACGGCCTTCCTGATACCCGTACCCACCCCAATGCCCGCCGGTGATTCCCATGCGCAACGTTACCATTTTTGTCTTTCTCCTCATGGCTCCTCTCGTCTGGGCGACAGCTGCTGCAGCCCAGACGTGCCCGGCTGGCGGAACCGAGTGGGCATCCGCTGTAGACGGCTTCTGGACCGACAGCGCCAACTGGACCAACGGTTTACCGGATGCCACCACCGAAGCGTGTATCCTGCTTGCGGGAACGTATACCGTAACACTCAACACCACGGTCACGGCCAAACAACTGCTGCTGGGGCGCACGGACGAAGATGGCACACAGACGCTGGTCTACTCCGGCGGCACGCTCACGCTTAACGAGCCCAGCACCGTCTTTGCCGGAGGGGTAGTAGACTGGAGCGCGGGCACGCTGGCCGGCAGCTTGACCAACGAGGGCCTGCTGCGGCTGACGACGGGAACGAACAAGTTTTTGGAGGAAGCCAGCACGCTCACCAACGACGGGACAATCGAGCACGAGCAGGGGACGTTATTTTTTAGACCGGATGTGGAGGTGGTAAATAACGGCACGTTCGACTTAAAGGCGGACGTTAACTTCGGTATTTCGGACACGGGGAACCGGCGGTTTGAGAACAACGGGCTCTTCAAGAAGACCGGGGGGACCGGCATCTCTCGCGTGAGCAGAGTTTCTGGCGCAGCCTTCCTCGACTTTGACAACAACGGCACTGTGGAGGCGGAGGTGGGCAAGATCCAGTTCTTAGGAGGTAATAACACGCACGACACCGGCCTCTTCGAGGCAGCTGCGGGTGCGGAGGTAAACTTTGTGTCCGGCACCCACACGATAGTGGGGACCATCACGGGGAGTCCTGCCGGCACCGTGCAGATAAGCGGAGCTACGATACAGGACGACGGTGCGGGGGCGACCATAAACTTCGGGGGCACTGGTTTGGACTGGAGCGCGGGCACGCTGGCCGGCAGCTTGACGAACGCGGGCCTGCTGCGGCTGACGACGGGAACGAACAAGTTTTTGGAGGAAGCCAGCGTACTCACCAACAACGGGACGATCGAGCACGAGCAGGGGACGTTATTTTTTAGACCGGATGTGGAGGTGGTAAACAACGCCACGTTCGACTCGCAGGGAGATGCCGATCTACAGGTTCAGTCCAACGGGAACCGGCGGTTTGAGAACAACGGGCTCTTCAAGAAGAGCGCGGGGGCCGGGGTCTCTCGCGTGAGCAGAGCCTCTGGCACATCCGTTCTTAACTTTGACAACAATGCTGATGGCATTGTGAGTGCTGAGGCCGGGACGATACGCGCGGACGGACCCTTCGCTCACGCCGAAGATGCACTGATTCAGGGGGGCGCGACAGTTGAGTTTGCCAGTGGTACGCTCACCCACGCCGGCGATACCGGACCGGGGCTCTCCCCCGGCGTCCTTAACTGGACCGGCACGTTTGACCCACAGTCCACCGCCACCTTTATCGTGGACATCGCCGGCAGTGGGGGCGCAGGTGCAACGAATGGGCACGACCAGCTCGAGGTAACCTCCAGCGCCGCACTGAATGGCCAGATCCAGGTGAACCTCGACGGCTTCGTGCCCACGCAGGGCCAGCAGTTTGAGGTGCTCACCGCCTCCAGTGTGTCGGGCGCCTTCACGAACCCCAACACCGACGATCAAATCTATGCCGGGAGCGGCGTGGCGTTTACGGTCATCTACGAGGCCAACCGGGTGCTGCTGGTGGCTGACCTGCTCGAAGCCGATATCGCGCTGGCCAAGACCGTGGACCCCGCGGTGGTAGACGTGGGGGAGACGGCGACCTTCACCGTGACGGCAAGCAAGGGCAGCGACGCGGACGACCTGAGCGCGTTTGGGCTGGACGAGGACATCGTCATCAAGGATATCCTGCCGTCAGGGCTTTCTCTGGTGAGCGCCACCGCCAGCGCGGGTAGCTTCGACCCCGACACTGACGAATGGATGCTACCGGAGCTGTTGTCGGATGCGAATGAGACGCTCACGCTGGAGGTGACGGTCGATGCGGCGGGTGTCTTCGAGAACACAGCCGAGCTGCAGGCCGCCGAGCTGCCCGATCCCGACGGTGCGAACGACAGCGCCAGCGCCACCGTGGAAGGCCAGGCCGCCGATCTGGCGCTGGAGAAGACCGTCAGTGACGCCTCGGTGCTGGTCGACGATACGTTCAGCTTCACCGTCACCCTCACCAACAACGGGCCGAACGCTGCGAACGATATCGAAATCGCGGACGCCATCCCCGAGGGGCTCGACTGTACGGTAACGGCAGCGGATGGCAGCTACGATGCCACCGCCGGCCTGTGGACGCTCGGGAGCCTGGCAGTAGACGGCTCTACGACGCTTGTCTTTGACTGCACGGCCGACGAAGCAGGCGAGTATACCAACGTGGCCAGCATCCAGGGGAGTAACCCCGCCGATCCGAATTCGGACAATGACGAGGCGCAGGCGACCGTGACCATCAGTGCGCCGGCGTGCGCGGTGCCAGCGTTTGCGCAGGACGCGTCGACGGTGCCGGATGGTTTTGTGACGCTCACGTTCACCAGCGCGGAAGGGCTCGTGGAGGTGAACTTCGTCGACCCCGGCGGCAACGCGGCGCTTGTTAACTTCGAAGCCAGCACCGAGGCGGACTTTACGCCCACAGAAGACGGCATTAGCTGGAGCTTTGCTGGGACTGCAGGTAGCGAGCCCACGGCGGTGGACTTCATCCTCACCGCTGTGCCGCCCGATGGGCTGGAGCCCGGTGAGCAGTTCACGGCCAGCTACTTCGCGCAGGCTAAGAACGTCTGTGGTAGCGTGCTTGAGGTAGATCCCGTGCTGACGCTCTCCACGCAGGCGCCGCGGGCGCTGGCTATTCTCGGGAATTATCCCAACCCGTTTGGCGAGGCCACCACCATCCGGTTCGATCTGCCGGAGGCCGGCCCCGTGCAGGTGCAGGTCTTCGACCTGATGGGCCGCGAGGTGGCCACCTTGGTCGATGCTCCGCTGAGCGCGGGCACACACGAAGTCACCTGGAACGGAGCGCTCAGCAACGGCCACGCCATCGCCTCAGGTCTCTACCTTGTGCGCCTTCAGGCTGGAGGGCACACCGCGACGCAACGCATGACGCGCGTCCGGTAGGGCGCACAGCGGCCGTGCCGGGGGGCGGGCACCCCTCCGGCGCGGCATGTTTTTATCAGACTTGTGCCTGCCACGCGTGCTGTGATCGTCAACCATCTCAAGGAGAACGCCCATGCCATCCATGTTGAATCATACCCCCGACGCCCAGGCCCCTCAAGCGGCCGCCGCCGCTTCCACCGACGGCCGGAAGCCGTTCACACGGCCGATGGTACGGCCATTACCGTCGCTTCGGGAGCTGACACAGGACGTGGAAATCAGCGGCTTTACAGTGCAAGGGACAGGCACGTAACTGTTCTCCGGTCTTCGTCCTTGATCGCCCTTCGTCTTCGGATCGCGGGGCGATCCTGCGCTCAGGACGACGGGAGGATGGCTGGACCGGCGGGCTGTGTTCTGGCTGCTGGGGGTGAGTGCCGAGTGGTCGGTCCGGTGCGCAGGCTACCAGGGGCAGCGTTCCGTGCGATAGTCCGCCATACGACAGCCCACCGGCGTTTTACCCGGGCACCGCCCTCTCGTCCCGCTTTTCCGTCCCCCGAAGTCATCCTCGCGCAGGCGAGGATCCATGAGGCGGTGAAGCGGCGTTACCGCGCCACGGGGCCGCACGGTATCCGAGCGTGCATGGCCTGTTCTGCGTGAGCCGCTGTCGCCAATCTGGGCTCAAATACTCGTGGGAGGCGTCAACTGGCGCACCTGCGTGCGGGCTGATCGAATATGGACGCTTCGCGCGGTACGTAGCCGCGCCCACCTCCGGGTCTCGCTTCCCCCGGCGCTCCGTTCCCCCAACCGCCGGAAGCCGTGTCGGAAAGAAGGCTTCGCCGCTGCACTTCTCGCAGCGGCATCGGAGAAGACGTGTCCGTGCTCCATCTCCTCGATTCCTCTACCCCGTCCTTCCTCATCGCTCGGCAAAACGGGAATCCCCCAGCTTCTGCGTAGCCAACACGTAGGAGATCGCTTCACTGACGTTCGTGATGACATTGAGAGGCACCCGCGCGTTACCTCCACCACTCATGCCCTCCCCTCGCCGCTTCGCCTCTTCCACTCCTCGCCTCTTCGCGCGTCTGCTCACGCAACGCGGCGACGGAACGACCCAATTGTAACGACCCTCCAACGCCTCCATATCTCCGCCTACAGATCATCCAATCGGAAATGCACCTTGTAGTGTCGGGTGAGCGGGAGTTTCCCGCGTTCCGTTTTATCATCACGACACACGGCAAGCTTATGAAGTGCACTCGCCTTTTTATCGAAGACCACCTGGCCCATCATGGCAGCCACGGTCGCGCTATTCATCTTTACCGCATGCAGCGACGATTCCATGCCGGTGGACCCCGGCACCGATGATCCGATGTCGGCCTCGTTCAGCTACGCGTTCAACGAAGGCCAACGGCTCGGCGACGTCAACACGGCCTACCCGCGGGGCGCATAACCGTACGCTGGAAGCCCGCATCGACGTTGACGAGATGGAGGATGGCAACGCGGCCATCACGGTTACCTTGGAGAATACGCGCGATGGCGAATGCTATTCCGTCCACGCCCATGATGCCGCTGATCCCGAGACCACACCCAACAACACGCCTTACAATGAAAAGCCCAATGCAGACGTCTTCGCGCAGGCCACGACGACCCGGCGGATGGCCATCGTGCGTTGACAGCGTGCATGGGCTGCCTGGGTTCATGGGCTGCTGTGTTCGTTTGCAGAATGGCGCACGGTTGGGTCGCCTGCTCATCGAGCGGGACGCACCTACCAGTGGAGCGGCGCGCCGCGACGGGGACCGTCGATGTCATCGTGGTAGCCGCCGTAGGTCACCGCCCGGGTGCCCTCAAGGAACTCATGCGGAAACCCGAGATCGATGGATGAGGCCTCGTCCAGCACCGAGCAGTGCGCCTCTTCGAGGTGCAGGTCGAGGCTTGCGAGGTTGCTCTCGACCTGCGACACCGACGTCGCC
>JAAAOI010000156.1 GCA_009908945.1 Bacteroidota bacterium
GGAGCTGGTCATTGGGGGGGCGTCCGGTATCTACGATTACGGTCCATCGTGGAATGCCACGAATCTGATCACACAGCCCTATGACAAATCCTCCCCGTTCACATACCGCCCCGCCAGTTCATAAAACTCGGCCGTCAGCTCCTCGCGCAGGCTTTGCGGCTCCAGCACCGTCACCAGGCGGCCCCACGAGCGGATGCCCGAGACAAACCCGCGCAGGCCGCGCACGCGGTAGTGCACGACGAGGCGGCCATCGGCCTGCTCTTCCTCAATCCGCTGGCTGGCGTGGTAGCGTTTGCGCTTGAAGTACGGCGCGGCGTTGGGCTCCACCAGAAGGCGCACGTCCACCCACGCGTCTCCGGCCAGCGCGCCGCCGCGCCCTCTGAAGTGCTCGTGCGGATCGAAGTCGGGGGTGGCCCCGAAGTACACGGGCGTGCCATTCGGCTCGTACGGCCGGAGGTGCTGCATGCCCGCGAGCGAGAAATCCCGTACGGCCTGCTTCTCGTGGCAGTAGGCCGCCAGCATCCACGAGCCCTGCCGCCGGGCAATGACGTAGGGGTCGAGGCGGCGATCGCGGGTCCAGGCATCACGGGAGGCGGTGTAGTAGTCCAGCACCAGCGTCTGCCGGTTGCGGATGGCCTTGGCGAGCACTGCGAACGTCTCTTCGGGGATGTCTTGCTGCGGCAGCCCGCCAAAGTGCCAGTGTGCGGCCTCTGTTTCGGGCTCAAAGGTAAAGGCCCGCGCGAGCCACTCGCGGCGCACCGCGCGGAAGGCGGCCTGCAGCGGGGCGTGGTAGGGCGTTGGGGCCAGCACGTGCGCCGCCGCGTTGATGGCGACGGTGAGGGCCTGCATCTGCTGCTCGGTCAGGTGCAGGGGCTCCACGTAATGGCCCTGGTCTTCCGGGCGCAAATAGAGCTGCGTGGCGTGCCCGTCCCGGGCGCGCTGCACCGGAATGCCGGCGTCCTCCAGTTCAGCCCGCAGGTTGCGGATGGTGCGGGCACTGACGTCCAGATGGTCGGCGGCTTCCGCCGTGGTAAGGCGGTGGCCGTCGGAGAGCTTGCGCAGCAACCGCCGCGCGTTGGGGCTGAGGCGGTCCTGGGCGGCGGCGGTAGCATCGGCGGAAGGGGGGCGGGTAGGCATCGGCAGCGGCCGTCTGAAGCGGGACATCGAAAAACGCACGCGCCTAAGATAGACGCGGCCTTCGTCGTGGGCGGAAATTATGCTTCCGCCCGGGATCCCGTCAGACACAAGAGAGGCTACGGCCTAACCCGCTTCGCCTGCAATTCACAGGGCAAGGTGCCAGGGGGAGGGGGCCGGGGCTGTGCGCCGATCAGCGGCTTCAGAGGGTTTCGAGTTGCGCGCCGTCAAGCGGCTGATCGATCGCGTTGACGTCATAGGCCACACCGTAGTCGATGAAGTCGCGGTGGCTCGACTGCAGGTTGCTGGCGCCGGCGCGGTAGATGGAGTCGTTGATCGCCTTCTTCGTCCCGCGCACGTCGCTGTGGACGACGGCCAGCGTCCAGAAGGGCGGGGTGGCGTCGAGCCCGATGGTTTGCCCGGGCTGAAAGACGGTGTCGCGCACGGTGCCGCGCTGGTTGAACATGCGCGTGGTGGCGGCCACGTACGCGGCGATGCGGGGCTGCGCTTCCTGCGTGGCGGCGCCAATGTGCGGGGTGGTCACCACCTCCTGCAACTCGGCGTACGGGTTGCGCCAGACGTCTTCGGCGCTGCCCGGCTCTTCCGGAAACACGTCCACGGCGGCAGCCCGCACGTTGCCCTCCGCAATGGCGCGCTTGAGGTCCTCGGGCGGGTAGAGGAAGCCGCGGGCCGCATTGATGAAGCCGCGCGGGCTTTTCTCGGGGCGATCGGCCGCCAGTTGGGCGAACGCCTCGTAGCTGATGAGGTCGCGGTTGCTCTCGCCCTTGGGCGTCTCGGCCGAGACGTGCACCGTCACAAAGTCGCCTTTGCGAAAGGCCTCGGGCAGGCTGTTGCACGCGTTCCACCCGAGGGCGACGCCCACCTCGCGGGCCAGGTCGGACTCGTCGTAGAAGTAGATCTCCATCCCCAGTGCCTCGGCGGCCTGTGCCACCTGCTTGCCGATGTTGCCCAAGCCAATGATGGAGAGCGTCTTGCCCTGGATCTCGTAGCGGTTGGTGCTGTCCTTCGTCCACAGGTGCTGCCGCCCGGCGTCGTTGGCGACAAAGATGCGGCGGGCCAGGCAGATCAGCTCGCCCAGGACCAGCTCTACCACCGAGCGGCCGTTGCTCACCGGGTCGTTCATGACGAGCACGCCCTCCTCCGCGCAGGCGACTTTGTCTACCGTGTCATCCCCGATGCAGCAGAGCATGATGGCGGCGAGGCGCTCTGATGCTTGCAGCACCTCTCGACTTACGGGAAACTTGCTGCGCTTGTAAAGCAGGTCGTGCTGGCCTTGCTTCAACCGCTTGATGACCCCGCCCACATCCTGCGTGGCCGTCAAGGGCAGGCGGTCCGGCTCAATGCCCTGCTCGCGGAGGTGGGCATCCAGGGAGGGATCGGGCTCCTCCAGGATCAGCGCTTTTTGAAACTTCTCGTTGAGGAATCGCACTTGCGGAAGAGTAGCAATTTGCTCCATGGGCGGTCGAGAACAGCAGCGAGCGGTCGCGGGCTGCCTGCAGGGTAAGTACAAGAATATACGAAACAGCGACGCTCACGCGCGCGGCCGGGCTAATGTTCGCGCGTGGACGCGCAGGCATTAGACAAAGCCGCTACGATGTGCCGTGGGCGTCGGTCACGAGCACGATCTTGCCTTGTGCGCGGCGCGTTTCACTGTAGCGATGGGCTGCTGCAGCATCGCAGAGCGGGAAGGTGCGGTCGACCACGGGCCGCAGCGCGCCGGTCCGGACGAGCTGCATCGCCTGGCGAAGGTCGGCACCGCTGGGCTGGACGACCACCACGCGCACCGCGGGGCCGGGCAGGATCCATGAGCCGACCATGCGCCCCAGCCGCTGCGGGGTGATGTCGGTAGTGACGAACCGCCCGCCCAACCGCAGCGCGGGCTCCACATCGCTGAGGCTGCGGTTGCCATACGCATCGAAGATGACGTCATACGCCCCGGTGCGCCGGGCGAAGTCCTCCTGTGTATAGTCGATCACCGCATCGGCACCGAGGGATTCCACCAGGGCGATGTTGCGATGGCTGCACACGCCCGTGACGGTGGCGCCGTGGGCTTTCGCCCACTGCACAGCCATGGTGCCCACGCCCCCCGAGGCGCCGTTGATGAGCACGTGCTCGCCGACCTGCAGCTGGGCCTGGTCGCGCAGGGCCTGGATGGCCGTGAGCGTGACCAGCGGCAGGCCGGCGGCTTCTACCATCGTGAGGGCTGGCGGGATGCGCGCGGCATCCGCGGCAGGCACGAGCACCTGCTCCGCGTAGCCGCCCCCGCGGCGGGTGTCTACCATGGCGCATACGCGGTCGCCCACGCGGAAGGCGTCCACGCCCGTGCCCACGGCCACCACCAGGCCGGCCACGTCGGCACCCGGTGTGCGCGGAAACGACGACCAGTCGATCCACTTTAGCTGGCCCTGCCGGTAGCGCCAGTCTACGGGGTTGACGCCCGCTGCATGAACGGCGACGCGCAGGTGGTTGGGGCGGGCCGCCGGGCGGGGCACGGGGGCGCAGGTCAGCACTTCGGGCGGGCCGTACGCGTCAAACTGGACGTGTTGGATGGTCTCGCGCATGCGTGAGGATAGAGGACGTGGGAGAGAGGCAGCGAAGGTACATACGGCACGATGGCTACCGCACAGCGCTACGGTACGGCGCAGGGCCCGGTACCGTGGCGCCACCCTACCGTACCGCGAAGCCGCGGGGATGTGTCCCGGGCGCCGCCGCGGCCGGGCGCCCCCGGCGGTGCTGGGTCATCCGCCAAGCGCTCCCCACAGAAGACGCCCGGCCACCAGCACCGCGACAAGGGCGAAGGCGGTCTGGAGGGTGCGCACGTTGAACGCGTGGGCCGCCTGCACGCCCCAGCGCGCGGTGAGCAGCGCGGGCAGGCAGAGGAGCAGCGCGCGGGCGTCCACGTAGCCAAGGGCGGTGGCCGGTACGTCGGCGGCCCCGCCGTGCAGGCTGTAGGTGAGCACGCCCGCCAGCGAGATGAGCACGATGGTAGCGCTGGAGGTGCCCACGGCTTTGTGGATGGGGATGCGCAGGAAGGTGGTGTACGCCGGCACGAGCACGACGCCCCCGCCTACCCCGACAGCCGACGAGACGGCACCGGCTGCGGTACCGGTGCCAAAGAGGACGGCGAGGCTATGCGGTGAAGCGTCGGCCGAGGCGGGGCCTGCCGTACCGGAGGCGCCTCCCGGTTGCTTCAAGAGCATCCGCGCCACCACCGTCAGCAGCACGATGCTGAAGATCACCTGAAACACCTCGGGGGTGTACCACGGCTGCGTGGTCACGAACCGCGTGGTGCCGTACACGGCCAGGGCGCTGCAGAGGCCGACGATCCCCATCAGGCGCACCAGCACGGCGCCGCGCCGGTGCTGAAAGTACGCGCTGGCCAGCGCTACCAGCAGCGTGCACAGCAGGCTGGAGCCCAGCGTCAGCGGCGTGAGTACGGCAGCGCTCACCCCGGCCGCCCGAAAGTAGAAGAAGAGCACCGGGGCGAAAATGATACCTCCGCCCACGCCCACCAGCCCAGCGACGAAGCCCGCGGCCAGCCCCGCCAGCAGCAACAGCAGCAACAGCAGCACGCCCAGTCCCATGTCAGCCGTTTACCGTCAGCAGTCCGGCATAGGTGGCCTCGTCTTCCAGCAGCCGCACGGCTTCCCGGAAGGGGGCGTCCCGCCAGCAGCAACAGCAGCACGTCCAGTCCCATGTCAGCCGTTTACCGTCAGCAGTCCGGCATAGGTGGCCTCGTCTTCCAGCAGCCGCACGGCTTCCCGGAAGGGGGCGTCGCGGTCGAGGGAGGCGCGCACCTGTGCTTCTTGCGGCACGTAGCGGGCCAGGATCGCTTGCCGGAGCCGCTCACGGATGCGTGCGTCGTGGCGGTCAAAGGCGCGGTCGCGCTCGCGGGCTACCGCACCCCGCAACGCCCGCGCCTCGTCCGCTGCTTCGGTGTAGCCGCTGTCCTGTAGTTTCTCCTGCAGGGCTTGCACATCCTCCTCCAGCGACGTCGCGTAGTCGTACGGCTGCTCCTCCAGCCAGGCCCGGAAGGCGGACACGTCGGCCGCCGAGGGCTCAAACGATCCGGTGATGGGCGCCTGGTTGGTGGCGGTGAAATGGTTCGCGAAGAAGAAGAAGGCCGAGCGGCGGTTGAGGGCGCGCTCCAGCTCGCCCGCGGTATCCGGCCCGACCCGCACGTCCGGCTCGATGCCCCGCCCTTCCTGCACCGTGCGCCCGGCCTCAGTGGTAAACGTCGTCCGTTCGGCTTCCGGGATCTCGTCGTGCGCTTTGTCGGCAAACTCGACGGATTCGATGGAGCGGCCGCTGGGCGTGTAGTACTTGGAGACGGTCATCTTCACCGAGGTTTCGTGCGAGAGGGGGCGAATCACCTGCACGAGCCCCTTGCCAAAGGTCGGTTCGCCCACAATCACGCCGCGGTCCAGGTCCTGCACAGCCCCGGCCACAATCTCGCTGGCCGAGGCGCTCTGGCCATCGACCAGCACCACGAGCGGGACGTCCGGGTAGGCGGGCGCGCGGCGGCTCCGGTACGTGCGCTCGGTGCGAGGGGCGCGGCCTCGGGTAGAGACGACCGTTGCGCCGCGTTCCACAAAGAGCGAGGTGATGTCCACGGCAGCATCCAGCAGCCCGCCGGGATTGCCGCGCAGGTCGAGCACCAGGCCGTTGAGCGCGGCGGTGGCGTTCAGGTCGTCGAGGGCAGCGCGCGTCTCCTGTGCGGCGCGCTGGGTAAAGCGCTCCAGCTTCACATAGCCGAGGGCGGCGGCGGTATCATCCGCGACAAACCCGTAGTACGGTACGTTCTGCAGCTCGATGTCTTGCCGGGTAAGGCTAAACTGTAGGGGGCCCTCGGCGCTGGCACGCGCCATGGTTACCACCACCGTGGTGCCGGGCTCGCCGCGCAGCAGGGTGCGCACGTCCTCCTGCGAGAGGTCAGTCGCTTCTTGCCCGTCGATGGCCGTGATGATGTCGCCGGTGCGTACGCCCTCGGCCTCGCTGCTGCTGCCCTTCACCACACTGGAGATGGCCAGCTTGCCGTTGCGGCGGCCTACGGTAAGCCCCACGCCGCCGTAGCGCCCCCGCGTGATGATGTTGATGTCGGCGTTCTCGGCTTCATCAATAAAGGTGGTGTACGGGTCCAGCTCGTCCAGCATGGCCTCAATGCTGCTGCGGAGGAGACGCTCGCCATCAATCGGCTCTACGTAGTTCTGCGTCAGCTCCTCATAGATCTCCCCGATGAGGGTAAAGTTCTTCTGCCAGATGAAGAAGTCATCGTCGCGCGGGAGGAGAAAGCCGGTCGCGGCGCCCAGCGCCAGCGTACCCATGAGTAGCGGAATGAGGAACCAACGCGACCGGGCCAGCGGAGTCATATCATCAGGGGTTTGTGCAATAAACACAGGCTGTTACCGCGCACGCTGTAAAAATATCCCGTGAAGGAGCGCTCCGAAGGCGACGTGCCGGCAGCGCTGGGTGAGCTGGGGGGAGAGCGTGTTACGCCGCTGCCCTGTGGTCCGGGCCCCCCTTCCTGGGCCGCGCCCAGTGGCGTGGTTACTTGAGCGCCTCCCGCAGTTCACGCTCCCGTTTGCGGACCGCAAAGGCGGCCACATAGATGGAGCCTTCGTAGAGCAGCATCAGCGGGACGGCAATGAGCAGCTGCGAGACCGGATCGGGCGGGGTAAACAGGGCCGCGACCACCAGCACGCCGATGAGGGCATATTTTCGGTATGCGCGCATGACCTCTGGCGTGGCAAAGCCCATCTTCGCCAGGAAGAACACCACCACCGGGAGCTCAAACAGCAGCCCAGTGCCAAAGGCCCACCACACCACCATGCTAAAGTACTTGGTGATGTCGAAGATATTCTCGATCTGATCTGAGATGACGTAGTTGGCAAAGAAGTGCAGCGCCACGGGGGCCACGATCAGGTAGCCAAAGGCAATGCCCAGCATGAAGAACAGGGTGGCAAACACTGCCGAGAAGCGCAGGCCCTTGCGCTCATTCGGGTAGAGGCCGGGCTCGATGAACTTCCACATGAAGTACACGAAGAGGGGCGAGCCGATGACGATACCTGCCGCGACCACCGTGCCCAGCTCGGCAAAGAATTGCCCGGTGATGGTGCGGTTCTGCAGGACGAGGTCTTCGGCGTTCAGGCCCAGCACCTGATACATGAAGAAGTCGCCCTGAGCGGGGCCGAGCAGGATCACGTCGATGATCCAGCGGGAAAAGATAGCGCAGGCTACCACGGCTACGAGCACGCCGCCCATGCCTTTGAGGAGGGCCCAGCGGAGGTCCTCCAGGTGGTCCAAGAACGACATCTCGACGAGGGCCTCTTCCGGCGGTTCCACCGGGCCGGAGGCGCCGTCCCCGCGCATGTCCTCCGGGGAGGGCTCCGTCGACGAGGAGCCCAGGCCGAGGCGCTTCAGTACACCGGAACCAAAGACGTTCATGGCGAAAACGAGTCGGCGGGGAGGGCGTAGTCAGGCAGAGTCGGAGCTGCTCTTGCCGCGGTCGCGCAGGTTGAGGTCCAGCATCGCATCCACCCACAGCCCCTCGCGCTCAATGAGCTCGCGCCCGCCGCTCCAGGTGAAGTTGAAGAGCGTCATCAGGCCGACGACGTCGTAGCCGTCGCTGCGGAGGAGGGAGAGCGCGCGGTTGGCGCTGCGCCCGCTGTTGATGATGTCATCCAGCAAGACGACCGGCTGGTGGCGGTCCAGCGGGCCTTCCACAAGGCGCCGCCGGCCGTGCGGCTTGCGCTGCTCGCGGATGAACCCGCCGCGGAAGGGCGGGGTGCCGTCCACGGCCAGCACGGAGCAGACCAGCGCGTAGGAGCCAAAGCCAAAGCCGGCCACCTGATGCAGGTCCTTGCTGCGCAGCCGGGAGGCCAGCACCTGCCCGGCTTCCTGAAACATTTCGGCCTCCAGCATGGGCATCCGCGTATCCAGCAGCCACCCGATGGGCTGCCCGCGCGGGTCGGTAATGTATTCATCCTCGCGCCGCACGAGGGATTGCTCGTAGAGGCGGCGTCCGAGTTCAACCAGCCCCGAGTAGGTAGAGGAGCCGTGTGTACTTCCTGGCATGGATTGAGGCGTCTTCATCCGAATCGAGGCATCAAGAGCGAGCGGCAGCAAGGCGTCGTAGCGAGGCGTTGCAGTGCGTCATGTGCATCCTCCGGCGTCAACCGCCGGGCGCCGCCGTCCGTTCCTGTCAGGCCGGGCGGACGGGTGGCAGTGGAGCAGCTACGCCACAACGAAGTCGTACAGCGGAAAGCGGTCGCAGAGCGCGCGTACGTCAGCCCGAACGTCCGCGCGGGTGGCGTCGTCGTGTGGGGCCTGCAGCACGCGGTCGATGAGGGCCACCACCGCCTCAAACTCGTCCGGCCCAAAGCCGCGCGTCGTCATGGCGGGCGTGCCGAGGCGGAGGCCGCTGGTCACGAACGGGCTTTCGGTATCGAACGGCACCATGTTCTTGTTCGCGGTGATGCCCGCGGCGTCGAGCGCTTCCTCTGCCACCTTCCCGGTGAGGCCTTTGTTGCGGAGGTCGATGAGGACGAGGTGGTTATCGGTGCCGCCCGAGACGAGGTCGTAGCCGCGCGTGCGAAACGCCTCGGCCATGGCCTGCGCGTTGGTCAGGATCTGGCGAGCATAGGCGACGAAATCGTCTTGCAGGGCTTCCCCAAACGCGACGGCCTTGGCCGCCACCACATTCCCCAAACGCGACGGCCTTGGCCGCCACCACATGCATCAGCGGCCCGCCCTGCGTGCCGGGGAAGACGGCGCTGTCGAGCAGCTCGCTGATCTGCTTCGTCCGGCCGCTCTTGCGGGCGGTGATGCCCATGGGGTTCTCATAGTCGTTGCCCACGAGCAGCATCCCACCCCGTGGCCCGCGAAGCGTCTTGTGCGTCGTGGTAGAGACCACGTGGCTGTGGGGCAGCGGGTCGTTCAGCACGCCGGCGGCAATGAGGCCGGCCGTGTGGGCCATGTCCATCCAGAGGTACGCGCCCACTTCGTCGGCAATGGCACGGAAGGCCTCGTAATCAAAGTCGCGCGGATAGGCACTGGCCCCAATAGAGATCATCTTGGGTTGCACTTCCCTGGCCCGGTCGCGCACCTTGTCCATGTCGATGCGCCCGGCCAGTGGCCCGTCTTTCTCCACGCCATAGTATTCGGCGTTGTAGAGCTTGCCGGAGAAGTTCACCGGGCTGCCGTGCGTGAGGTGCCCGCCGTGGGCAAGGTCGAGCCCCAGAAAGGTGTCGCCCGGCTCCAGAAAGGTCAGGTAAAGCGCGGCGTTGGCCTGCGCGCCGGAGTGCGGTTGCACGTTCACCCAGTCGGCGCCAAACAGCTGCTTGGCGCGGTCGCGGGCCAGGTTTTCGGCGATGTCTACAAACGCGCAGCCCCCGTAGTAGCGTTTGCCGGGTAGCCCCTCCGCGTACTTGTTGGTGAGGGGCGTACCCATGGCTTCGAGTACCGCTTTGGAGGTGAAGTTCTCTGAGGCGATGAGCTCCAGGCTATCGTTCTGGCGGGTTACTTCCTGCTGGATAGCCTCGAACACATCAGGGTCCTGCAGTTGCAAAGGGGTCATGGTGTGAAGACGGACAAATAGTAGCGGGTGCGCACGGGACGGGGGAGATCAGACGTACTCTCCCAGCCCGCGAAATGTTGTGGGAATTATTCGTCGCTATCGTCCAGGGGGGCGGGACGTTGCCACTCCACAAAGCGACCGCCGACACCAATGAAGACCCACGCCTGTTCGTCGGTGGAGGAGGGGCCGAGGGTGAGGGTGTAGCGGCTGAAGAGGAGCCTGTTCTCGCGTTCGGTGGCGTCCCGGATGAGCGGCCCGGCAAAGCGGCTGCCCGCCCCGGCCAGCGCGCGGCCCAGGGGCTCGTCGCCCAGCTGCTCGACGAGCACGTCTTCCAGCTGATCCTCCGCAAAGCGCTGAAAATCGTCCGGCCCCGGATTCGTCAGCGCCAGGGCGAGCGCGGTGCCAAGCAGCACCACAAGAAAGGTGATGGCGCCGGTGCGCATGGGCTTTAGGACTCGGTGGCCGTGCGGGGTTCGGAGGTTACCTCCTGGGCGGGCTCGGCGTTGGCGTTGGGCGCTGAGGGCCGCGTGAGGGTCGGCTTCATACGAGTAGAAGACCGCCAGCCGGCCCTGGTCGTCGAACAGGCCAAACCCTTGCGGGGGGGCGCCGTCGTGCTCGTGTACCTTGGGCAGTCCGTTCGGGAAGCGATAGTGGCTGCGGTAGATGGGGTGGTCGAAGGGCAGCTCCACGAACTCCTGGTTGGGAAAGACCTTCTGCATCTCGCGGCGGATGTGCTCGTCGAGGCCATAGTCATCGTCGATGTGCAGAAACCCGCCCTGCTCCACGTACCGCCGGAGGGCCCGGGCCTCCCGCTCGCTGAAGAAGACGTTGCCGTGGCCCGTCAGGTACAGCACCGGGTACTGGTAAAGGCGGCTGCTGGAGAGCTCCACGTTGTCTTCTGAGGGGGCCACATCCAGCAAGGTGTGCTCCCGCACAAACGAGAGCAACGTGGGAAGCGTCTGCGACCCC
>JAAAOI010000161.1 GCA_009908945.1 Bacteroidota bacterium
GGCCGGTATGGGATACTACGACCCGCGTGCCAACAGACACGCGCAGAATCGTAGCGCCTTGGTTTACACTGTTAAGTTAAATCCGTACGTTTGTTGCTGAAGCGCTTCCACCCCCCGTTTACGCTGCGCACGTAATGTCTTTTGCTTCTGACGTATTGACGCTGGATCGTTCCGATCATGTGGCCACGGTCACGCTGGATCGCCCGGCACGCAAGAATGCCTTCGGCACGGCCTTCTGGACGGACTTCCCGGAGGTGATCCAGCAGTGCACCGACGACGCTGGGACCCGCGTGATCCTCCTGACGGCCGCTGGATCGGTCTTTAGCGCAGGGCTGGACCTGCAGGACATGGGCCCCCTCTTGCTGGGCGCTGGGGCAGACCCAACCGCGGATCCGCCGCCACCCTCTGCTGCTGAGCGGCAGCGCCTGCGGCAGCAGATCCAGCGCATGCAGGAAGCCTTCACTGCGGTAGCCGACTGTCCGAAACCGGTCATCGCGGCCATTCACGGTCCTTGTATTGGGGCCGGCGTCGATCTCATCACCGCCTGCGATATCCGCCTGGCGGCGGCCAACGCCGTGTTTTCGGTGCGTGAAACCCGCATGGCGATGGTCCCCGATCTGGGCACCCTGCAGCGTCTGCGCGGGATTGTCCCCGACGGTTATGTGGCCGAACTTGTGTACACGGGGCGCGATATAGATGCGGCGCATGCGCAGACCATCGGGCTCGTGAATGATGTGTTTGACGACCGCACCGCCCTGCGGGCCGGGGCGAAGGCCCTGGCCGACCGGATCGCCGCCAACGCGCCGCAGGCGGTGCAGGGCGCCAAGCAGATGCTCCGTGCCGCGCGCCGCACGGATGAGCAGGAGGGGCTGGAGCGCGTAGCCCTCCACAACGCCGCCTTCCTGCCGTCTGATGATCTGCGCGAGGCGCTCACCGCTTTCTTCGAGAAGCGCTCCCCCACCTTTACCGGTTCCTAATTTTCCCTCCTCGACCCTCGTATGGCTGATCTTCAAGGCAAGACCCTCTTTATCACCGGCGCCAGCCGCGGCATTGGTAAGGCTATTGCGCTGCGCGCCGCTGCCGATGGCGCCAACATCGTGATTGCGGCCAAAACCACCGAGCCGCATCCTGACCTCCCCGGCACGATCTACACGACCGCCGAAGCCGTAGAGGAGGCCGGCGGGCAGAGCCTGGCGTGCCAGGTGGATATCCGGTTTGAGGCGCAGATTGAAGAAGCCGTTGCCGAAGCCGTCGACACGTTTGGAGGCATCGACATTTGCGTCAACAACGCCAGCGCGATCTACCTGGCCGGTACGCTCGATACGCCGATGAAGCGCTACGACCTGATGCAGGAAGTCAACACGCGAGGCACGTTTGCCACCTCGCGGGCGTGCCTGCCGCATCTGCTGGAGGCTGAGAACCCGCATATCCTCACGATGTCGCCGCCCCTCCACATGGAGCCGCGCTGGTTTGGGCAGCACGTGGCCTACACGATCTCCAAGTACGGCATGAGCATGTGTGTGATGGGGATGGCTGCCGAGTTTAAGGAAGCGGGTGTGGCGGTAAACGCGCTCTGGCCGAAAACCACCATCGCTACGGCTGCCGTGCGCAACCTGCTCGGCGGCGAGGCGATGGTGCAGGCCTCCCGCCAGCCCGCCATCGTTGCCGATGCCGCCTACGAAATCCTTCGCCAGCCGAGCACGGAGGCCACCGGGCAGTTCTTCATCGACGAGGAGGTGCTGCACGAGGCAGGCATCACCGACCTGACGAGCTACGCCGTCAACCCAGACAACGAGTTACAGCCCGACCTCTTTCTGTAATTCCAGCTCGACGGCCGGCTGACGCGACCGCGGCCTCCAGCGTGGCTGCCGGCATCCGCTCATCGTGGCTGCCTTCATGAGGTGTAGCGCTGGTACCAGGGCACTGCCGAAAAGGCGAGGTACAAGCCGTAGATGGGCAAGGCGCCCAGCGCGATCCACCCCCCAAGGGTGGGGTCGGCGTCGCCATGAATGAAAGTGAAGTACTCCCCTGGAAGCGCAAACCACAGGTCGCAAAACAGGTTAGGTGCACCGCCGATCACACAGGGGAGGGCTGGCATGATGAGGGGAATACTGAAGGCGCACAGGCCCGTCACGGCCCAGCGCCAGCCCCGGTACACGGCCCGGAGGCGCGAGGCGCCCGGCAGCGGGCTGTCGGGCGGATGATAGATGGCGTCGCCCATCCAGATGGCGGCTGGGATGAAAAGCAGCGACAGAAATCCCGTAAGGTACCCCACCGCAAGCTCTGCGCTCAACAGGTACACGGTGATAGCCAGGAGCGACGAGACGCGCCAGTAAACCAACATTCGGCGCGCCACGGTGGCGTCCCGCAGAGCCACCCCCAGGAAGACCAGCGGAAACAGGATAAAGCCACCCCCAGGAAGACCAGCGGAAACAGGATAAGGACCCCTACCGCCACCAGCACATCCAGACGGATCAGCCATTCGATGATCGATTCCATGAGCGGCAGGCAACGGATGGGGGCGAGGTGCGGGACCGTGAGGCGGGATATCGAATAGTAGGGCTCCCGCCGCCCGCATGCAAGCGGTGGGCTTCATCCATACACTGACGTGCTACGGTGCGAGAACGCAGCTACAAGGGCAATAATGCGCCGCATAATCCGTACCTTGTGCGTCTTCGGCGCATCCCTGGGGCAGGCGGTACCGGCCTCCCCTCGGGTTGGAGAGGTCACGGTCTATCCGCCAGCTCCCGCTACGATCGCGCACATCGCCTCCGGGCTCCAGCGTCAGGCCGCCGGGCACGGACTGTGCGGTTGCCCCGAAATTTCACTGCGCTGGATAGCGTGCCCGCCCCGAGGCTGGTTGCATCCCTCGGTGATGCGTAGTATGCTACACCTGGCTCCTGGAGCTCCGTTTCCCCTGTACTTCACCGCACGATTTCGCATGTACACAAGCATTCCAGAAGTGCTCTCTTCGTACGAGGAAAACTTCGACCCAAACAAGGCCGCGGGGCTTGATGGTACCGTGCAACTGAGCCTCAGCGGCGATGGCGGCGGGGAGTATGCCATCACGATCCGTGACCAATCGCTGGCGGTGGAAGCGGGGGCGCATGAGGATCCGGACGTGCTTGTGAAAACGACAGCTGAGCACTGGCTGGCCGTCAACAACGGGAAGGCCAACCCCATGATGCTGATGATGCAGGGCAAGCTCAAGATCAAGGGCTCCATGGCCATGGCGACGAAGTTTCAGGCCCTCATCAACTAAGGCCAGTCTCCGACTGCACCGGGGTCAGGGCCCGGTCACCGATGCTTCCGGATGGGGCGCTGCTCTACGACGACGGAGGTGAGCTGAGCGCCCGCGGAGGGTATGATGGTAGTGCCCAGGCGCCAGGCGCTTCCACCACCAAAAAAGCCGGGCTGTCCGCGGATAGCAGATGTGGAGCGGGGCGCTGGCCGCGTCGTGCAACAGATGGCCGGCGACGTCCGCGGCGCTGCTGCCAGATTCGTTGACCAGCTTTTGCGTCAGCTCCTGCGCGTCGTCGGACCCGCGCACAGTGCGGGCAATGGCCGACCGGAAGAACGCCGGCATCACGACGGATACGTCTACACCCTGGGGACCGAGCTCGTGGTACAGCGTCTCAGAAAGGGACCGCACGCCTGCCTTCGATACGTTGTAGGCCGACATCATGGGGGCGTTCGCAATGGCGGCGAGGCTGGCAATGTTGATGAGGTGCCCCCGCCCCTGGCGAAGGAGGGGCTCGACAAACGCTCGGCAGCCATGTAGATCCCCGCATTGTTGATCACCAGATCAATACCGCCATGGGCCGTTACAAAAGTTTGGGCTGCCTCATGAAACGCCGCTGCGTCGGTTACGTCAAGGAGATACGGAATAGCTCCTCCTCCCAAGGCGCGCACCTGCAAAGCGGCCCGCTGCAACCGGAGCTCTTGCACATCCGCCAACCCCACCTGCCATCCGTCGCCAGCCAGTCGCTCGGCGAGGGCGAGGCCCAGGCCGGAGGCGGCCCCCGTAATGAACGCGCGGCGTTGGGGGTAGCGGGCGGTGAGCGCAAGCATAGGGGTGGGCTCCAAGGCAGAAGGAAGACAAAGGACGACCAATATCACTAAACGGATACGCAAAGTCCATGGCCGCAACTGACCCGCAACAGAACGCGCCACGCACCCGGCAGACGCCCCTGCTCATTTATGGCGCGTACGGTTACACCGGGCAACTTATCGTAGAGGAGTGCCTGGCGCGTGGCTGGCGCCCGGTGCTGGCGGGCCGAGACGCGGGCCGGCTGGCCGCCGTGGCCGAGCCGCACAACCTGCCGCACGTCGCCTTCGGTCTCGGCGACCGGGCCACGCTCGACGCCACGCTCCAGCACACGACGGCGGTGCTCCATTGCGCCGGGCCGTTTATTCATACGGCGCAGCGCATGCTGGAAGGGTGCCTGCGCACCGGCACGCACTACCTCGATATCACAGGCGAGATTCAGGTGTTTGAGGCGCTGGCCGGGCAGTCGGATCTGGCTGAGGAGGCGGGCATCATGGTGCTGCCTGGCGTAGGCTTCGACGTGGTGCCCACGGATTGTATGGCGCAGTGGCTCAAACAGCAGCAGCCCCGCGCTACGCAGCTCGAGCTGGCCTTCGAGGGCTTCGGGGGGGTCTCGCAGGGAACCGCTCACACCGCCATAGAGCAGGCCGGCGACGGCGGCGCGGTGCGGCGCGAGGGGTACATCCAACGCGTGCCGCCGGCTCACCAGACACGGCAGGTTGACTTCGGCGACGGGGCGGTCACGGTGGCCTCCATTCCATGGGGCGATGTCGCCACTGCCTACTACAGTACCGGTATTCCCAACATCACCACGTACGCGCGGCTGCCGCAGCAAACGATCCGCGCCATGAAGGGGCTCCGGTGGGCCGCGCCTCTTGCGCGCCAACGCCCGGTGAAGCGTTTGCTACACTGGTGGGTGGACCGTCAGCCCGCCGGGCCTGACCAGGAGACCCGCACCGGCGGCCGCACGCGGGTTTGGGGCTGTGCAACGGCAGACGATGGCACGTTTGCCGAAGGCCTGCTATACGGCCCGGAAGGCTATGCCTTCACGGCAGCTGCCGCCACAGAAGCGGCGGGCCGAACCCTCGATGGGGCGGGGTCGCCGGGCTTTCAGACGCCGGCCACTGCCTTTGGCGCCGACCTCGTGCTGTCGGTTCCAGGTGTGGAGCGGTTCCTGGTCTCCGCTCCGCCGAAGCCCGCCTACCAGTCCTGAAGCATCGTTCCTTTGCCTCCCTCGTGCCCCCCTGCCATGGCCGCTGATTCGTATTTCTGGGTCGATCTGCAGTATCAACAGACCCCGCGTCTGATCGCTACCGCCGCGCTTCCGACGGCCGAGGGGCTGCTGCTCGTCGACCCGGGGCCTACCACGGCGATCGATGGACTGCTTGACGGCCTATCAGCCCACGGCTACGCGTTGGAAGACGTCCATGCCGTGCTGCTTACCCACATCCACCTGGACCACGCCGGGGCGACCGGGACGCTGGTGAAGCGGCACCCTGAGCTTCAGGTGGTCGTCCACCGGATCGGCGCGCCGCACGTGCACGACCCCTCGCGCCTGCTAAGGAGCGCCCGTCGCATCTACGGGGACGCCATGGACCGCCTCTGGGGCGCGGTGGCGGGCGTGCCGGAGGACAACCTGAACGTGGTGCGGGGTGGGGAAACGCTCACCTTCGCCGGGCGGGTGCTGGACGTAGCCTACACGCCCGGGCACGCCGTCCACCACGTGAGCTACTTCGATCGGCTAAGCCGGACGGCCTTTGTCGGCGATGTGGCCGGCATGCGCATTCCGGAGGCCGGCTACATCATGCCCGTCACCCCACCGCCCGACGTGGACGTGCCCCGATGGCTGGACAGCATTGCCACGGTGGAGGGGTGGCAGCCGGAGACCCTATTCCTCACGCATTGTGGCCCCTCTCCAGACCCGCAGGCCCACCTGGAGGTCATGGCGGAACGGCTACAAGCGTGGGCTGCGGAGGTTGAGGAAGTTGTGGCAGCACCTGCAGAAGAGACCGCAAGCGCTGTCGCCGGTGCGGAAGATCCGGCCGCAGCCTTTGTGGACGATAAGCTGCAGCAGATGCGCGCGGCCGTGCCCGCGCCGTATCAGGAAGCCTATGCCCAGTTTGGTGACCCCCACGGCAGTTGGGCCGGCCTGGCCCGGTACGGCCGAAAACAAGCGGAGGGCTGACCCCTGCCCGCGATCTTCGCAGGGCGCGGCCCTGTCGATCCTCCCTGCGATCTCCTATATTGCGCTCACGCCTCACGCGCGCTCTCCTTTCTTTACCTCTGCCCATGCGCCTCACGCCCTCCCCGCTGGTGCCGCCCGTTGTGCGCCAACAATTTTTCGACGTGCAGGGCCATCGCCTTGCGGCCCTCTGCGCCAACGAATCCTCGCTGGATGCGCCGATCGTGCTCCTGCACGGCATCGCCCAGGCCCACACGTTCTGGACGCCCGCCTTGCCGCCGTCCATCCGGCGGCAGCGCCGCTGGTATGCGGTCACCCTGCCGGGGCACTTCCCGGCCGTCATGCCCTCCTCGCCCAGCACCCCCCTGACCGCACAGCGCCTGGCCGATCTGCTGGCGGGTACGCTCAAGCAGTTGGTGGGAGAGGAGCCTGTCATCCTGATGGGGTATTCCACCGGCGGCTTTGCGGCGCTGAACCTGGCGGCGCAGTACCCCGAGCGCGTACGGGCTGTGGCCAGCATCTGCGGCTTTGCCCGAGGCACGTGGCAGGGCATGCTGGGCCTTATGCAGCTGCTGGCGCGCTTGGGGCCTCCGGGGCAGTTCTTGTTTCGCAAGCTGATCCAACTCAGCACGTTCAGTCGGCCCCTCTTTGGGATGCTGCTGGCTACCTATGCCGAAGAACCTGTGCGGGCCCGTGTCTCGCCCATTATGCGCGAGATCGTGCAGGCCGTCTATCCCTACGTGCTGCGCCACGACCTCTTCGCGCTGCAGCGGCTCTTTGCCGATCTGCGGGCGATGGACATCCGGCCGATGCTCTCGAACCTCGACCGCCCCACGTTGCTCCTGGGCGGCGCCGAGGACCCCGTCATCCGCCCGTCCGACCAGCTGGAGATGAACCGCCTGCTGCCCGATGCCGAGCTCCATCTCCTTGAAAATGTGGGACATCTCCCGTTCGTCGAGCGTACACCGGTGTACTACCGCATCCTGAACGACTGGCTGCAGCGTAGCGAGGCCCGGAACGTCCTTGCCTGATCCGTAGGCGCCTCATCTCTCACCAACCCACGGCCATCGCATGCCTACCTCCGCACCCGCCCGGGTATGTATTATCGGCGCCGGCTGCTCTGGCATCGCCGCCGCCAAGGTCCTTCAGGCCCGGGGCCTGCCGTTCGACTGCTTTGAGATGGGCTCGGGCATTGGCGGCAACTGGCGCTTTCGGAACGATAACGGCCGCTCGGCGGCCTACGCATCGCTTCACATCAACACTTCGAAGGAGCGCATGGCCTACGCGGATTTTCCGATGCCAGGCCACTATCCGGATTATCTGCACCATACGCAGGTGCTGGACTACTTTGAGGCGTATGTCGACCACTTTGGCTTTCGCGATACCATCACCCTGCGCACGGAGGTGACCCACGTCGCCGCGGCGGCCGAGGGCACGTATGATGTCGCCACCCGAAACCGTGACACAGGGGAGACGCAGACGCAGCGGTATGCGGCCGTGCTGGTAGCCAATGGCCACCACTGGGCCCCCAACTGGCCGCACTTTCCAGGCACGTTCGCTGGGGAGGCGATGCACTCACATGCGTACCGCACCGCCGACCAGCTCCGGGGCCGGCGCGTGCTGGTGGTCGGGGTGGGCAACTCGGGGCTCGACATCGCCTGCCAGGCCGCCCGGCATGCCGAGCGAGCGGTGCTCTCCACCCGGCGCGGGGCCCACATCATGCCCAAGTACATACTGGGCCGCCCGTCGGATCACTGGCTGAGCCCGCTGGTCAGCAGCCTGCCGCTGCCCCTGCAGCGCGCGGGCATGCGCCTCCTGCTCTGGCTCACGCGGGGCGACCAGGAGGCCTACGGCTTTCCCCGGCCCCCCCATCCGCTGGGGGCCGAACACCCGTCCATCTCCAGCGACGTCCTCGACCTGGTCGGGCACGGGCGCCTGACCGTCCGGCCCAATATCCAGCGCCTCGAAGAAGATACGGTGCGGTTTGTGGATGGGACGCAGGAAGCGTTTGATCTCATTGTCTACGCCACGGGGTACCAGATCAGGTTCCCGTTTTTCTCCGATGATTTTCTGTCGGTCGATGGCAACGAGGTCCGCTTCTACCGTCATGTCGTACCGCCACGGCGGCCCAACCTGTACTTCATCGGCCTGATTCAGCCGCTGGGGGCGGTGATGCCGATCTCGGAGCGACAGGCGGCATGGGTGGCGGACCTCCTCGACGGCACGGCGGGGCTTCCCTCTATCGGTGCCTGCCATGGAGCAGGCCATTGCGAAGACGCACGCGGCCATGCAGAAACGCTACACGCGCTCGAAGCGGCACACCATTCAGGTGGATTTCCATCCGTACATGGCGCAACTTGCGCAGGAGCGCACCGCCGGGCGTCATCGGCCCAAGCTGCAGCAGCTGCCCGCCACCCTCCCGGCACCTGCCCACGCATGAGTATTGTTGCCGGACAGTCGGTGGTGATCACGGGAGCGGCTCGCGGCATCGGGCGGGCCCTCGCCATAGCCATGGCGGACGCTGGCGCCGACGTGATCGGCATCGACCAGACCGCGGATGCGCTGGCCGCTACGGCGGCCGCGGTACGGGCCGCGGGGCAGGCGTTTGCGGGCTACGCCTGCGACGTGAGCGACGGTGCGGCCGTCCAAGCCGTTGCCGATCGCCTCCGGGCCGACGGGCGGACGGTGGAGGTGCTCATTGCTAACGCGGGGGTGCTCTCCAGTGGCCGGTTCGTCGAGGCCTCCATGGCGCACTGGCAGCGCCTCATTGAGGTAAATCTGCTCGGTGTGATGCATTGCTGTCACGCCCTGCTCCCGCTGCTGGCAGCGCATGGCGGCGGGCGGATCCTTGCCATGGCCAGTGTGGCGGGCAAGGTAGGCACGCCGGGGATGGCGGCCTACGCTGCATCGAAGCACGGCGTGGTGGGGTTTTGCGAAGCGCTGCGCTCCGAGCTGCAGCTCACCCAAACGCCCGTCACCGTGCAGTGGGTCTGCCCGGCCATGGTGCGCACGCAGATGACCAGCGGCGTCGACCGCTCTGCCCTGGTACCGCTCGTCACACCGCACACCGTTGCCACGGCCGTGCTCGACGCCCTGCGGACCGGCCGCACCGAGACGTTCGTGCCGCGATGGATAGCCGTGCTCTTTCGCATCCTGCCGGGGCTCTTTCCCGGCCTCACGCGCCGCCTCAGCCGTAGTGACCGCACCACCAAGGGCTGGCTGGCTGCTCGCAAACGCTACCCCACAGCCTCCTGATGCGGGCCGGCTTCGGCGGCACGCGCCTGGCTCATCCTTTTGCCCGCTGAAGCGTTTAGCCCTATCCTTTCCTTCACCACAACCCCTGCTTCTCTATGAGGACCGAAGGCAACTGGCGCTCCCCTCTCGCACGCGCCCTGTATCAGAGCAACCGCGCGCCTGCCCGCCACCTGCAATGGGCCACTGTTACCCCGGAAGGTCACCCCGCCAACCGCACCGTGTTGTTTCGGGAGTTTCGGGAGCATCCGGACGGCGATCAGCTCTGCGTGCATTCCGACCGACGGGCGCGCAAGGTTGCTGATCTTCAGGCCCATCCCCACGCCGAAGTATGCTGGTGGCTGGACGAGACCCGCGATCAGTTTCGCATTGCCGGGTCCGTGCACCTCATTACGGCGGAGACCACGGGTACCGATGCGGCCTATCGGCAGGAGCAGTGGCGCGAGCTCGACGACCACGAGAAGGCGCTGTATATCTCGCCGGATCCCGGGGCCCCCCGGGCCGACGAGGACGCCTTCGACGAGGCTTTCTCGACGCCCCCACCTGCGGATCCGCCCGACACGTTTGTGGTCCTCCTGCTGTCGCCCACCCGCGTCGACCACCTGTCGCTGAGCGGCCATCCTCACCGCCGCACGCGCTACGTCGACACGGGCAAGGGCTGGACGGAGGAGGAGGTCAATCCGTAAACCGTGGACGCGCGGTCTATTACCGACCAGCCCCTAACACACGGTTGTCACGGGGCATAGCATCGGTTGTATGGCGCCCGGCGTGTACGGCCCCGGCGTCCACACCGGAACCAGCTCTTCCGGTTGCCAGGCTGTATGTTGTATATTGCCGGTACCCGCTTCGTCGACCGGCCCTCGGTAGTCTTTTCATTTGCTGTACATGCCTGCCTTGACCTACGTCCTCCGCCAGCTCCAAACCCTCTGCACGTCCCATCCGGTAGCGCCCAAGATCCTGTGCGTCCCCAGCCGGCAGACCGGCAACACGGTGGTGGAGGCGCTGGCGCAGCGTGGCACCGCGTGGGTGAACCTCCGCCCGCTGGTGGTCACTGACCTCGCCGAGCGGCTGGCGGGCCCTGCCCTGGCGGCTGAGGGCACGAAGCGCCTCACCCCGGACCAGGCGC
>JAAAOI010000103.1 GCA_009908945.1 Bacteroidota bacterium
CGCCTGCAGGAGGTACAGCAGGTGGCCTTCGATAAGACGGGCACCCTCACCGCCGGCCGCCCCACGCTGACTGATTTCCACACACAAAACGGAGCGCTCGAAGATCGCACGTTGGCTCGCATTGCGGCGGTGGAGCAGGCCTCCGAGCACCCCATCGGGGAGGCTGTGGTGGAAGCGGCGCAGGAGCGCGGGCTGTCGCTCCCGGAGGTCTCTGGCTTCGAGGCCGCGCCTGGCCGCGGCGTTACGGCGACTGTGGAGGACCAGGTGGCGCACGTCGGCTCCGATCGGCTGATGGAAGAGCAAGGCATTGACCTGAGCGCCGTGGAGCCCCTGGCGCGGGAACTGGCAGAAGCAGGCAAGACGCCGCTCTATGCAGCGTTCGACCAGGCGCTGGTTGCCGTGCTGGCCGTGGCCGACCCCATCAAGCCATCCGCGCGCGCGGCCCTGCAGGCCCTGCACGAGCGGGGGTTGCGCGTCGCGATGGTCACGGGCGATAACCAGCGAACGGCCAAGGCGATTGCCCGGCAGCTGGGCATCGACGACGTAGAGGCGGAGGTGCTCCCCAACCAAAAGGTGGACGCCGTAAAACGCTTGCAAGACCGCGGGGCGGTGGCCTTTGTGGGCGATGGCATCAACGACGCGCCAGCGCTTGCACAGGCCGACGTGGGCGTGGCCATCGGGACGGGCACGGACGTGGCGATGGAATCGGCCGATGTGGTACTTATGTCGGGCGACCTCCGGGCGCTGGTGAACGCCCGCGGGCTATCAGCAGCCACCATCCACAACATCAAGCAGAATCTGTTCTGGGCCTTTATCTACAACACCCTGTTAATTCCCGTTGCCGCCGGAGCGTTGTACCCGGTCGCCGGGGTGCTGCTGAGCCCCATGCTGGCCGCCGCAGCGATGGCCCTCTCCAGCATCTTTGTGCTGGGCAATGCCCTGCGCCTGCGCCGCTTCACGCCGCCCTTAACGCTGGACCAGCTCCCTGAGGAGGCGCAGCCTGCGGTTTCTACAAGCATCGCCGAGCGCGAGCGTCAGCCAGCGTGAGGCGCCAAGCCCGATCTGCCCGCCCCGGCTGACGTCTTGCGGGACGCCTTCCCCTACGATGCGTACGAGGCAAGGGCCCGCGTTTAAGCCATCAGTTGGTACTGGCCTGCCAGCGTCGTGTAGGCCGCTACCTGCTCCTCCTCCCAGTCGGCGCTATGGCCCAGCTCGTCGGCCAGCAACGCTGCGACGCGCGGGGCCATCGCCACACTGGCTTCCGCATCCAGTAGCAGCGTCCGCGTGCGACGGGAGAGCACGTCCTCGACGGTCCGCGCCATCTCGTGACGTGCCGCCCAGACGACCTGAGCGCCCTCACCCGCCGCTCCGGATGGAGCGGCTCGGCCAACGCCGGGCGCTCCTTCATGAGCGCCTGTATGCGTGGGGCATCCGAGCCATAGGGCGCCAGCGGCCCAAAGGTGTCGGCTTGTTGATGGTATCCGTGCAGCGAGAGCTGTTTGGTGACGGAGGGCCGCTCCTCTAAATCCGCCAGCGTGGCGGCCTGATCCACCGTCTCCTCAGCCATCTTGCGGTAGGTCGTCCACTTGCCCCCGGTGATGGTCACCAGACCGGCGGAGGAAATGTGGAGCGTATGATCCCGCGAAACAGCAGCGGTGTCATCTCCGCCCCCCGAGCCCACGAGCGGGCGCAACCCAGCGAACACGCTCTTGACGTCGGCAGGCGTCGGGTCGCTTACGAGGTAACGCCCGGCATGGGTAAGCAGAAAGTCGATCTCCTCGTCCTTTGGGATGGGCTCCAGCGTCACCTCATCGACCGGGGTATCTGTCGTGCCCACGATCAGGCGGTCGCGCCAGGGAATCGCGAACAGTACGCGGCCGTCGTCCGTCTTCGGCACCATGATCGCCGTATCGCCGGGGAGAAAGGAGCGATCCAGCACGATGTGCACGCCCTGGCTTGCCGTAATCATCGGGCGCGCTTCAAGCGCATCCATGCGCCGGACGGTGTCGGTGAAGACCCCGGTGGCATTAATGACAGTGCGCGCGCTGATGCTATATTCTTGGTTCGTCTCGGCGTCCCGAGCCAGCACGCCGCTGACCACGTCGTTTGTTTTCAGCAGCCCCTCAACGCGGCAGTAATTCAGCACCGTAGCGCCCTGCTCGACGGCGGTCTGCGCCATGTTGATCGCCATGCGGCTATCATCAAACTGGCCATCGTAATAGACGACACCGCCTACCAGGCCATCGGACTCCAGCGTGGGCAGCATCTCCCGGGTCTTTTTTCGCGAGAGCAGTTTGGAGCGCCCAAATCCCTGCCGGCCGGCCAGTATATCGTAAAGCTTCAGCCCGACGCCATAGAACGGCCCCTCCCACCAGTCATAGTTGGGGACCACAAAGGCGCGGTTGTGGACCAGGTGGGGCGCATTTTGGAGCAGCAGGCCGCGCTCTTTCAGCGCCTCAAGCACCAGGGAGATATTTCCCTGCTTGAGGTAGCGTACTCCCCCATGCACGAGCTTTGTACTGCGGCTGGACGTGGCCTGCGCCAGGTCGGCCTGCTCCAGCAACAGCGTCTGGTAGCCCCGCGAGGCCGCTTCGATCGCCACGCCTAAACCGGTCGCGCCGCCCCCGATCACCACCACGTCCCATAAGTCCACGTCGGTGAGCGTCTGTAGTACCGTGCTTCGGTCCGTTGCCATAGATCAGGAAAGATAGGTCATCGAAGGCCCCCGTGCCACAGGGGAAGAGGACGTGCATGGCAGGCTGCAAGCGATAGCACGAATCATCCGGGCAAACGGTTCACGACGCTGGGGGCGCGCGCGGTGCCTGGTGGTATTCTCCGCTGCAATGCAACAAAGTTAGGGGCTATAAATAAAGCGGTTGTCTCTTTTTCCACAAGCGCCCGACGATATATGAAGACTACGGTTTTGATTGGTAGCCCGATGAATCTGTTCGTCTGGGACTACGGCCGCTACGGCATGGGAAGCGCTCCCTTTTACGGAGATGCAGAAGCCATTCGCGAGTCCTGGTCCCCTGTCCGGCAGAACGCCCTCGTGGGCAGTTCGAAAGGCACCATCTACGCGCCACCCGAGCCTCGCGAGGTAACCGTTGTCAATTCGGCTTCGTGAACGCCGACGCCAGCGTGCCGACAGTGCTCCATCGGTTTGTCCGCCCCATGCAGCGTGTCTGTGTGGGGCTTTTTTTGGCTTCCTTGGAGATGCTCCGCCCCACTGGCATTCGTTACCTGTTTTGCCTTACTTCGTTGTCCCACCACGTTCATCAGACCTAACCACGGCCGCACGTGTCTTCTTCCCTGGATGACTACCTCATTCCCCCGCTTTCAAGTTCGCTCGCGCAGGTCCTCGCGATCGTCTCAAACAACGCCCAGGACCAGGCCACACGCCCCCTCACCGAGGCCGTAGCCTCTGATCCTGCCCTGTCGGCCTACGTGCTTCGGCGCGTAAACTCGCCCTACTATGGGGTCAGCCGCCACGTGGAATCCGTCGACAAGGCCGTCCGCTTGCTGGGTGGCCAAACGGTGTGTGAGATTGCCCTTGAGGCCGGACTCCAGCAGGTCTTCCCGTATCTCAAGACGACGGCGGCGCAGAACGTCTACAACGCTTTGATGGCGGGAAGCATCATGACGGCGTACCTCGCGCAGAAGATGGCGGGTGCCCTACGCGTGCCCCACCACCAGCAGGCCTACCTGGCCGGCCTTCTGCAGCAGGTCGGGCGCCTCGTGTTGCTGCAACAAAAGCAGCAAGCCTATGCCGCGGCCTGGTATGCACTGCCCGCCGACGCGCAGGCCGGAGACGCGCACGCCCTGGTGTGCCCTTCCCGGGCCAGTGAGCAGCAGGCCATCGGCGTTGATTACGTAGCCATCGGCCAAAAGGTAGCCAGCCACTGGCACTTGCCGAGGGTCGTGCAGGCCTGCATTCGCTACCAGTTTTCACCTGATGAGGTCGTTCACGTCCCCTATCGCTCCATCGTGCATGTGACGCGCGTGGCGAATCTGTGGGCGTACCACACCCTCCTACGCGCACCTTCCACAGACGAACCGCCCGCCCTGGCCGATGCGCCAGCGGCCTTCTCCGATGCACTGGAGGCGTTGGCCCACCTGCGCAAAAAGTCGCCGGAGGGGCTGTTTGAACACGTAGCGGCCCACCATGCGGATGCGCTCGCAGCAGCAGACGCCCGCACCCAGTAGGGCCTGGGCGAAGGAGTGCGGGGCCTTGTCGCCGGCAGATGTCCATGGGCATGTACCCAAGAGCCGCCGCCGCACCGGGACGCGATAGGAACGTCCAACGTTGCCAGCGAGCGGTCGACCCGTCGGGCCGGTGGCATACCCAGGTTGCCTTCCTTTTTCACATCACCAGCCCCATCGTCCGATGTCTGTGGACCAATCACCCGAGCGCCGCGAGGATACCTTCCTCGTTCTGCTGGATATTTTCATGGTGGTGCTCATCCTCCTAAACCTGGGCTTTCTGGCTTTTGATGGCCTGTACCGCCTCTCGTTTGTGCAGGAACAGTTGGCGGCGCTCACGCCCGCATTCTATACCTTCTACACCGACAGCATCCATGCCAACTTCTTCCTGATCGATCTCGTGTTTGTAGCGATCTTTGTGATGGAGTTGCTTTTTCAGTGGGCGCGGGCTGTCGTCAACGGTCGCTACCGCCGGTGGTTTTACTATCCGTTCGTCCACTGGTACGATGTGTTGGGGTGCATTCCGGTGGCCTCATTTCGCTTTCTCCGCATCCTGCGGGCCGTGGCGATGGTGTACCGCCTGCAGAAGCTGGGCCTTATCGACGTTACGCAGACCGGCCCATACCAATTCATCAGTTACTACCTCAGCGTGTTGGTAGAGGAGTTGACCGATCAGGTCACGCTCAAGATTTTGGACAACGTGGAGCGCGAGGTACACCGTGGTGGGCCAGTTGCGGAGCGCATCGTGGATGAGGCGATTGCCCCGCGGCGCGATGTGCTTGCCCAGTGGCTCTCCCAGCGCGTGCATATGGTGCTGGCGCAGACGTACCACCAGTATGAGGAGGACGTGCAGCGTTACGTGGAGGACGTCATCGAAGAGGCCGTCCACAACAACCAGGAGATCCGCGGGCTCGAGCAGATTCCCGTGCTTGGGCGGCAAGTCAGCGACACCCTGGAGCGTGCCATCAGCGACATCGTGTACCGCGTGATGACGCGCACCATCGACGATCTTACCTCTGCTGAAACCAACGAGGTGATCGCCACCGCGACGTCCACCACCACGGCCGCCGTTCTGCAGCTCAACAACGAGGCCCTGCACGGGGCCGTGCGGGAGATGATCAGCGAATCCGTCGATCTCATCCGGCAACACATACAGATCCGCCGCTGGAAGTTTGAGAACGTGCAGGATGTCTACGCGCAGCGGAAAGCCGGCTCGGAGGCAGCTTCAGCCCCGGCGCAGCCGTAGGCCCTTCACGCCGCCTGCGGTGGTGCGACCCACGTGGCGAAGCTTTCAAGGAAGCGCGTCAGGAACTGCTGCGTGGCCTCGTCCTGTAGCTTGAGGTCCTCGTCGAACACCTCCCCTGCGTTGGCTACGTACAGCTGGGGTTGGGCCATCACCCGGGCGTTGGTGTTGGCCAGGCTTACGCGCAGATGCCCCTGCATCCGAGCCGTGCCCAGCCGTCCCGGGGTCGCGCCGGTGACTGCCACCGGTAAGCCAGCCAAGGCGGTGGGCTTGGGCGGTCGGGAGGCCCAGTCGATCGCGTTTTTGGTTACTGCCGTCATGCTGGCATTGTACTCTGGTGAAACGATGAGCAAGCCATCCGCTGCATGAAGCGTCTCTTTCAGTGCCTGCACGGGGGGCGGATCGCCCGCGTCTTCCACGTCCCCGTTGTAGAGCGGCATGTCGGCGAGATCGAAGGGCTGAATGTCGAGCGAAGATGGAGCGTGGGCCACCGCCGCCCGCAGGAGCGCCTTGTTGTAGGAGCGAGTGCGCAGGCTACCAGCAAAAGCGGCGATGGTAAAGCGATCAGACATAGAAATAACAGCAGGTGAGACGAGTAACAGAGACCGCCTCAACGCGGCAGGGGCGCGAGGGTGCCGAGGCCTCGGCGTTCACAAGGCGCACGTAATGCCTTGCGCTCTGATATCCTCTACGGTAGCGGTACCGATGCCTGACACCTCGTTGAGCGCAGCCAGGCGATCAAACGGCCGCGCGGCTACAATGTCCTCGGCAAGGGCGGGTCCGACGCCATGCAGGGCCTCCAGCTCGGACGGCGGCGCCTCGTTCAGATCGACACACGAAAAGCCGCCGGCTATCGCGTTCCCCGCCTGCGCCGGGTGTACCCTGTACCGGCCGTTGGGGCCTACCGTAATACGGATGGTGCCATGCACGTCCGTGCGGTACACCGTGGTGGTGGGCTGCTGGTAGAGCGCCAGAGCCTCCGGATGGGGGTGCCCAAAGCGATTGTCGCGCCCTACGCCGATGAGAATGGTTTCTGGCTGAAGCCGGGCCATAGCTTCCGGGGTGTCGCCGTTGCGGCTTCCGTGGTGGCTGGCTACATGGACGTGGACCGGCATAAGCGCCTCCGAGTGATGCTCAAGCAGCCAGTCCCATTGGCGACGTTCAGCATCCCCGAACAGGCTCATGCGAAAGCCGCCGCGCTGCACCAGCAGGCCCACGCTGGTGTCGTTGGTTCCAAAACCCTCGCGCAACGGCGGCGGGAGCACACGGAAGGCTGTTGTGCCCAGCTCGATGGTGCGCGCCGTCGGGTCCAGCAGCTGGCTCCCCGCCGCCTCCAGCGCATCCAGATAGCGCTCGTAGGTTTGGGTTGGATGGGCGCGGGTATTGTCGATCACAAAGCGGGGCGCGTAGTGCGTGATGACCTCGGGCAGCCCCCCGATATGGTCTTCGTGAGGATGACTGGCCACCACCAGGTCGATCTGCTCGACGCCCATCTGCTGCAGCTGCTCTACGAGCCGCCCCGACCGCGGGCCACCGTCGTAGAGCGCGGTCTCACCGGTGGCCGCCTGAAACAGCACCGCTTGCCCCTGCCCCACATCCAGCATGTGGATGGTAAGTGCGACAGTCATCGTGTCGTCCAGGGGCTTCTCAGACGCCTCTGGCGGGCGAGGGGTCGGTTGGCACGCCACAATCATCAGCAGGAGGAGGACTGAAGCGGCGCTACATAAGCGACGAAAGTTCATCAAGCAGTTTAGGTGTGAGTTCAAGTGATACATGAGGCGCCAGTTGGCCGCGTGGGGCGGACCCTTACAGGGTGATATCGCTTCCGGTATCGCCCCGGAGGCGGTCCCGGCGGCGCTGCAGGGCCTTCCGTCGCTCTTTCGTTGCTTCCTCGTCCCGTTGAACGGTAAGGGTGGCCAGGTCAGCGTTCGCCTCCACAGCCACCATCAGGCGGTCCCCTTCCTGGGCATCGGTAGGCAGCCAGCCCGCCGGCAGCTCCACCAGCGTGCCCTCCGCGTCTTCCAGCACCGCCCACGCGTTGTCCTCAATCCGGTCGATGATGTACGGGATCCCCATGGGGCAGGCGGTCGGTCGTTTGCGAGGCCATCGAGTCTCGCAATATAGGGGCCGGGCCCCATGGCATGCAACCGGGAGGACTACACGCTGCGCCGCCAGGTGCGCTTCCGAAACCTGCCCGTCCGAGCGATGGTTCGAACGGCATAATGGCCTTTCCGACGAAGTGCTCTGTACCGATGCGCCGCTGGCGTCCACATGTAGGTTCTCTTCTCGTGCGGCTGTGCCTCATGGGGCTCATGGTGCGCGCGGTCGTGCCGGTGGTGCCTGCGGCGGCGCAAGAGGCCAGCGACGCCCGTGTGGAGGCTCGCGCGCAAATGTTGTTCATTCGGGGCTTGACGAAGCTGCAGATTGACGAGCCCGAGGCGGCCATCCCCTCGTTTGCTGAGGCGCACAAGCTGGCCCCCGAGCAGGCGGCGGTCTTGTCTGCGTTGGCCGAGGCCCACGCGGCACTGGAGGATGTTGAAACGGCCCAGTTCTACGCGCTCCAGGCGCGCGAGGCGGCTCCGTCGAACCCGGCGTACCACCGGCAGGTGGCGGCGCTATACCGCCAGCAGCGACAGCCGCAGCAGGCGCTGGCCGCTTACGAGCGCTTGCTGGTCCGGATGCCCAATGACACAGCCGCCTTGCGAGACGTAGCCGCGCTACACACCGCGCTGGGCAGCTACCATGAAGCCCTCAAAGCCTACGAACGGCTCAATGCAGCCCAGGGCCCCCGGGCAGGCGTGCTGTACCAGATGGTTCAGCTTCATCAAGAGCTGGGGCAGCGACGGCTGCTTATGGAGCGCCTGGAGACACTGACGCGGCTCGAACCCGAGGACCCCGAGCCGCGGCGCCTGCTGGCTGAATACCGGCGCGAGGCCGGGCAAACGCAGGAAGCTATTAAGCTGCTTGAAGAGGTGCGCGTTCTTGCCCCGTCGGATGCCGAGGTGGTGCTTACCTTGAGCGACCTCTACGCCGCGCAGGGCGACCTGGAGCAGAGCGAGGCTGTGCTGGCGGCCTTGCACAACATCCCCGAGAACGCCTCGGTCGAGACGCTGGCCGATCGGGCGGCCACGCTACTCTCCAGTGGGCAGCGCGCCAAAGAGGCTGATACCATTGAGGCGCTGCTTTCCACCATCTTGACCCGGCAGCCCGATCATTACCGCGCCTTGGTCATGCAAGGGCAACTTCGGTTTGAGCGCGGCGCCTATGCCGAGGCGGCCAGCTTGCTCGCCCGGGCCCTGCAGGAAAACCCGCGCGAGGTGGAGGTGTGGTTTCAGGCCGCGCTGGCCCACCTTGAGGGCGGGTCCCCGGCCGACGCAGCGGCTACGGCTGAGGAGGGGCTGGTGCTGTTTCCCGGCGCCTTCATCCTGCTGCGGCTGGCCGGCTACAGCCACCTGCAGGCCGGTCGGCCGGGCCGAGCCCTGGGGCGCCTGACGGACGCCCTCGACCGCGGCGAGCGCACCGGCGCCCTCGACGCTACCGAGCGCGCTGCCCTGCTCGCCACGGTGGGCGGCGTACATGCCCAGCAAGGCGACACCTCCGCGGCTGAGGCGGCCTATCGCGACGCTATCGATGCCGATCCGTCCAACGCCACGGCCCTGAACAATTACGCCTACAGCCTGGCTGAACGCGAGGCGCAGCTACAGGACGCCCTGGCCATGGCGCAGCAAGCGGTGGACCTGGCGCCGCGCCGGGCGGCTTTCCTCGACACCCTGGGCTGGGTCCACTACAAGCTTGGCAACCTCTACGACGCCCGCACCTGGATCGAGCGCGCCGTCGAGACCGGGGACGCCAGCGCTGCCGTCTACGAGCACTTGGGCGACGTGCTGCAAGCCCTGGACCTGCCGGAGCAAGCCCGTACGCAGTGGCAGAAGGCGCTGGAGCGCGACCCCGACCGTGCGAGCGCCCGCGAGCGCCTCCGCTCATCCGACTAAGGGGTGGCGTGCTGCATCCGAACACGGCACCGGCCCATCCACCAGCCTACGCTGCTCGTTTAACGTTTGGATCGACTCTTGCCGTGCTTCTCTACCACCTGTGCTTCCCTCCCCGCTACTCTGGCTGCCCCGCATGACGCGACACGCTGTCTCTGCCCCCCTGCTGCTGCTCCTCACGACCGGTCTCACCCTGCTGATCACCGGCTGCGGTAGTTCGCAGCCCGCCGCTGATATCCGGACGGCGGTGCCGTCGGCGTTTCCCAATCACTCAGTAGCGGCGATCCAGCGCTTGCTGCCTGCCCCGAGCGATTCGCTCGCTACGCTCCAGTTGCGCTCCGGCATGACGGTGCGCTCTCCCGAACAGAGCGGGTCCTTTAGCGCGGAGCTCCGCTACCGGCGAGCCGACTCCCTCTATATGACGATCAGCCCGGGCTTTGGCATTGAAGCCGCGCGCCTACTCGTGACGCCCGACAGCTTTTACCTCTACAACCGCATCGAACGAAGCCTGACCCTCGGCTCCGTATCCGACGCCGAGCGGGTGCTGCCCTTACCCGTAGATTCAGCTGCCGTGTTGCCCAACTTGCTGGGCATGCTGCAGCCGGACCCGGACGTCGCCTGGGAACGCACCACCAGTGGAAATCTGTATCGCCTTACGGCACCGGACGGCCGCGCGCGGTACTTTGTTGACCCAACGCTCTGGCGTGTGGTGCGCTACGAGAGGCGCGATGGCGACGGTGCCCTCGTCGAAGATCGGACGTTCAGTGACTTTGATCGCGTTGATGGCATCGTCATTCCCCGCCGCGTCGTGTTTCGGCGGCCGCAGGACAACGCCTCGGCCACCCTCACCGTCCGCGACCTCATGCTCAATCGCACGGACCTCTCCTTTGCCCTCAACGTGCGAGAGGATGTGCGGCGGGTGCCCATCGGCAGGGTCAGCCCCGACACGCTCGTCCCCTCTACGGAGTAGCCCTCATCG
>JAAAOI010000016.1 GCA_009908945.1 Bacteroidota bacterium
GACGACGAGGCCCACCACCACCCAGTGCCAGCTCCCGTGCGGGCGGCGGCCAGATGCAGCGTCTGGCGGTGCGGCGGTATCGGAAACAGGTGGTTCGGTGGAGGCGGGCATGCGGGGCGGGGCAGCTACGAAAAGCGGTGCTCTGGTAGATACGGATTCCGTGGGAGCATCGCCACTGCCGGCCCTATTGTGCAGTCCTGGTCCGCAGCCTCCACAGGATATCGCGCCCAGGTCACTCCAGTAATTCAGTCGTGCCGGCTTTCTCCAGCAGTTCCACAACCGGTATCCGGTCGATGTCGGCGTCGCGGTCAGCAGCCAGGATTGAGCGACGATCCGGCTGCCAGCCCACCGCTTCGAAGAGGATGCCTGTAGCAGGGGTGCCGTCGCCAGTCACTGCAGACTGTACATCCGGCAGACTGAAGACCCGGATCTGTCCTTCATGGGTGTGCGCCCACAGGTCAATCAGGTCCCAGGGGTTTAGCGCGTAGTAGTGCCAGCCGGTTTCCTCGGGAGGGGCATGGGCCGTGTGATGACTTCCCATGGGAACGATGGGTACCCACCGGACCGCGGTTTCGTCCACGGGATGGACAAGGGTAAACTGGTAGGGGCCTTCTGTCTTCTTGGCGATGATAAAGGTTGGTTGATCCTCCGTGACGAGCGGTCCTTGCCAGCAGTAGGTAGCGTGAAGGCGTTCGGCCATCGGGTTGGTGCAAGCGGTTAAGAAGCTTCTTGGATGGCCTCGGACCGGAGTTTCTGCGCCTTTCTCCAGCAGCCGAGCCATGAGTTGATGGCCCTGCTGCCTGGCGCGGTGCAGCAGGCTATCCGCCACCTCGTCGGGGGCGCGGGCTGCTTCTCCAAGTGTTCGAGTGAGCTGGCCGAAATTGCTGGCTGGCGTATCGTACCCCGGGTTGTGGCTGTGGGCCGTTAGGGCGCCCAGGCCTCTGCGGCGCGTGCCGAAGGTGTAGATGACACCTCCCGTGCTGATGACGGGGGACTCCTCGTAGCGGCTGCGCATAAGCATCTCATCCCATACGTCCATGAGCAGGTGCGCTACCGGCGCTTCAATCGAACGGGTATGACGTTCGGTGCGGATGGTATCAACCACGGAAAAATTTATGGTATGATAGGGCCGCTCGGGAAGGCCTGAAATGTGTTGCGTCGCCTCCTCTGCGGGTTGCCTCCAATCACTGGACCAGATAGGGGAGGGCGGGTGCATGTACACCAATTGGTATCCCTCATTGCCCTCTTGCAGAAAGAGCATCCGCTCGACACCATATTTCGTTTGGATCTGTGCACGGAGCGGCACGTCGCGCTGGTATGCTTCGTCAAACACGAGGCGGAGAACTTCCGCATAGTTTTCCTGTGAGCCCCATTCGCCGGGCACGAGGTGCGGCTGAGCGGCGGCCGAAAGCAGAGGGAGGCTCCAGAGGAGAGTGGCTACCAGCAGTACGGTGCCGGGGTGTGGACGCTGCGCGCGACAACCAATGGCTGGCATGGCAATGCGGATAACTGCGGAAGGCGGTACACTGATAGATACGGATTCCATAGGAGCATCGCCAATAAACCACATCTGATGAATGGGAGCCCTTTACGTAGCGAGATCACTGCGGAGCTCAGGCCCGTCGGGTTGTTAGAAGAAGGGTGGTCGATAGAGCCGTCCAATTCGATGATGAAGGCACCATCGCGCATCGCGAAAGCGAGTCGCCGGTCGTGCTCCATGGCCGGCAATACATCTACCGGGGAGGGCATGGCGGCAGTGGGCAGCAGGAGGATGCCCTCCCCGCCCCCATCCTTCAGAAAGTCCATGAGCTCCTGATGTCCATGAGCTCCTGATGTCCATGAGCTCCTGATGTCCATGAGCTCCTGATGTCCATGAGCTCCTGAGGGAGGACGCTCCGCGATAGGACTATCGCATCCGACGCCTACAGCACGTACACCGCGTCGTTGCCCACCAGCGAGCCGTCCCCCTCTGCCTGTGCGGGAGCACCGAGGGCGGCAAACCGACCGCGAAGACAAGGGCGCCCTCGTTACGTGGTCGTTTTTTACCCGTGCGTGTTACGGCTCGGCGTGCCCAGCGCCCCATACCGCCCCGATGGCGCGCCCGCTTGACCCTCACGCAGCGCCCCCCTACCTTGTAGCGCTTCTCTTTTGCGTGCCCCACCGCCAACCCGCTGCCGATGCGCTCCCTTACCGCTACCACGCTTGCCCTGCTGCTCCTCACGTTCCTCCCCACCACCGGGCCGACCGCCCACGCCCAGGCCAACTTCGAGCAGGCCGAGCGCTTCACCGCCGACCGGATGCGGGACAAGGCGGGCGACCTCACCATTCGCCCCCGCTGGATCGAAGACGAAAACCGCCTCTGGTACGACTACGACACCCCGCAGGGCCGCTTCTGGCACTTCGTCGACGCCGACCGGGGCGAGCGGCGCCTGCTGTTCGACCACGAGCGGATGGCCGCCCAGCTGGCAGAAGCCTTCGACCGCGCCTTCGACCGGAAGGACCTGCCGCTGAAGGACTTCGACTACAACACCGACCGGGAGGTCTTCACTTTTCATGTGGATAGCCTGGAGTTCACCTACGATGTGGACACCAACAACCTGGTGAAGGGCGATAGCCTGAAAGCCGCGGACGACGAGGACTGGGCGCGCTATTCGCCGGATAGCACGTGGATTGCCTTCAGCCGGGAGCACAACCTGTACCTGATGGAAGCCGATGACCCGGATAGCACCGAGTACCAGCTCACCGACGATGGCGAGCGCTGGTACAGCTTTCAGCAGGACCATAGCGACACCACCTCCACCGAACGCCTGCCCACGCGGGCCCGCTGGTTTGAGGACTCGGAGAAGCTCTACGTGAAACGGCAGGACTGGCGGGACGTCGAATCCCTCTGGGTGATCGACGCGCTGGCTGACCCACGCCCGGAGCTCGACGAGTACAAATATGCCATGCCCGGCGAGGAGGACATCTTCCGCGATGAGCTGCTGGTGTTTGACGTGGAGACGCGCGCCCGCGTCGCGATCGACGCCGACAAGTGGCCCGATCAGGCCATTGGTGGCGCATACTTTAATAACGGGGGGCTCTTCACCACGGACACGTCCGACCATATCTACTTCCTCCGGCGCGACCGCACCTGGGAGCACATCGACGTATGCCGCGCCAACACGTCCACCGGCGAGGTGGAGGTGCTCTGGTCGGAGACGAGCCGGCCGTACTTCAACACGCGCTTTCTGGACCTTGTGGTGATTGACGACGGCGAAGAATACCTGTGGTGGTCGGAGCGCGACGGGTGGGGCCAGCTTTACCGCTACGACAGCGACGGCACGCTCCTCAACCGCATCACGGACGGCTACTTTAACGTGGGCAGCATCGCGGCGGTAGACACCACCGCTGAGACCGTCTACTACGAGGCCTTCGGCAAAGAGGACGGCATGCATCCGTACTACGCGCAGTACTACCGCACCGGCTTCGATGGCTCCGGTACCGAGCGCCTGACCCCGGAGGATGCGCACCACCGCGTCGCGATGAGCGACACCCGCGACTTCTTCGTGAGCACCGCCTCACGCGCCGATCAGGCGCCCACCACGACGCTCCGCGACAGCCGCGGGCGGCGCGTGATGGACCTGGAGACGCTGGACCTTACCCCGCTCCGCGACATCGGCTGGCAGGCCCCCGAAACCTTCTCGGTCAAAGCTGCCGATGGCCGCACTGACCTCTACGGCGTGCTGTGGAAACCCTTCGACTTCGATCCCGAGCAGTCCTACCCCATTATCTCCTACGTCTACCCCGGCCCGCAAACCGAGCCGTTCCCGGTCGGCTTTAGCCTCAACCAGCGCCAGACGCTCGCGCAGCTCGGCTTTGTGGTGATGGCCGTCGGCAACCGCGGCGGCAATCCCATCCGCCACAAGCACTACCACACGTTCGGGCACGACAACCTCCGCGACTATCCGCTGGCCGACAACAAGGCCGCCATCGAGCAACTGGCCGACCGGCACGCCTTCATCGACCGCAACCGGGTAGGCATCTACGGCCACTCCGGCGGCGCGTTTATGTCCACCGCCGCGATCCTCACCTACCCTGACTTCTACGACGTGGCGATCTCCTCCTCAGGAAACCACGACAACAACATCTACAACATCTTCTGGGGGGAAGTGCATCACGGCGTGACGGAAGAGACGCGCACCGTCACGCAAGAAAACGAGGACGGGGAGGAAGAGGAGGTCGAAGAAACGTACTTCGCATCGGAGATCCCGACCAACATGGAGCTGGCCGGTAACCTCGAAGGCCACCTGCTGCTGGTGACGGGCGATGTGGACAGCAACGTGCACCCGGCGGGCACGCTGCGCATGGCGCACGCGCTCATTGAGGCGGGCAAGCGCTTCGACTTCATGATGATCCCCGGCATGCGGCACGGCTTTGGAAGATACAGCCCGTACTTCGAACGCATGACCTGGACGTACTTCGCCGAGCACCTGCTGGATGACTACCGGCCTTCTTCCGACTATGGCCTGCCGGAGGATTGGCTGGACTGACGCAATCCTCCATCAAACAGCCGCCGCTTGAGCCCATCGCGCGCCGGCGTTACGCCACCGCCAGCCGGCCGGCCTCCGCGGCGAGGGTGGTCGGCCCCAGCGGCTCGCCCATCAGCGTGGCGGAGGTGCAGTCGGTGATGCGCACGCGGACGTAGTCGCCCTGCGTGTAGTCCTCGCGGTCGAAGACCACCATCTTGTTGGTGTCCGTGCGGCCGCAGAGTTGCGCGTCGGAGCGCTTCGAGGGGCCTTCCACCAGTACCACGTGCTCGGCGCCAATCTCCGTTCGGTTCTTCTCCTCGGAGATGGTCCGCTGCAGCGTGATGATCTCCGAGAGGCGGCGCTTCTTCACTGCTTCGGGGACGTCGTCTTCGTACTTGCGCGCGGCGTAGGTGTTGGGGCGCTCGCTGTACATGAACATGTAGGCGTGGTCGTACCGCACCTCGCGCATGAGCGACAGGGTGTCCTCGTGCTGCGCCTCGGTCTCGCCACAAAAGCCGGCGATGATGTCGGTGGAGAAGCTGATGCCGGGGCAGATGGTGCGCGCCCGGGCGATCAGCTGCCGGTACTGCTCGCGCGTGTACGTGCGGCGCATGCGGTCGAGCACCTCGGTGTTGCCGTGCTGCACCGGCAGGTGGATGTAGTTGCAGATGTTGTGCTGCTCGCGGTGCACCCGCAGGAGCGCGTCGGAGCAGTCCTTGGGATGGCTCGTGGAGTAGCGGATGCGCAGCTCGGGCGAGACCTGGCTGATGCGGTAGAGCAGCTCGGGGAAGTCCACCGCGCGGCCGCCGTCTTCATAGCGGTACGAGTTTACGTTCTGCCCCAGCACGGTCACCTCCTTGTAGCCCTCCTCCACGAGCTGGCTCACCTCGGAGAGGATGCTGGTGACGGGCCGGCTGCGCTCGCGGCCCCGGGTGAAGGGCACTACGCAGAACGCGCACATGTTGTCGCACCCGCGCATGATGGAGACAAACGCCGAGACGCCGTTGGTGTCGTAGCGCACCGGCGCAATGTCGGCGTAGGTTTCTTCTTTGGAGAGCTGCACGTTGACGGCCGCCTGGCCCGTTTCCTCGGCCTCGCCCAGGAGGCGCGGGAGGTCGCGGTAGGCGTCAGGGCCCACCACCAGATCTACGAGCTGCTCCTGCTCCAGCAGCTTCTCCCGCAGCCGCTCCGCCATGCAGCCCAGCACGCCCAGCGTGAGGTCGCGGTGGCGCTTCGTCTTGTCGGCGCGCAGGTGGTCGAGGCGGCGGCGCACCTTCTGCTCGGCGTTCTCTCGGATGGCGCACGTGTTGATGAGGACGACATCGGCCTCCTCCTGGCTGTGCGTCAACCCAAACCCGTTCTTGCGGAGCACGGACGCCACAATCTCGGAGTCCGAGACGTTCATCTGGCAGCCGTAGGTTTCGAGGTAGACCTGGCGTGTGCCCTCCGCCTCTGCCGCCGTCATTTTGGGCGCGTCCAGGTCTTCATCCAGAATGTCGATGTCTTCGATTACTTGCATGAGGCTGCTGCTGTGGGCCAAAGGAGAAAGGACCGTGTGAACGCCAGGTAACGGGGCGTGTTCGGGGGCGCGTCGATCAATGAGGGCATCAATGCGCGGCGCCCCGTTGCACCTCCCCCCGGCACATAGTACCTTGGGGCGACCCACCGTCCTATCGATTAGTCCTCCGCCTGCCCATGCCCTGCCGCTTCCGCCCCTGCACGTTTCTTTTCATCCTCACAATTGCACTGCTCGGATGGTGGACCCCCACAGCCGAGGCCCAGGAGCGCAGCCTGCCGGTGGACACCACCATCACCAGCACCCACGAGGTGACGATCGGCGGCGAGCGCGTGCCCTACCGCGCCACCGCCGGCACCCAGCCCGTGTGGAACGATGAGGGCCACCCGGCAGCCTCGCTGTTCTATGTGTTTTATGAACGGACCGATGTCGATGATATGACGCAGCGCCCGCTCATCTTCTCGTTCAACGGCGGTCCTGGCTCGGCGTCGGTGTGGATGCACATCGGCTACACCGGGCCGCGCTTCCTGGAGATCGACGATGAGGGGTTTCCCATCCAGCCCTACGGCGTGCGCGAAAACCCCCACTCCATCCTGGATGTGGCTGATATCGTGTACGTGGACCCGGTAAACACCGGCTTCTCGCGCATCGTAGACGAGGACGCTGACCGCAGCGACTTCTTCGGGGTGCAGGCAGATATCAACTACCTGGCCGACTGGATCAGTAATTTCGTGAGTCGGCATGACCGCTGGACCTCGCCCAAGTATCTGAAGGGGGAAAGTTATGGCACGACGCGCGTGGCGGGGCTTGCGCGGCGCCTGCAGAGCAGCCACTGGATGAATATGAACGGCGTCATCCTCGTCTCGCCGACCACGATGGGCATCGACCGCGACGGCCCGGTGGGCGACGCCATTACGCTGCCTTACTACACCGCCACCGCCTGGTACCACGACGCGCTGGAGGCCGACCTGCAGCAGCGCGACCTGGAGGACCTGCTGGCCGAGGTGGAGGCCTTTACGCTCGACACCTATGTGCCTGCTCTATCTCACGGCGGTAGCCTCACTACGGAGCGCCGCGACGCCCTGGCTGCACAGGTGGCGCGCTATGCCGGCCTCTCCGAGCAAACCGTCCGCAACCACAACCTCGCGGTGCCGCGGTCCTTCTTCTGGAAGGATCTCTTGCGCGACGAAGGCCTCACCGTCGGCCGCCTGGATTCGCGGTACCGGGGGCAGGACACCCAGGATGCAGGCCAACGCTACGACTACGACCCGGCGCTCAGCTCGTGGAATCATGCGTTCACGCCGGCCATCAACCACTACCTGCGCGAGCAACTGGGCGTGGAGACCGACCTGCAGTACAACATCTTTGGTCCGGTGCGCCCGTGGGATCGCTCCGGCGATAACACCGCCCGCGCGCTGGCCCAGGCGATGAATGAAAACCCGTTCCTCCACGTGATGACGCAGGCCGGCTACTTCGACGGCGGCACGGACTACTTCTCAGCCAAATACACCATGTGGCACATGGACCCGGCCGGGCGCCTGCAGGACCGCCTCCGGTTTGAAGCCTACGAGAGCGGCCACATGATGTACCTGCGGCAGGAAGACCTCGCCACCTCCAATCAGCACATCCGGGAGTTCATTGAGGCGTCAACCCCCGCTCCCGGGACCCCGGCGCGGTATTAACCGAGCGCAGTGGGGACGCACGATCGTGCGTCCCCACATATGACCAAACGGCACCGGGCTGGTGGGGCAGGCTTAGGAGCAGGCCGTTGTTACAGCCCCAGCAGCAGGCCGATCAGGGTGAAGTACAGCAGCAGGCTGACGGAGTCTTTGATCGTCGTGATGAACGGATCGGCGGCGCCCGCGTGGGCCGCCCCCATCTGCACCAGGACCCACGGGAGTGCGAAGCCCAGCAGCGTGGCGAGGGGGATGACCACCGCCAGCGCCCCGCCCACGGCAAGCGCCAACTCCGGAGGGCCCGCGGAGGCCGCCTGCCAGAAGTAGGCTACCGCACCGCCAAGCAGGCCCAGCACCAGCCCCATGATTACCCCGCCCCCCACCTCGCGGAAAAGCCGTCGCTTGAAGTTCGCGCCGTCGATATGGCCCAGCGCCACACCCCGCGCGAAGATGGTGGTGGACTGCGTGCCTACGTTGCCCCCCATGTCCATGATAAGTGGAATAAAGATGGCGGCTGTTAGGACTGTAGCCAGCGTGTCTTCGAAGAAGGTGATAACGCCGGCCGCCAGCAGCCCCCCCACCAGCGTGACCAGCAGGAAGGGCAGGCGCTGACGCACCGGGTACCAGAGCGGCCCCTGGGTCAGCTTCTTGCTGTAGATGACATCGCGCCCGTCGGACGCCCCCAGGTGGCCGATGCCCGCTTTGCGGTACATCGTCTCAGAGGCTTCCGCCTCCAGCACGTCGAGCACATCATCAAACGTGACAAGGCCCAGCATCTTACCCTCGCCGTTGCGCACAGGCACGGCCATCAGGTCGTATTTTGAGAGGACGCGAGCGGCCTCCAGCTCCTCGTCTGCAGCCCGCACGCTTGCCACGTCAGTGCGCATGACGTCCTTCACCCGCGCCTCTGGGCGGCTCATGATGAGCTCCTTGAGTGACACGGTGCCCAGCAGCTGCCGGTCTGCGTCCGTAACGTAGCCGTAGTAGATGGTCTCCATGTCGAAGGCCTGCTCGCGCATCTGGTCGATGGCGGCCGTGGTGGACATGGTGGGCCAGAGGCGCACGTATTCCGTGGTGGTGATGGCCCCAACGGTCCCCTCCGCGTAGGCGCCCAGTCGCAGCATATCCTCCCGTTCGGCACGGGCCAGCTGGCGCAACGCCGCGTCGGCGCGCTTCTCATCAAGCGCCTGCAGCACGTCTACGCGGTCGTCGTGATGCATCCGAGAGAGCATGGGCACCAGCTCCGCCACCGCCAGCGCCTGCAACGCAGCAGGCCGGTGGGCCTCTCCCTCCAGCAGCATCAGCACGTCGGCCTGCGTGGCCGGGCTGAGCAGCGCTACCACGGCGGCTGCTTCTTCTGGGGTCAGGTTGTTGAGGTAATCCGCCAACGTGGCCGGGTGCAAGGACTGCGACAACTCCTGGAGCCGACTCGTCCGGTTTTCAGCAAGTAGGGCGCGAACGTCGTTTAGCAGTTCAGGGTTGTTCATAACAGAAGGAATAGCGCCGCTACGGAACGGCAGAGGATATGGCTACACAAGAAAAACAGGGGACGCGACCAGCGGGCCCATGCGCCGGCGGCATGCCCAGCACCCGGATACGCGGTAGGACGACCCGACGGGAGGACGCCGCTGTCTCTGGCCTGGCATGCAACGAAGGGTGGCACCGAATCTCGCACGGCATGGTTCCACCTGCAACCGTCGGCCTGCCCTCGGTTACGCCGCGCCCCAAAAGTGTGGAACAACCACCGCCCCTGGCGCGAACGATCGACCCGCCATCGTCCTCCGCTCTTCCCACCCATGCTGCTCTCGTTAGCTGATCATACGCTTCCCACAGCCCCTGCCACGTTGTTTGGACGGGCGGCGCCGCTTGTGGTAGAGATCGGGCACGGCAACGGGTCGTTTTTGGAACACCTGGCCAAGACGCACCCCGAGTGGAACCTGCTGGGGGCCGAAACTTCGCGGGGATCGGTGACGCGCACCTTCCGCCGCCTCCGTACGATTGGGCATCCGTATGTGCGGCTGTACCGCGGCTCCGGGCGCTTCGTGGTGCGTAACCTGATCCCCCCGCAGACGGTCCACCGCGTGTACGTCAACTTCCCCGATCCCTGGCCGAAGGAGCGGCACCAGCACCACCGGCTGCTGCAGCGGGCGTTCTTTGCGGTGCTGGCTACGCGCCTCGCGCCCGGCGGCAGCCTCTGGCTCACCACCGACCACGCGGGGTACGCCGCGTTCGCCACTACCGAAGCTGAGGCCAGCGGCTGCTTTGCGGTGGCGACCGACGCCGCTCCGCCCGAGGCGGCCCTCCGCACCAAATATGCCCGGCGCTGGATCCAGCAGGGCAAGACGATCCACCATCGCCGCTGCACCCTCCGCACGCGCCCCGGTCGCAGCTACCCCCCTACCGTTACCGCCTACCCCAACGCCATGCATCACGCGATCCTTGCCGGCCCCATGCCTTCTGTCGACGACTTCGAGAAGCGTGTGCTGCCGTTTGACGGAGGGCACGTCATCTTGCTCGAAGCCATGCGGTCGGTAAACGACACAGCGGTGCTGTTTCTGACGCGCGTGGAAGAAGACGACCTCATCCAGGAACTGCTGCTGGAGGTGCGCCCGCACGCCGACGGTATTTACGTGGGCATCAAGCCGTTCGCGCAGCCGCTGTCGACGGGTGGCACCCGGGCGGCCGTGCGGTTCCTCACAGCGTGGCT
>JAAAOI010000062.1 GCA_009908945.1 Bacteroidota bacterium
GGAAAACATCGACATCTTCGACTTCAGCCTGTCGGATGAGGAGATGCGCGCCATCCACACGCTGGCGGCTGGCAAGCGCCTCGTCGACCCGGCCTTTGCGCCCAACTGGGAGCGGTAGGTGCGGTAGGTACGGTAGCCTCCGCCTCAACGCCCCCTCTCCATGCCGCCCGTCCGGTGAAGGCACTGGTGCTGGCCCCGGGCGGCTCCTGCGTAGCTGACAGGGCCCGGCGCAGGGGCCCGGCGGTGCGCTTCACGCTGGGTGTGATCCTGGCATGGTTCTTTCGAATGTGAGCGGGTCCCTACCATCGCAGAGCATCGCTTAAGCCTGGCGCGCGCTGCCGATAACCACGCCCTACCATCGCTCACCGGTTCGGACGCCCCGCCGTTACCCCTATGACGTACCCGATTGACCAACTCCCGCTCGACGAGCTGCTGGCCGTAGCCCTCGAAAACGAGGCCATCGACGCCTATCGCTGGCACGGCTCCACCGTCCTCCTCACGATGGAGGAAGATGAGTACGCCTTCCGCCCGGAAACGGCTACCGTTTTCCTGCGGAGCGTGCTGCGGTGCTACCACGTGCCCGGGCTCCACGCATTGAACCTCCCGCAGGCCGCCTGATCGGCTCGCCCGTTCCGACGGGCGCGTCAGGCGCAGGCGCGGAACTCCGCTGGGGAGCGGGGCATCCCGTAGGCGCCCCCGTCTCGCTTCCTGCGTGCCTTTGCTGCCATGCCTGCCCCTGCTTCGCTGCGCTCCAGCGCGGCCCTCTTCGCCCGCCACTTCGACTGGCCCGGCTGGGCCCGCGTCATTGATGCGCACGGCCTGACCATCGACCGGTCCTTCGGCCAGCCGCATCCCGCATTTCCGCATATCGTCTACCCCCTGGATTACGGCTACATCAACGCCACGCGCAGCTCTGATGGCGAGCCGGTAGACGTGTTTGTAGGGTCGGCCGCCACCGGGCTCGTGGGCCTGATCTTGACGGTGGATTACCGGCAGCAGAAGCGCGAGGCGAAGCTGCTCTACGATTGCACCGCGCCGGAGGTCTACACCGCCCACGGCTTCATCAACTACGACCGGTCGCTGCTGGAGGGGGCGCTGGCGTTGCGGCAGCCCCTGCACCAGCTGTGGCAGCGTGCCGGGGCGTAGTACAGACTCAGCGCCGTGCCATCGAGGGCGGCGGGGTCGTTTCTACCGGTTCGCCGGAAAAATAGGGGGTCCGTTGCCACCCTGTCCCGTTCCAGTAGCGCAGCCGCTGCATGAACTGCTCGAAGTAGGCCACCGACGGCAGCGACGCGAGCTGGCCTTCTTCTACGAGACGTGCGGCCATCATGTCGTAGCCATCGGATGTACCGATACGCAAGGGATTTAGTTGGAAGTCAAAGGCGAGTTCGTACGCTACGTCATCATGGATGAAGTCTTCGATGCGGTCCGCGCCTCCCTCACTGATGCGCGCAACGATGCGCTGCCGGCCTTCGTGTATCCGCAGCCGGTACACCTGCACCCAGCGTCCGTACCGCCGCAGGCGCTCGCCCACCGTGGTACGTGGGATCTGAACGTAGGCCAGCTCCGCGGCGCGCGTCCACCCGGTTGGCTGGTACCTGTTGGTTACAGGAGCGTGGCCGTCGAGCGCATCGGGGCGCAGCACCGCCAGAAACGCTGTCGCAAACGCATTGCTAATGCCGCCGATGATGATTTCCTGTGCGCCGTCGCCGGTGAGGTCGGCCGTCTCCAGGGTGAGGATGCGACCGGCGTGGAGGTAGGCGCCCAGGCGCTCCCCCGTCTGCAAATCGTACCGTACGAGGAGTCCGGGAAGTCCGGGAAAGAACCGCCGCTCGTTCACCGCAATGAGCACCTCACCCGCCCCATCGCCCGTAAAGTCGCCGATGGCAAGCGCAGCCGGTTTAAACGGCCCATGGGTAAGGCCCAGCGAGCGTGGAAAGTCCAGCTCATACGTCAGGGGCACCTGCCAGCGCGGAGTTGCCGTATCCTCGTCGCGGCATTGCAGCGTCAGGTAGTCGGTCTGGTCGGTCGCCGTCACGTAACAGATGTCCGTGCGGCGGGTCTGAGGATTCACTCCGATGGCCGCTGCCGCCGCATCGGTACGGCCCAGCCCTGCCGCGCCGAGGGCTATCCGCTCCACGGTCTGCCCCTCTTTGTTTTGCAGATGCAGCACCTCCCCGGCCACCTGGTAGGCCACCGGGGTCCGATCGATGGGTCCGTACACGACGCCCGCCAGCACCAGGAGCAGCACCAGGATGGCGGTGCCTGAGGCTACGGCGCTGCGGTGGCGCCACAGCTGGCGCGTGGCGTGGCGCACGGGGCCGGCCACCGTGCGCTCGGAGGCGCGCCGGTCGTGAAAGACATCCTCCAGGTACGTGGCCCCAATGACCGGAAGGGAGCGCCGGGGAAATGCCTCGTGCAGCTGCGCCACCGCTTCGGCCACGGGGGCAACCTGCGCTTCGGGCACTACGAACGCCGTCGCGGGCGAGAAGAACACCGCGCGGGCTTTCTCTACCAGTGTTTCGGGGTCGACGGGCTGCACGCGGCCTGCGGCGTCGAGGTCGCCCGTGAGGGCCACGCGGGGGCGCAGGGTGTACTGCTCGCGCACGCCGGCCTCTCGCAGGAACGCGCCGTACAGAACTGCCGCGACGGCCAGGTGGGCCGACCGGCCCTCGTGGGGCACAAAGGGCACGTCGAAATGGATCGCCCCGGCCTGATAGCGGGCACCGAGGCGAGGGTGCGTCTGCTGCAGACGCTGCCGGGCCGCGGCGGCAGCGTCCGCGACCGCGTGCGTGCGCGACTGCCCGACGCCAAACACAGCGACGTCGGCGTGGACCTCGTCGGCGGTGCCGGTGGCCGGCCCCACCAGCCGCGCGGTCAGCCGGCGTAGCCGTCCGCATCCTGCGGCTGTGCCCGGTGCCTGCTCGATGACCGGCACCCAGCACCCCGCGCCGGTGGGCAGCAGCGCCTGCGAGTACGCCTGCGCGAGCCGCTGCAGCACCTCCGCGGTAGCCGCATCCGTGGCAGCTGCCGCAAGCTGCCGGAGGTGCACGTCCGGCCTGCGGCGCCCGGGCGCCTTCTCCTCCGGAAGCGCTATGTGCAGAACAGCCGCCATCTGCTCGTGGGCCCCGACCTGCGCAAACGCCAGCGCTGTATGGTCGCGCAGGCGCTGAAGGGCGGGCTGCACCTCGGGCAGGGTGCGGACGGCAGGCACGGCTTGCCCAACGCGGGTCAGGATACGGTACTGCTGGTGCAGCCTGCGGGGGTCATCGCCCACGGGCGAGAGGTCATCCACCAGCGCCGGCCATACCGCCGCCAGCTCCAGCAAATACGGCTCGTGGGCCGTCAGCGGTGCGGGCAGCGCGTCAATAAACGCGCAGACGGCCCGCAGCCGAGCACAGGCCGTGGCAGGGTAGTCGAGGCGCTGCATCAGCCGCTGAAACGCGCGCTCGCGCGGTACCGAGGCGTTCATGCGTCGGGGCGTTCATGGAAGACGGGTGAGACCCTATCAGCCGTGCGGTGGCTGATAGCACCCTAAAGTCTATCCAATTTATCCGTAAAAGTACAGCGCCTGCTCGGCGGCGGCGAGCGGAAGGCGGGCCTGGCCATTGGCCAGGGGTACGATGTGGGGCGGATCTTCGCGGCCCACGGCTACCCGGGCGATCGTGACATCCTTCGCTTCGGTGCGCACGTGCACTGCCCATTGCGTCTCTGTCGGCGAGAGGCGCACAGTAGCCCCTTCGGTAAGGATGTGCGGGGCGGCTCCGTGCTCGGCCTCGGCCGGGACCTGCCCCAACAGGCGGTGCACCGTCGCTTCCATGAGCGCCTCGGGCGGCGGCGGCTCCGCCCGTCCAAACACCGCGCGGCCGCTGGCGTCCGTCTGCACGGTGCGGCCGAGCGCCGGTAGCTCGACGAGCGCGTGGGCAGCAAGTGCCGGGTCGTCTGCCAGCAGGTACAGGCGGTACGCGGCGTCGGCGGCGTCGGTATCGTGGAGCAGGCGCATCACCAGGTTGTGGCCCTCATGGGCCAGCGTGGCGATGCACCGGAAGCGGCCGCCGGGCAGGGCAGCCGTGCGGGCCTGCAGCACGGCCCCGTCCTCGGCCGCCTCTGTGAGCGGGGTGAGCACGAGGTGGGCGGGACACGTAAAGAGGGTGTCCACAAAGCGCTGGACCCGCGCCGACACTGTTGACTGCAGCGCTTCGTTCGACGAAAAGAACGATTGCCAGAACGTGGCCGCGGCCTGCGCTTCTGGGGTTTCAGCGACCCGGTCCTTCACAGCCTGCCGCTCCTCTGGCGTCAGCACGGACGGGTCGCGCGCCCACTGTTCAATAAGATAATCGGTTACATCTGCCACAGGAGAGGGAACGTTATGAAGTCTTGACGAGGGAGACCGTATATGGTGTACACTGTGGGTGCGCCTTCCACCTATATGTTACATCCTTTCCACGATGGCCCTCGCAAACAGGCCAGCGAAGAAAATACGGTGGGCACCGGAGATGGAACCTACATTCTTCTCATAAATACTTCAACGCTCTACACGCGGTACGTGCTTGTGGACGACCATGCCGTGCCCTATGTTGCGCAGCCGTGTGCGGACGCCGACTCCGTAGCTCAGTTGGCAGAGCAGCTGGCTTTTAACCAGCGGGTCGCAGGTTCGAGCCCTGCCGGAGTCACAACCTCTTGAAGGTCCACATATGAGCACCCCGCGCCCGGGTGGCGGAATTGGTAGACGCGCTGTCTTGAGGGGGCAGTGACCGAAAGGTCGTGCTGGTTCGACTCCAGTCCCGGGCACCACAGAGCCCCGGCTTCCGCATGATGCGGCGGCCGGGGTTTTTTTGATGCGTACGGCCCACGGGCAGCTTCGGGGAGCAGCCAGTACGGACCAGGCCAGCCCTGTCTGGATTAATCCATACCTTGCACCAAGTGATACGTCAACTCGACGCAACCCATGGGAAGACCTGGCGATACCTGCCTTTTCTGTTGAAAGGTAGTGCGGGTTCTTGTAGAGTGAAGGGATGTTTCGCATCTCATCCACTTCAGACGCCCGACACCATGCGCACCCGAACCCTGCCTTTCCTGAGCGCCTTTATGCTGGCCGCCGCGCTCTTCCTCTCCGGCTGCTACCACCATCCACTTCAGACGCCCGACACCATGCGCACCCGAACCCTGCCTTTCCTGAGCGCCTTTATGCTGGCCGCCGCGCTCTTCCTCTCCGGCTGCTACCACGCTACCGTCGTGACCGAGGCCACGCCGTCCAATCAGACGATCGAGAACCCCTGGGCGCATAGCTTCATCGCGGGGCTGATTCCCCCCAGCACGGTTGAGACCGCCCAGCAGTGCCCCAATGGCGTGGCGCGCGTGGAGACGCGCCTCAGCTTTCTCAACATGGTAGCGACCGCCCTCACCTTCAACCTGTATTCGCCCATGAGCATTGAGGTGACGTGTGCAACGGGTGGGTCGGCCAGCGCAGACCTTGAGGAAACGCCCGAGGTGACCGTAGCGGCTGAGGCTGATGATGAGGCCTTGCAGGCGGCGTTTCAGGAAGCCATCCAGGAGTCGAGCGCGCGCCAGCAGCCGGTGCATGTGCGCTTCATCCCATAGCCCTCAAGCGGCTCCGGTTACGGCATCGTAGGCCAGGCGCAGCGGGCGAACGGCGTAGTAGAGCGGGTCGAGGGCGCGGGGCAATGGGACGAACGCCCGGTCTTTGGCTGTGGGCTGCACGGCGAGGGTCGCCAGGTGAGCGAGGTACGCCCGGCGGTCGCGCCAGCGCTCGCGCATCTGCAGATGAAACCGGTAGGCGGCCAGCGACTCCGGGCGGTGAAACGGCTCGGTAAACAGCCACCGGACCACCTGCTGCGCCATCCGCTGTACCGCGGCGTTTGTTGCGGCTTCGCGAGCGACAGGCCGTGGGACGGGGGCGCCCAGCAACCGGTCGGCCAGGTGCACCCCGAGCAAGAGGAGGCGCCGGCTACGAAGCGCATCGGCCCGAGACCACACCACCGACCAGTCCAACGCCGAGCAAGAGGAGGCGCCGGCTACGAAGCGCATCGGCCCGAGACCACACCACCGACCAGTCCAGCGCTGCATCCGACCGCAACAGCTCGGCGATATCGCCCACCCACTTGAGGCGCTCGTAGTGGTGCTTCGCGCCGTGGGCGCAGAGGTAGAGGAGCGTGTCTTCTGGAGACAGGCAAGGGATCGTGCGCCCGTCCAGCGTGGTGGTCGCGAGGCGCTCCCAGACCGCCTCGGGCGTCAGGTCAAACTGATGCATCGCATGCAAAAAATACCCGTGCAGCTCCGCCACGGCCTTCCGCTCGGGGTGCACGTACTCGCGGCCGATCTGCGCGTCCAGAGCTTCATCCGGGCTGGCCGCGCAGGATGCTGCGCGGTACCCGGCAGCCCGCAGCACGGCGTCGGCCGCCGCAAACTGCGCGCGCGGCACAAGGAAGTCGATGTCGCCGGCCGGGCGCAGGCTGAAGCGCTGGTAACAGAGCGCCGCCAGCGCTGGCCCCTTGAGCGGCACCGCCGGCACGTCGGCATCGGCAAAGGCCCGGAGCAGGCGCAGCACCTCGCCCGTGAGCAGCAGGTTGTGCCGGCTGATGGTCCCATACATGCGATGCAGGGCGTCCTGCACGTGGGCGGGAAGGGCGGCCGCATGCGGCTGAAAGGCGTGATGCAGCAGGCCGGCCACGTGGTGCCAGGCGGCCGCGCGCAGGAGGAAGGCCCAGTCGGTGACCTCCCCAAGCGCCTGGGCCAGGGCCTCATGGTCGATGGCATCGGCGCGGCTGTGGCCCCCCGCCAGGATGGCGCGCCCCTCGGGAGGTATGGCTGGTACTTCCATAGGGCGCGGGATACAAGCAATAAGCAAACAGAACCGATGAGGGTATCGGCGCTGCCGCCCGACCACTTGAACGCACAGCTACAGCTGAATACGCAGCTACAGCACCGGGCGAGAGCCGCCGCAGTCGTCCTCCACAGAACGGCCGCGCCCGGTTCGGCCGCTCGAAGCGCTCGCCGCGATGCATCGCCACCATCCGCTCAAAAACTCCCCCGCGGCACGTCCAGTGCGGCGAGGATGAGGCCGGCGTCGGTCATGACGTCGCGACGCACCGAGCGGTGGAGGTCGCGGCAGCGGTGGCGGCGGAGCGTACGCAGGAGCCCGGAGCCGCCGCTACCGAACCCATCCCGGCAAATTCCATAATTCTTTGCGGGCGTGCAGAATCCACGGCCGCTACCGCTCGTGCATCTGCGCCAACAGTACTGTATACTATGCCCACGTAGCGGGAAGCCCCATCGTAACGCCTGACCGCCCGCTGTTCTCCTGACGAAACCAATCCGTCCACTCGATGGAAGCCACCCAGACAAAAACCAACGGCAAAATTGCGCAGGTCATTGGCCCGGTGATTGATGCCGAATTTCCGGCCGACGCCGTACCCGATATTCTCGATGCGCTCTACATTGAACGCGAAGACGGCAGCCGCCTTGTGGTCGAGGTGCAGCAGCACCTGGGCGAAAACCGCGTCCGCGCCATCGCGATGGACTCCACCGACGGCCTCACGCGGGGCACCGCGGTGATTGACACCGGGCAGCCGATCTCGATGCCCATTGGCGACGACATCCGGGGCCGCCTCTTCAACGTGGTCGGTGAGGCCATCGACGGCCTGCCGCAGCCGGAAGCCAAGGAGCGGCGTGCCATCCACCAGAATGCGCCGGACTACGACAACCTTGCGCCCAGCACCGAGGTGCTGGAGACGGGCATCAAGGTCATCGACATGCTGGAGCCGTACGCCCGGGGCGGCAAGATCGGCCTCTTTGGCGGGGCCGGGGTGGGCAAGACGGTACTTATCCTGGAGCTTATCAACAACATTGCGAAGGAGCACGAGGGCCTCTCCGTGTTCTCCGGGGTGGGCGAGCGTACGCGGGAGGGCAACGACCTCCTGCGGGAGATGCTGGAAGGCGGCGTGATCGACTATGGCGAGGACTTCAAGCACGTCATGGAGGAAGGCGGCTGGGACCTCGACAAGGTGGACATGGACGCGCTGCAGAACAGCAGCATCAGCCTCGTCTTCGGGCAGATGAACGAGCCGCCAGGCGCCCGCGCCCGCGTGGCCCTCTCCGGCCTTACGCTGGCCGAGTATTTTCGCGACCTGGGCGGGCGCGACGTGCTCTTCTTCGTGGATAACATCTTCCGCTTCACCCAGGCCGGCTCTGAGGTATCGGCGCTCCTTGGGCGCATGCCCTCGGCCGTGGGCTACCAGCCGACGCTGGCCTCGGAGATGGGCGAGATGCAGGAGCGCATTACCTCGACCAAGAAGGGCTCCATCACCTCCGTGCAGGCCATCTACGTGCCGGCGGATGACCTCACCGACCCAGCCCCGGCTACGACGTTTGCCCACCTCGACGCCACAACGGTGCTCTCGCGGCAGATCGCCTCGCAGGGCATCTACCCGGCCATCGACCCGCTCGACTCCACCTCTACCATCCTGAACGCTCGCACGCTGGGCCACGAGCACTACGACACGGCGCAGGAGATCAAGGAGCTGCTGCAGCGCTACAAAGAGCTGCAGGACATCATTGCCATCTTGGGCATGGACGAACTCTCCGAGGAAGACAAGACCGTGGTGCGCCGCGCTCGTCGCGCACAGCGCTACATGAGCCAGCCTTTCTTCGTGGCCGAGCAGTTTACCGGCACGCCGGGCGTCTACGTCAAGCTCGAAGATACCATCCGCGGCTTCCGCATGATTCTGGATGGCGAGCTGGACCACTTCCCGGAAGGCGCGTTTGCCTTCAAGGGGGCCATTGAAGAAGTCATCGAGGCCGGCGAAAGCATGCTGGCCGAAGACTAAGCCCAAGCCCTCACCCGTTTCAGCTGTAGCGCTATCCCGCACCCACCTGTGTTGTTATGGACAACCTCTTCGTCGAGATCGTGGCCCCAGACCGCCGAGCCTTTCAGGGCCAGGCGCAGGGCCTCCGGGCGCCCGGGGCCGAAGGCTCCTTCGAGGTACTGAAGGACCACGCCCCTATGATTGCCACCATCGAGGTGGGGCCCCTCTTCGTCACCTCGCTGACGGGTGAGAAGATTGGCTTTGCGACCAGCGGGGGCTTCGTGGAGGTGCTTAACAACGTGGTGACCGTGCTGACGGAAACGTGTGAGCCCGCCTCAGAGATTGATGTGGAGCGTGCCCGGAACGCCGAGCAACGCGCTAAGGAAGCGCTCACCACCGCTGCAGGTCCTGCAGAGCGAGAAAAGGCCGAGAAGGCACTGGAGCGCGCCCGTAACCGCCTGCGCTTGTCGATGGGCGACGTGTAAGGAGTTTTTATTGCGTCGTTGGTCCCTGAACCGCTGATCGTGGCCCATGCCCACCGCCCGTCTGCATCGCGCGATCGTGCTGTGCGCGGGCTTCGGCACGCGGCTGCGCCCCCTCACCGCCGACACACCGAAGCCGCTCGTGGAGGTCGCCGATCGACCCATCCTCGACTATCTCGTGGCGCAATTAGCTCCGTGGCAGTCGTTGCGACGAATCACGGTGGTCACGAACAACGCCCACCCGCACACCTGGCAGTCTTGGGCGGCTAACTGGAAGCCGCGCCTCGACACCGCCGGCGTTGCCCTTTCCCTGCTGGATGACGGCGTGACCCATCCCGCAGATGCACTCGGCGCCGTGGGCGATCTACAGTTTGCCCTTCAGCAGACAGCCGCCGACCACCCGGCCCTTGTCGTCGCCGGTGACAGCATCTTTCGCCTCTCCCTTGCCCCGGTGCGCGCAGCCTTTCAGGAAACCGGCACCGCGCAGGCGCTCGCCCTCTACGAAGACGACCCGGCGCACCTGCGGCAGACAAGCGTTTTTGACCTGTCCGAGGACGGGGTTGTGCAGGGCCTCACGCACGGGCCCGCCACCCAAAAGCCACAGTGGACGAGCCCGGCATGCTATGCCCTCCCGCCTTCCGCCCTGCAGCACGCAAGCCCCTATCTGCAGCGAGGTGGCGATGCGGATTCCCTTGGCGCTTTTCTGCACGACCTCGCCCAGCACCAGCGGGTGGAAGCCGTCTGTGGTCCGCGGCGCTCCGGCCTGCGCATGCACATCAACACGCCAGAGGCCCATGCGGAGGCGGACGAGGCCTTGCGCAATGACGCGGTGCTGCGGCATCGGGGGTGAGGCCTCATCCGCGTTGGAAAGCCGTATCCGGGCATCCGCGAAGTACTTGGACACACCGGGCCGGGGACGGCCCGCACGGGCATCTCGACCGGGACGGCCGTGACGAGCAACGGTATTTCTACCCTTCCCCCTTACCGCTCAATCGTGTACTCCCGCGGCGGCTCCTCGCCCAGGAGGTGCTCTA
>JAAAOI010000167.1 GCA_009908945.1 Bacteroidota bacterium
GCGGCGGTTCAGCACCATCGTGATGGCCGCCGTCAACGTCGTCTTCCCGTGATCCACGTGACCAATCGTGCCTATGTTTACGTGCGGCTTTGTGCGCTCAAACGTCTGCTTCGCCATGGGTAGGTAAGTCTAAGTGGTGTAAAACATTAAGGTCGGTAGGGGGTGTGCTGGCGCGCCTTACGCAAGTGCGCCCGTTTCGGAGCTAATGATTTCCTCCGCAATATTGCGGGGCACTTCTTCATAGTCCTCAAACTGCATGCTGTAAATCGCGCGGCCCTGGGTGCGGCTGCGCAGGTCGGTCGAATAGCCGAACATTTCTGCCAGGGGAACCATCGCCTTGACCACCTGGGCATCTTGCCGCTGGGTCATGCTTTCGATGCGTCCCCGGCGCCCGTTCAGGTCGCCAATGACTTCGCCCATGTACTCTTCGGGGGTCACAACCTCAACGGCCATCACCGGCTCCATGAGTACGGGCGCAGCGTGACGCGAAGCGCGGCGGAAGGCCATGCGGCCGGCCACCTCAAACGAGACCTGGTCGGAGTCAACAGCGTGCGACTTGCCATCGTACAGGCGGGCTTGCACACCGACGACGGGATATCCGGCCAGCGGGCCCTGATCCATCGCCGCTTGGATGCCTTTTTCGACAGAGGGAATAAACTCGCGCGGGACGGAGCCACCCTTGATGTCGTCAACGAACTCCAACTCGGGGCCTTCGTCGTTCGGGCCAAACTCGATGTAGACCTCGGCAAACTGCCCACGGCCCCCGGTCTGCTTCTTGTGGGTATACCGCTCGTCAACCGTTTTGCGCAGCGCCTCGCGATAGGCCACCTGCGGGCGGCCCACATTCGCATCGACCTTAAACTCGCGCTTCAGGCGATCCACAATGATTTCGAGGTGGAGCTCGCCCATGCCAGCGATAATGGTCTGGCCGGTCTCTTCATCCGTCTTCACCTGGAACGTGGGATCCTCTTCGGCGAGCTTCTGCAGCCCCTGCCCCAGCTTGTCGCTATCTGCTTTTGACTTCGGCTCGATAGCAATGCGGATAACGGGCTCGGGGAACTCCATCTCTTCGAGCACCACCGGGTTATCCGGGTCGCAGAGGGTATCACCGGTGTGGATTTCTTTGATGCCAACACCCGCGGCAATGTCACCGGCGCGAACGTAATCCACGTCCTCGCGGTGGTTCGAGTGCATGAAGAGCAAGCGTCCGATGCGCTCTTTCTTCTCGCTCGTCGCGTTCATCACGTTCGACCCCTTCTCCAAGGTACCGCTGTACACGCGGAAGAACGTGAGCTTGCCGACGTAGGGGTCGGTGGCAATCTTGAAGGCGATGGCGCTGAACGGCTCGTCCATATCGGGACGGCGCGTGACTTCCTCTTCGCTCCGCGGAATACGGCCCGTAATGCCGGGCAGATCCACCGGGCTTGGCAGGTAATCAATAACGCCATCCAAGAGGCGCTGTACGCCCTTGTTCTTGAAGGCCGAGCCACAGAATACCGGGGTAATGTCGAGCCCGAGCGTGGCAGCGCGTACCGTAGCGGAAATTTCCTCCTCCGTGATCTCTTCCCCCTCAAGGTATTTCATGAGGAGCTCATCATTGTAGTCGGCAATGTTCTCGATGAGATGTTGCCGCCAGTGATTGGCTTGCTCCTCCATATCCTCGGGGATGTCCATCACATCCCAGGTTGCCCCTTGGGTGTCTTCGTGCCAGACGATGGCTTTGTTGCGCACCAAGTCGATGACACCGCGAAACATGTCGCCTGCGCCAATCGGAATCTGAACGGGCACCGGATTGGCCTTCAGCCGCTCACGCATCTGAGTTACGGCAGCTTCGAAGTCAGCGCCTACGCGGTCCATTTTGTTGACAAACGCGATGCGCGGCACATTGTATTTGTTGGCCTGTCGCCAGACGGTTTCCGATTGCGGCTCGACGCCACCGACCGCGCAAAACAGTGCGATCGCACCGTCCAGCACGCGCAGGGAGCGCTCCACCTCTACGGTGAAGTCGACGTGGCCGGGCGTGTCAATAATGTTGATGCGGTGATCATCCCAGAAGCACGTCGTCGCCGCACTCGTAATCGTGATGCCGCGCTCTTTCTCCTGATCCATCCAGTCCATCGTGGCGCCACCATCATGGACCTCACCCATGCGGTGCAGCCGCCCCGTGTAGAACAGAATCCGCTCCGTAGTTGTGGTCTTTCCTGCGTCAATATGGGCCATAATCCCAATATTGCGCATCTTGTCGAGCGATACGGACCGTGTGTTGTTGTCGTTAGCCATCGTCGTGCGGATGTTATTCTGTACACAATGCCTGGCACCGAGATGGTACCAGGTACTTCGGGAGCAGCAACCGCTTTAGAAGCGGAAATGAGCAAACGCCTTGTTCGACTCTGCCATGCGGTGTGTATCGTCCTTCTTCTTGACCGCACCGCCTTCACCTTGCGCTGCCGCGTGCAGCTCGTTGGCCAAGCGATTGGCCATGGTTTTGTCCTTTCGGGCTCGGGCGTACTGGATGATCCACCGGAAGGCCAGCGCGAAACGGCGGTCGGGCCGAACTTCGATGGGCACTTGGTAGGTAGCACCACCGACGCGGCGGCTGCGCACTTCGACCAGCGGCGCTACGTTGTTCAGCGCTTTCTTGAATACCTCCAAGGATTCTTCGCCTGTACGCTCTTCCAACACGTCCATGGCCTCGTATACGATGCGCTGCGAAAGGCTTTTTTTGCCGTCGCGCATCAAGTAGTTGATGAAGCGAGAGACCAGTTGATCGTTGTATATCGGGTCCGGATCAACTTCTTGGCGTGTTGCTGTTTTTCTACGCATAAAATATCAGAAAGTCTGAACGCTCGAGAACACCGCAAAGGCGGCGGTGGGCATCGGTGGCGAAGTTAGCGAGGGCGCTTCGTGCCGTACTTGGAACGGCCCTGGCGCCGGTCGTCAACGCCGGAGGTATCCAGGGCGCCACGTACGATGTGGTACTTCACGCCGGGCAAGTCTTTCACACGGCCGCCACGGACCAGGACAATGGAGTGCTCCTGCAGGTTGTGCCCCTCCCCCGGGATGTACGCAATGACCTCCATGCCATTCGTCAGCCGCACCTTGGCGACCTTCCGTAGGGCGGAGTTCGGCTTCTTTGGCGTGGTCGTATATACACGCGTGCAGACGCCACGACGCTGAGGGCTTCCCTGCAGGGCCGCAGATTTCACCTTTTTGGTTTTGTCTTTTCGCCCTTTCCGAATAAGCTGCTGAATCGTAGGCACGTAGTTTTCGGTGTCTTCGCTAAGAGTCCGTCGGAGTCATGCGCCGCTTTGCGCGGACGCAGTATAATTTTTTGCTGCAGTCTACTATTATAGCGATGGCTGGCTCAAAGTTCAAGCCTGACCGTTAAGGAGGCGTTAATCTTACCGATTCCGCCGCCAACCCAGGCGCTACCCCCTCATCGCTCAGTACATTGTTTTATAACACTATACTACTGGCAGGGATAAATTCCCGGCGGGGCCAGCTATTGGTTGCTGCTTGCACCCACGCTCCGCTGTCATAGGAGCCTCGTAGAATGAAGGACCCATCCACGGGTTCTGTGCTTCGATGATTCTTCGTCTCTGCGCGCTCAAAGCGTCTGGCGCCAACAGCCCCTCAGGCCTACAGCTGCCCTCGGGCTTAGTCAGTTGGGGGCTCGGGCTGTGGGGGCACGACGCGTACCGTGGCGCCGGAGGGAACGGTGCCCTCCAGCTTCTCCAGCGCCGCCGTGGCCTCTTCAGCTGTAGCGAATGGACCGGCACCCACGTGATAGACCGTGCCTTCGTCCGTTCCTACAGAAAACAGGGCCACGTCCACGTCTTGATCGCGCAGGCGATCCCGGAAGGTGGCCGCCGAGCGCGTAGCGTATTGCAGGTTATCCCAGCTCACCAACGAGATAGCGTGTTGCCCGGCGGCCCATGCGAAGTCGGCCGTCGTGTCGTCGCGTTCGGGGCCGGGAATGCCCGCTACGGCAGGCCTGGCTGCTTCCTCAGCCGCCGGCTCTTCTGCTATCGCATCGGGTACTGTTTCCGTAGGGTTCTTATCGTCAGCTTCTTCTTCCAGCAGGCGGGCCACCTGCTCGGCGCGTGCAGCAGCGGCGGCTGCCGGATACTGCATCTGTAGACGCCTGAAGACGTCCGCTACGGTGGCTCCTGCTGGGGGTGCGGTATGCGCTGCCGCAGCAGGGGGCGCGACTCCGACGCTGAGCAGGGGCTCGGGGGCACCCGACGGATCCCCCATTGCCTGCTCCCGGCTACCCGCCCGCGCCGCAACGGAGTCAGCCGGCGTACGTCCTACGCGGATCATGTCAGCAGGCCGCGCGGCGTCGGGCAAGCGGGGCCCCTCCGCGTAGGCGCGCAGGAGCGCCTGTGCCAAAGCGCGGACAGACGCCGGGGGGTGCAGGGATGTAGGGCCCTGGGTAGACCCCGACGTGTCAGCCGGTTGCCCACGTCCTGCCGACGCATCGGTCGGAGCCTCCGCGTTTTGGGCCAGCCCCCCTTCTACCAAGCCCGCGACGTGCAACACATCAGGCGGGAGCAGTTGCCGCAGCGGTGTCAACGGATCGCGCCCAGATTCTACCAGCGACTCGAGGATGAACGAGCCTGCAGCATACAGCGCCTGTGGGGCGACGTCCGTCTCGTCATACGCCGTCGCCAACAGCAAAAGCTGTACGATGGCGTTCCGCGGCTGTGCTTCACGCCACTGCCGCACGGCGCGCCTGTAGGCGGCTGTTGCCGTTGCCGAGCGTCCATCGGCAGACTCCAGGTCAGAAAGCTCTTCGTCCCGCCGCAACTGCTGGGCTACGTCAGAGTCCGGGTAGGCCGTGAGCAGTTCCTGCTCCAGTCGGGCCGCGGCCGTGGGGTTGCCTGCGGCCTCGTGTGCCTGCGTGAGGGCGTACAATGCCCGCAGGGTTAGTTCATCATTGCCCTCGCGCTCCAGCACCTGCTCGTACCAGGGGATGGCATCGGCCGGCTGGTTTAATGCCAGCAGAAAGGCGTTGCCCACATCGTACATCGCGCGGCGCTGCCGAGCCTGCAGGGCCTTGCGGCTGGCAGCATCCCGCGGTACATCAGACACGTCCACTGGCGGCAGGACTTCGTCGCGCTCCGCCTGCGCCAGTATTTCCTCTGTCATGCCGGTATCGGCCGTCTCTACCGTGTCCGTTTCTGAACGGCGTTCAGCGCGTTGCATGCGCGCAGCGGCGCCTCGGCGCCAGTCGGGCGTGAGAGGTCGATCGCCCCAGCGACGCACAAAGCCAACGAGGGCGTCCTGTACCCGCACGGGATCGCGGTATGACAAAAACCCGGCACCTTGCTGGCCGCTCGCCTGCCCTCCCCCCTGTCCCCCCAGTTGCCCCTGCTGCCCCATCTGCTGGTCAGCTGTGGCCTGGAGTTCAGCCCGAACGTCGCTCGCGCGAAGCTCCCGCCGGACGCCCGCGCCGGGGCGCGCCCGGGTACGCCGCTCTGCCGCCAGCTCTGCCGCTCGCTGCTCACGCAACTCGCGCACAAAAGCTTGAAACTCTTCTTGGCTCAGCGCGCCCAGTTCCAGGAGCGAGTCGGTGTGCGTTACCTCTTGGTAGGCCTCCGCAAACTGGGAGAAGATAGCGCGCTGCTCCTCTGCGTCGGCAATAGCGGCTGGCGCAAGTGGGCGCTGTGGGCCATCGTCTGTCCGTGTACGCCCCAGCCGCGTCGCTGCAGTATCGTAATGAGCGGCTGCACGTTCGTAGTCGGCGTGAGCGTAGCGATACAACTCTGCGAGGCCGTAGTGAATACGCCCCTCGACGTCGGCATCCAGCGGGGCTTCTCGCTCGTTGAGCAGCGCTTGATACCGCGCCACGGCCGCGTCCGGGGCCTCCATGGCCTGCAGGATGCGGGCAGCCAGGTAAGCGGGCTCCGCGCGGCGTTCGAAGTAGGCACCGTCGCGCGCCAAGCGCTCGGCACGTTGCAGGGCCTGCTCCCGGTCGCCCTGAAGGCCTGCCACTTCGATGGCGCTGTACCGGGCGGCGTACGTCAGCTCAAAGTTGAGCGCTGCCGCTGCTGCCGCGCTGTACGCCTGCTCCGCCTCGCCGTGGCGTCCGAGCGCCTCATTCACCTGCCCCAGCAGGAAGAACCCGCGCGCCTCCAGGGTTCGGTTGGGGGCGGCTGCGGTCCCTAACCGAAGCGCGTCCCGCGCGGCGGTCCAGTGTTCCTGATAGGCCTCAGCGGCCCCGAGGATCAGCCAGTACTGACTCCGCCAGTGGTCGGGCACCTCCTCATCCGCGGCCAATACGGACTCCAGAAAGCCGGCGGCCTCCCCGTACCGCTCCGCCCGCAGCAACGTACGAGCCAGCCACACCTGTGCTTCGTGCCGGCGCTCGGTTTGCAGCGCTGCAACCTCTTCGAACTTCTCTACCGCCCCCACATAGTTCTGCAGGTAGACGTACGACTGGCCAATCAGCATCAAGGCGTCGTCGACGTAACGGGAGTTGCCGTGGCGTCGCAGAATATCGGCGCTTTTCTCAACGGCATCATCAAAGTGCCGAGGATCCCGGACCGGCGCCGGCGGGGCAAACAGCGAGAGCAGGCGCGTGCGGTCGATACGCTCATCCGCTGGCGCAACCTGGGCTACGCCTTCCTCGAACGCGCGCTCTGCATTGTAAAATGTGTTGTAGTACGCGGTGAAGTTGGACCACCGCTGGCTCACGAACGAGCTCTGGCCGCATCCGCTAAGCAGGAGCAGAACGATCAGCACGACCGCCACAGGGAGGACCCGCGAGGCCGCAACAGCCCAGCCCACAGACGTCCGGAACGCGGAGACAAGAACAGGCACAGGGCGAACGGCTGGCACAGCGGCCAGCTCACAGATGAGAGGAAGCACGACGCAACGTCAGACGCGGCTGACGTGCACCATGTTCGTCCGGCCCTTCGCAGGAAGCGGCATGCCCGCCGTAATGACAACCAGGCTTCCAGGCTTCACAGAGCCATAGTTATTGAGGATACGATGCACAGCAGCCACCCCCTCGTCGGTATCATCCTGAAAGGGAATCTGGAACGCCTGGGTGCCCCAGAGGAGGCTTAGGCGACGGACGACCCGCTCGTTGTCAGTAAATGCATAAATAGGAGAGTCCGGGCGGTGACGCGCAATCATCCGCGCGGTCGTGCCTGAGGCCGTTAGACAGGCAATGGCATCCGCGTGCACTTGCTCAGCTACCTGGCAGGCCTGGTAGCTGATGGACTCGGTGACATCTTGCGAGGATGTGGCTCGGCCGCTGGCCGGCTGCACTTTCATGCGATATTGCTCTTGGTAGCGCTCGGCCTCGAAAATGATCTCAGCCATCGTTTCCACTACACGTACCGGGTACTGTCCTACAGCCGTCTCGCCGCTGAGCATCACTGCATCACTGCCATCCAGCACAGCGTTGGCCACATCGCTCGATTCCGCACGGGTCGGGCGTGGGTTCTCGATCATGCTCTCCAGCATCTGCGTGGCCGTGATGACGGGCTTGGCTGCCTGTAGCGATCGCTGGATGAGGGTCTTTTGCGCCCGGGGCACATGCGACATCGGCATCTCTATCCCCAGGTCGCCGCGGGCTACCATGATACCGTCGGCCTTCCGCATAATGCGATCGATATTGCGCACCGCCTCCGGCTTTTCGATTTTGGCAATCACATTGGTTTCCTTGCCCGAGGCGTCGATTTGATCCAGCAGCCGCACCACATCGGACTGGTCGCGGACAAACGAGAGGGCTACAAAGTCGACATCGTGCGATAACCCAAACTGAAGGTCGCGCCGGTCTTTCTCGGTCAGGGAGGGCGTGCTCGTGCGGATGTCCGGCAGGTTCACACCTTTGCGCGAACGCAGCGGGCCGCCGACGACCACCTCGGTGACCACCTCATCGTCATGAATCGCCCGCACCTTCAGCTCCAGGAGCCCATCGTCGATGAGGACCCGGCCGCCCACGGACAGATCCTCCGAGAGGCCCTCATAACTGACGAACACCCGCTCGTTCGTACTCTCCTCCCGTGCCTGTGAGGTTAGGATCAACTCCTGCCCTTGCTTCAGCAAGACGCCGCCCCCTTTCACATCCCCGATCCGGATTTTGGGGCCCTGCAAGTCCTGCAGGATCGACACCGTCTTCCCCACCTCTTCAGCAGCCTTCCGGACGTGGGCAATGTTGGCGGCATGGTCCTCATGCTTCCCGTGCGAGAAGTTAAGCCGTGCTACGTTCATCCCCGCCTCGATGAGCGCCCGGATGGTGGCATAATCAGAGGTGGCGGGGCCCAGCGTGCAAACAATCTTCGTTCGTCGTTCCATGCAGCAGCGGCAGTAGATGTAGAGGGGGGTTGAGCCGGAAGGTAACGCATGCGCTCCCGACGCGCAATCGGACCACCCAAGGTCGTTACGGATGTTCACCCAAGGTCGTTACGGATGCGTCTGTCGCTCCACCCGTAGATCTGCCGGGCAGCAACCGTGGGGTTACGTGTTACGCGAATCCGGCGCGATGTCCGGGGCGGCCCCGGGAGGCCGGCTCTCATGGCCATCGCCTGCCGACGGCAATTGTTTCGGGTCAGCCGATGCGTCGTTCCCCCGGGCCCGCTTCAGCATGACCTCCATGTCCTCGCGGTTGCCCGCTCGTTTCAGCGCTGATGAAATCATCATCAGCTCGCCCACGTTTTCCATTGTCAGCAATCCGACGATCTTGCCATCGCGAACAACCGGGACGGTGGAGCAGTCGGCCTGCCGAATCTTGTCGAACGCCTCGCGCAGCATAGCGGTGTCTTCCACCGTGGCGCAGGCCTGCTGGGCAACCTCGGCGATTGGGGTATCGCGGGGTTGCTGTTGGAGGGCTTCCATCAGGCGCGGCCGCGTCAACATACCGACGACGCGCTCATCCTCAACCACCGGAAAGTCCTGCTCGGATCCGCTCAGCAACTCCTCCACGGCGTCGGCCAGCGTGTCGTCCGGCGCCAGCGTAGCAAACCGGCGCATCATCGCTTGCCGCACGGATACGCTGTGGGTAATGGTGCGCATCATGGCGTGCTGTGCCTCTTGCTGCGCCCCGAAGAACACGAACATGGCGATGAAGAGCAAAATGACATCGAACGTAAAGAGGCCGATCAGGCCAAACAAGATGGCCATGCCTTTGCCCACGTTGGAGGCAATTTGCGTCGCCCGCCCGTAGTCGCTCATGTTCGCTGCCAGCAGCGCCCGGAGTACCCGTCCGCCATCCATGGGAAAGGCCGGGAGCATGTTGAACACGACCAGCGCAAGGTTCAGCCACATCAGGTTCGCAAAAAACCCGACCCCTACAACCAACGGCTCTACCGGCATAGCGCTGACTCCCGCGGCCGTCAGGGTAAGCACCAGAAGTACCGCGATAGCCAGGTTGACCGCCGGGCCAGCGATGGCAATCCAGAACTCTTCGGCAGGATCCTCTGGAATACGCTCCAGCCGGGCCATTCCGCCAATCGGGTACAACGTGATGTCGCGGGTGGATACACTGAAGCGTTTGGCCGTCAGCGCGTGTCCCAGTTCGTGCAGCACGACACAGAGGAAAATGGCCGCCACGTAGGCCAGCCCCATGGAGGCAGCCTCCAGCCCCCCCTCATAGTAGAAGAACCCCAGCACCCCGGCCACCAGCAGCCAGAAGGTCCAGTGGATGTAAATACCGATGCCGGAGACGGTAGAAATGCGGAGCGAAGTGCTCATGAAGCCCATGGGCCTGTCCAATAATCAAGAGTGCGCAGCAAAGGCGCAATTAGCTGCACGAAGCATACGTTATAAGACGTGCAACAACCGGGGGGCGTTTCGGGCCTTCAAGTCGGTGCCGACAGGTAGGGGTGGCACAGCGGCACATTTCCGGGAGGATGGGCACCTGCGGTGGGCAGGTGACCATCGGGCATAAGCAGAAAACACACATCAACCGAAAAGCCTCCGGCGGCAGCGCCACCGGAGGCTTGTGCATTGCAGAGTTGATCGCTGATCGAGGTGCTGTTGACTGGCGGGAAGCGATCAGTCGCGCAGAAAATAGACCAGCCCGCCAATAAGCGCCGTGAGTGTCAACACGAGGCCGACAGCCGCTAAGGGGCGCTCGCGGGTGGCCGCTGAAGCGATGCGTGCTGCGTGCAGCTCTACCGGCGCCAAGCGGAGCAGGCGCGCACTTCCGGATGGCACCGCGCTTGCGCCGATCTTGGCCAACGGGCGCCCCTGATGCCGCACCACTGCTGTCAATCCGCTGGCCCGGAGCAGGTCATCCGCTGAGCGGATGCTGGCTTCGCGGCCTTGCTGAAGCGGCGCCATGCGCGTGAGCGCACGCCCGGCTTCCAGGCTTGGCAGGTCGATGTAGACCGTAGGCCCGTCAGCCGTGACGTGGATGTCCTCTCCACCCACCGAGATCATCAGGTTGGCAATAATGTCGACGAGGGGCCGATTCATATCGGTTAGGCCCCCTGCTCGTGATCCTTCGTCGTGATGCGGATGGTGCCGCTCATCTTCCAGTGCGCATGCTCGACGTCATCGCCGGTGCCGCTCGGAACGAGCAAATCGAAGTCTTCAAACTGGTACGTGATTTCAGCACCGCGGCCCGTGAGCTTGTCGTACAGGCCAATGGCCAGTTCGGGCCAGGTGGTCGTGCCTTTGGGGTCAGCCATAATACTGGATACCTCCGGTTAGGGGGTTGTGGATAGTGATGTATTATTTGATTAACAACACTACTATACCTGGTACACCAAGGAAGCGGGTCCATCACCGCTGCAATTTTTTCGTAATGCTGCGGCCTATGTTCGAAAAGCCGGACACGCAACGAATCGTAGCTACCGGATGCACCGTCTGTTAACTTATAGTGTTACGACAGATCCAATGATTACGTTATGCTGCTTTACTAAACTGCTATACCGTTATGGCCGCGCAAAAAATACTGGTTACCGGAGCCACCGGGTACGTAGGCGGCCGCCTGGTGCCGTGTCTGCTGGAAGCCGGGTACGAGGTGCGCTGCTTTGCGCGCAACCCCAAGCGGCTCCAGGGACGCGCCTGGAGCGACGCGGTGGAAATCGTACAGGGGGATGCACTGGACTACGACAGCGTCCTCCGCGCAATGGACGGCATCGACGTGGCCTACTACCTCATCCACTCGCTCGCGGCTGGTAAAGGGGATTTTGAAGACCTCGATCGGAAGGCCGCCAACAATTTTGGAAAGGCCTGCCAAGAGCAGGGCGTAGGGCGGATCATCTACCTCGGGGGGATGAAGCCCTCCGGAGAGCACGTCTCTGAGCACCTCCGCAGCCGCCTGGAGACTGGCGACATGCTACGCGAGTGGAATGTGCCGGTGACGGAGTTTAGAGCCGCCGTGGTTGTAGGGTCAGGGTCGCTTTCATTTGAGTTGATCCGGTACCTTACCGAGCGTGTGCCCATCATGCTGTGCCCCCGCTGGGTACAGACGCCAACGCAGCCTATCGCCATCCGCAACGTGCTGCAGTACCTTGTGCGCGCCATCAGCGTACCCGAGAGCACAGGCGAAACCATCCAGATTGGAGGCACCGATGTCCTCTCGTATGCCGAGATGTTCAAGATCTACGCAAAGGTCCGCGGGCTACGGCGCCCCGTCATTAACCTGCCCTTTCTGACGCCCACGCTATCGGCTGGATGGGTGGGGCTCATTACGCCCGTGAACACAGACATCGCACGCATCCTCATCGAAGGGCTCGACAACAAGGTGGTCGTCACCGATGACAAGGCAGACCGGCTGTTTGACGTGCGTAAGATCTCCTACGAGGCCGCCGTTCGCTTGGCCCTGCGGCGCTTTGCCGATCAGAACGTCGAAACGACGTGGCACGACGCCCGCTCCTCATCCGACACTCTGCAGCAGCACCGCCCCACAGAAGTGCTGAAGGATACAGAGGGCCTGATTCAGGAACAACGTCAGCTCCACATTCCCGCCCGGCCGGGCGCTGTCTTCAACGTGGTGACGGGCTTGGGCGGAGACACGGGCTGGCTGTTTGCTAACCTGCTCTGGCAGATTCGCGGCTTTGCGGATCTCCTTATTGGAGGCTTTGGCCTACGGCGTGGCCGGCGGCATCCGCGGGAGCTGCGCGTGGGAGACGCGCTGGACTTCTGGCGCGTAGAGGCTCTGGAAGAGAACCACCTGCTCCGCCTGCGCGCCGAGATGAAGGTCCCCGGCAAGGCCTGGCTACAATTCGAACTGGAGCCCACCGACGAGGGCACGTTCGTCACCCAAACCGCGCTGTTTGAGCCCAAAGGGCTGTTCGGGCTGGTGTACTGGTACCTGTTTTACCTCCCGCACAAAGTGCTCTTTCCCGGGATGCTCCGCGAGATTGGCCGCAACGCCGAAGCCATCGATGCGGTGGCGCGCCCCGAGCCGGTGACGGCCGAGTAGCCGTTCCCAGGCGCCCGGATCAGTTGAGCCGCTTGTATACTTCGTCGGGATCAAACACGCGCTCGCCGATAACGATAAACCGTCCATCGCCCAACATCCGGTGGAAACAGCTCTCGTAGCCTGTATGGCAGGCTGCGCCGCCTTCCTGCCGCACTTTGAACAGTAGGGCATCGCCATCGCAGTCGATGCGCACCTCCCGCACGTGCTGTGCGCGGCCGCTCGTGGCTCCCTTCACCCACACCTCCTGTCGCGACCGGCTCCAGTACGTCATGCGCCCCGTCCGAAGTGTTTGCTCCAGCGTCTCTGCATTCATGTAGGCCTGCATCAGGACCTCGTTGGTCGCGTGGTCCTGCACAATGGCGACCACGAGGCCAGAGTCGTCGTACGTCACGGCGTCCAACAGAGGCTTGAAGGCGTCGGGCATGGTAGAATCTGCAAGTTAACAAGCGGCATGATTTTCCCGAGGTGCTATCCCTTCCGCAGGCAGACGTTTCCTGAAGCCGCCCATCGGTTGGCACGCGCTCAGGCATACGGATTGCTCCATAGAAACGTGATCACGGGTTTCACCTGCGTACAGCCTCTCGTCCAGTATTCTATGCTTTCCATGCGCCTCCGCTCTTCTGCCGTTTCGGTCGTGCTTACCGTTGTAGCAACGCTCGCCCTGGCGCCTGCGGCTGCGCTCTCGGCGGCGGATGACTCCGTGGCCGAGCGCCTGCAGGCGCTCTCCGCATTCGATGCCGACGAGGTGCTGTGGCTTGCGCGGTGCATCTACTCCGAATCCAACCGCCCCCACGAACAGGAGCTGGTGGCTTGGGTGGTGCGCAACCGCGTCGAAACGGGGTTTCGCGGGGGCTCCTACCGTGACGTCGTGCTCGAAGACCGGCAGTTCAGTGCCTTCAACACCCCATCTACCCGCCGGAATCATATTCTGCAGTTAGATGCCCACAGCCGCGCGCCCGGCTGGCGAAGGGCGTTGACCATCGCGTTAGACGTATTTGAGGCGCCGGCCGAGGAGCGCCCGTTTGCACAGACCACCCGCCACTTCTATAGTCCCGTGTCTATGCGCGGCCGCGGCAAGCCGCACTGGGCGGAGGAAGCGACGCCGCTCTCGGCTGATGCGCTGGGGGTGACGGCGCATCGGTTCCAGTTTTTCGATGGCATTGACGTGGACGCACGTGCCCTCGCGGAGGGGCCGGTCCGGCCGCCTTCCGGTGCGGAGGCTGCGGGGGCCCGGCGCACCGTCGATGCGCGTACCTTGCGGGCGCGGATGCGTGCCCGCTCCTCCGGACGTGTGGCCCGGCCGGTTTCACCCGGCGTGCGGCAGGTGACACGTCCGAACCGTCCGTAACTCGTCCTCTGGTAGCAGGGGCCTGGCCGCGCACCTGCGGAACCGAGCGGCTGAGGTGCCGATTAGCCCATTCCCTTACCCTCAGTGCCCATCGTGCCGCCTGATGCCCCGCCTTTACACCGTGCTACGTCTGGTCTATCACCTCCCGCGCAATCTGCTGATCAGAGGGATACGCCTGTACCAGATGACCCTCTCGCCGTGGCTGGGCGGTGAGTGCCGTTTCGCGCCAACGTGCTCGCAGTACGCGGTGCAGGCGCTGCGCCAGTACGGGGCCGTCAAAGGATTTATCCTGCTGTCGTGGCGCATCTTGCGGTGCAACCCGTACGGGAGCTACGGCTACGATCCGCCGCGCTGGTTTGGGGAGCCGAAGCCGGAAAACGATATTGAGCTGCCAGACGTCTGCTGCGCCTCCCCCCCTCCTCGCTCCACTGCTGATACCCCACCTTCCCCATGAGCTCTCCCCATGCTGGCGCGCCCACCCTGCGCTTTGCCCTTGTCACTGTACACCCCGACGCTACAGAAGAGACGGACCGCGTGGGGGGATTTGTGCGCCAGCGGTTGCAGCGCCACGGGCACAAGTTGGTGCTGTACCGCATCGTCCCGCCCAAGCCAGCGATGATACGGGAAGGCATAACCAAGATGGAAGGCCGGGTCGACGTCGTTCTTTTCAACGGCAGTGCTGGGATCGGGGCCGCGGGGGTTGCTGTAGACGCCCTCATGGAGCTCGTGCCCGACGAGTTGCCCGGCTTTGCTACACTGCTCACCCAGCTGCACTTTGCCGAGTCGGGCGCCGCCGCTCAGCACTACCGCCCGTTCGCAGGGCTACGTGGCGACACGCTCTACGCCGCCCTGCCAAGCGACCTTACGGTGGCTCGCCTGGCCCTGGACCAGCTCCTCCTCCCCGACCTCCGCGATCGTCTGCCTACCCTGCGCGCCGCACGCCAGGGCACGACTGCGGCGTAGCCATACAACCACACTTCGTGCCTGAAGAGACGCGGTGACGAGTCCACGCTAGCAAGTAGAGGCGCTCTACCGGATGCCAAAGGCTAAACGGCCGGCCCCTTGCCATAAGTGAGGTCGAGGTCGCCCCTCCACTCGCGTGCGCCGCTCTGCTGCTCTCAGTCATGCGTCGGGCCATGCCCTCGGTTTATCCTGGGGGCAGTTTTGGGAGGGTTCCTCGGTGCTCGGGTTCGGGGGCCCCTCTACTCGCGGTGGTAGTGGCCGCCCGTGCCCTCCTACAGCCATCCCATCAGCCCTGCCCCTGCAGTGAGGGCCGGCCATAGCAGAAAAGCGTCCAAGCGCGTGGCGAAAGCCGGTGCCTCGGGGGACGTCTGCAGTAGCCAGTAGAGCAGCAGCAGGTAGCCCAGGCTGTCCAACGCCAGCAGGCCATCGCCGTATCCTACGGCCAGCCCAGCGGCGAGCCCGCCCGCCAGTGCGAGCGGCGCGCAGCCCACCAACCACAGCCTGCCCCGCGACCAGCGCACGGCGGGCGTGATGAGGCCTGCTTGCCAGTCCCCCTCCCGGTCGGGGTAGTCCGCCAGCAGGGTAGCCGCCCAGAGGAGGGCCCAGCGGTAGCCCCCGAGGGCGGCGATGGGCTGATCCAGCCGCAGGTTGGCTTCGAGGGCCGGGAGCAAGACCGCGCCGAGCGTCCACACGCCAGCGACAACCACAGGCTTGAAGCTCCCTAACCCTTTCAGGCGCGTGCCCCAGAAGGTGGGCAGGACGTAGGCCAGCCCGACGACAGCCAGCAGCAGGCCCACGGCCACCGTCGCTGCCTGCAGGAAAGGCAGCATGGCGAAGGCCACGACCAGCAACACGCCTGCCGACACCTTCAGCCCCCTACGATGCTGCTGGGCCCAAGCCATACGCGCGGGCTGGTTGATGCGGTCTTCGGGCGCGAACAGGCCAAGGCGATCGATCTGATAGAGGCCGGCCACCCCACAAAAGGCCAGCGCCAGCAGCGGCAGGGACGGTGCTACGCCCAGCAGGGCGAACGTGCCGGTCTGCAGGGCTACCGCAACGAGCCCGGCCAGTACGCCTGAGTACCGCAGCACGCGAGGCATGGAGGCAGGCATCAGGCAGCGGTATTGGGCGAAGAGGAAGGCGCTGGCGTCATACGCGGAAAGTCAGCGGTGCGCGCTTCTACAAACCGCCCATCCTCCGACACGAACCGGTGCTCGGCTATCGTAAACGTGTCATCGGTGACGGTGATCAGGTTGAAGTAGTTCGTGGACTCGTTCGACCCTCGGCCACGGTCGCTGGTGGCGGTACCGGCGCTTGCAATCACGAGCTGATGGGCCTGGTCACTCAGCGTGACGGGCTCCACGTGGGAGATGTGCAAGTGGCCGCAGAGCACCAGGTCTACGTTGTGGGCGATGGCCATCTCCAACGTCCGGCGCGCATGGCGGGCCAAGTCGTGCCCGCGCTCCATCTTGAGTGTAATTAGGTGATGATGCACCACCAGCACCTTGAACACCTCCGAGGGCTGCTCGGAGAAATACCGGCGGATGGCGGCGCGCTCCTCGGAGCCGATGGTTCCGCCCTTAATCGTGTAGCCATGGGCCGAGTTGATGCCCAACACCGCCAGCCCCGGTTGCTCCAGCGTGGGGGTCGGGTTGGCGTCGATGTAGCGCCGGAACCGCGTCAGCGGCGTGCGCAAGCGCTTGATGGGGTGCCACCAGGGGTACACGTCGTGGTTGCCGGGCACCACCAGGGTCGGCGCCTCAAACGCGCTGAGCAACGCCGCTGCCGCCTTATACTCGCGTTTCCGAGCGCGCTGGGTAAGGTCGCCGCTCAGGATCACAGCATCTACAGCAGCCGCATTGATTTCCTGCGTCAGTGCCGCCACGATGTCCGGGTGCGCAATCCGACCGAAATGCACATCGGAGATATGGGCGAGCCGCATACCAGCAGAAGCAACAGCGAGGGGGTTACGTGAGAGCACACACCGTCCATCCGGCGTTCTTACAGCAGCAGATTCATGGGTTCTTCCAGGTGTTGCTGCAGCGTGTTGAGGAAGGCCGAGCCTACTGCGCCGTCCACCACGCGGTGATCGCACGAAAGCGTCACCTTCATCCGCTTGCCGGGTACCACCTCGCCGTTCTTCACTACCGGCTCATCGCGAATGGCGCCGATGGCCAGGATGCAGGCGCTCGGGGGGTTGATGATCGCAGTGAACTCCTCAATGCCAAACATCCCGAGGTTGCTCGTGGTGAAGGTGGCGCCTTCCATCTCGGCCGGCTGCAGCTTGCGCTCGCGGGCGCGACCGGCCATCTCGCGCGTTTCTGCTGCAATCTGCGACAGGCCTTTCCGATCTGCGTGGCGGATGACTGGCGTGACCAGCCCTTCATCAATAGCCACGGCCACGCCTACGTGCACCTGGTTGTAATAGCGGATTTCGCCTTCTTTCTCCAGGTAGGCACTGTTGACGTCTGGGTGCTTGCGCAGCGCCGTAGCGCAGGCCTTCGTGATGATGTCGTTGAAGGACACCTTCGGGCGTTCCTGGGCCTTTGTGAGGTCGTTAAGTTGCTTGCGGAAGGCAATGGTGCCCTCCATGTCGATGTCGATGGTGAGGTAGAAGTGGGGCGCGGTAAACTTGCTCTCGGCCAAACGGCGGGCGATGGTCTTGCGCATCTGCGAGAGCGGCACGGCTTCGTAGAGGTCTTCGTCGTCCACCGATACCACGTCGCCCGGGCGCTGGTACGCGGGGGCTTTCGCTTCCGTCTCCTCGGCAGCCGGAGCGGCCTCCTCAGCAGCAGGGGCTTCCTCGGCAGCGGGGGCTTCCTCGGCAGGTGCCGCTTCCTTCGCCTCCAGCGCCTGCTCAATGTCGCGCTTAATGATGCGCCCCTGTGGCCCGGACCCATCAATGGTGGCCATGTCCAGTTCGTTTTGGGAGGCCATCCGGCGGGCCAGCGGAGAGGCTTTGATGCGGCCGTCGTCGGCTGCTGGCGCCTCGTCCCCAGCCGGCACGGGTGCTTGCTGTGCCGCGCCATCGCCCGAGGGCGCACGTTCGGCTGTGGCTGGCGCTTCGTCGGGTGCCTCTGTAGCCTCAGCCTCCGCCGCTTCAGCTTCCCCGTTCGCAGCGCCTTCCCCCGCCCCAAACTCTTCCAGGACGCTTGAGATATCCTCACCTTCATCCCCGAGCACGGCAATCAGCGCGCCAATATCGACGGCATCGCCTTCCTCCACCAATTTCTTCAGCAACACCCCGTCGTCGAACACCTCCAGGTCCATCGTGGCCTTGTCCGTCTCCACCTGGGCAATCACGTCACCGGCGGAGACCTGCTCGCCTTCATCGGCCAGCCAAGCCACCAGCACCCCTTCCTCCATGGTGTCGCTCAGTTTGGGCATGTCAACGGGAATGGCCATAAGTCGGTTGGTCGTTTGTAGGAGAGTCGGAAAAGGGGGCGGTGTAGCGCTCAGCGGCCCAGATGGCAACAGACCGCCTGCGCGAACCTACTGGTGCGGCCTCCGGGACGCGCTCAGAGGTACATTACGTCGCGGCAGGCCTGGTAGGCATCGTCCGCCTGCGGCATGTAGTAATCCATCAGATTCTTCGCATACGGCGCCGGCACATCCTTCGCAGTGATCCGCCGGACTGGAGCGTCCAGGTAGTCGAACGCGCGCTCCTGGATCTGGAACGCGATTTCGGACGAGAGACTGGCAAACGGATTGCTTTCGTCGATGATGACGCAGCGGTTCGTCTTCTTGATGGACGCGATGATGGTGTCGAAGTCCAGCGGACGGATGGTGCGCGGGTCGATGACTTCCGCCTGATGGCCGTCCTCCGCAAGTCGGTCGGCTACTTCCAGCGCAATGTAGTAGTCCTTACCATTGGCCACGAGGGTGACGGCGTCACCTTCCCGGACCACGTGCGCTTGGCCGAGCGGGAGCACGTAGTCCTCCTCGTCCGACACCTCCCCCTTCAAGCCGTACATGCGCTCACTCTCGAGGAAAAGCACCGGGTCATTGTCTCGAATCGATGCCTTCAGCAGTCCCTTGCTGTCGTTAGGCGTGGAGGGCGAGACCACCTTCAGGCCAGGAATGTGGGCGTAGAACGACTCGACTGACGTGTTGTGCGTGGCTCCGAGTTGGCCCGCTGCCCCGTTGGGTCCGCGAAACACGATGGGGAAGCTGAACTGCCCGCCCGACATGTAGCGGATCTTGGCGGCGTTGTTCAGGATTTGGTCGAAGGCCACGAAGGAGAAATTCCACGTCATCATCTCAACGATGGGGCGCAGGCCGTTCATCGCGGCCCCGATGCCGAGTCCGGTGAAGCCGTTCTCCGAAATGGGCGTATCCACGACGCGCTTGGGCCCGAACTGGTCGAGCATGCCTTCGCTCACCTTGTACGCACCGTCGTATTCGGCCACCTCTTCCCCAATGAGGAAGATGTCCTCGTCGCGTTCCATCTCCTCGGTCATTGCGGCGCGAATGGCCTCTCGAAACTGAAGTTCTGCCATGAGTGGGTGTAGGGTAAGTCAGCAATAAAAAGGGGGAACGGCGGCAGCCGGTTACGCCAGGAAGGGATAGTCGTCCTGGGTGTACACATCCTCGTAGATGGCCTCGAGGTCGGGCAGCGGGCTGTTTTCGGCAAAGTCGATGGCGTCCAGCACCTGCTGCTTCACCTCGTCGTCGATGTCGTCGAGCGCCTCGTTGGTCGACAGGTCGTGCTGCACGAGGTAGCTCTTGAGGCGGATGATGGCATCCTCGCCCTTCTTCTGATCCAGCTCGCCTTTGGTGCGGTAGTTGGCCGGGTCGCTCACGGAGTGGCCCTGATACCGGTACGTCCGCACCTCCACGAACGACGGCTGGTTCTGGCGCGCCATGGCCACGTGATCGCGCATGGCTTTGGTGACGCTGAAGACGTCCATGCCGTCCACGATGGAGGCCGGCATGCCATACGGTACGGCTTGCTTGCAGAGGTCGGGGTCGGCGAAGGCGCGGTGGACGGCCGTGCCCATCGCGTACTCGTTGTTTTCGATGACGAAGACGATGGGCAGGTCGTACAACCCCGCCAGGTTGGCAGCTTCATGCATGGCGCCCTGCCCTACCGCGCCGTCCCCGAAGAACGTGAGGCATACCTTCCCATCGCCGCGGTACTTGTGCGCAAAGGCGATCCCCGTGCCGACCGGGATGTGCTGCCCCACGATGCCGTGCCCTCCAAACATGCGCTTCTCCTTGCTGAAGAAGTGCATGGAGCCGCCTTTCCCTTTCGAGCAGCCGTCCTTTTTCCCGAAAAGCTCAGCCATGCAAGCGTTCGGGTCCATGCCCATGGCAAGCCCCATGCCGTGGTCGCGGTAGGCTGTGATTACCGTGTCTTCACCCACGTCAATCGACTGCATTGCACCGGTCGACACGGCTTCCTGCCCGATGTAGAGATGCAAAAAGCCCGAGATGTTCTGCTTGCGGTACATCTGCAGGGAGCGCTCCTCGAAGCGGCGCTGCAGGAGCATGTTGCGGTATATCCGCAGCAGCGTGTCGGTGTCGAAGCCCAGTTCGTCGTGCTTGATGGTGCCGCCGCGGTACACCTTAAACGTTTGCTCAAACTCCAACGCATCCGGGAGATCGAGGGGGTCGGGCCGTGCATCCTCGTTTTGCGGCTTCGTAAACCCTTCGTGGCTTTCGGACGCCTGCGGCTCTTCCGTAGCGGTAGGAGAAGTCTCTTTCGAATTGCTTGCCATAGAGTGGGTACGTCGTCAATCAGGGGGGCAAAGGCAGTGTACGTGGCGGGCCACGGAAAGCATCGTTTCTATTCAAGGCTGCGGAGCAGGTTTCTTTTCGGGCACCACGGGAGGGCCCGGCAGCCTCGCTGCAGTTTACTCGCCAGGATAGAAAATCCAATCACCAAATGCCGAACGAAAAAACGGTGAGCGTCAGGCGTAGAAGCCGCGCGTCGGGTCGTTGTAAATCAGCCCCGTTCCTCCTACGTTTAAGACTCCACCCTTTCGGTGTCTTGCTTTCTGACGGTCGTCCCTGTGCCCCTCCCCGACCTTACCCTGTTCATCGTACCGACCTACAACGAGGTCGAAAATATTGGCACGTTGCTGACGGATACCCTGCGCCTGCCAGACCGGGTGCACGTGCTGGTGGTAGATGACGCCTCGCCCGATGGCACAGCCGATCTTGTGGCAGGGTACTGTGAGGCCCATCCCGCGCGCGTGCATCTCTTGCGCCGCGACGGCAAGATGGGGTTGGGCAGCGCCTACCGCACCGGGTTTCGGTATGCGCTCCGGCGCGGCTACCCGTTGATCGGAGAGATGGACGCTGATCTCTCCCACAACCCGGCCGACATCCCGGACCTGACGGCTCCGCTCCGCGCAGGTACCGCGGATATGACCATCGGCTCTCGCTACGTAAATGGGGTGCGCGTGATGAACTGGCCCCTCGGGCGGCTGATCCTGTCGTACAGCGCCGGCATCTACACCCGCGCCATTACCCACCTCCCGGTGTGGGACGTCACCGCTGGCTTTGTGTGCTACCACCGGCGGGTGCTGGAGGCTCTCGACATCGACCGCATCCGGTCCACCGGCTACTCCTTTCAGATCGAGATGAAATACCGCGCCTGGCGTGCAGGCTTTCGGGTCGAGGAGGTGCCTATTGTTTTTACCGAGCGCACGGAAGGCCAGTCCAAGATGAGTAAAGCGATTGTGCGTGAAGCCGCCTGGAAGGTGTGGGAACTGCGCCTGCGCGACACCATCGGGCGGTTGTGAGGGGGACCGCGCGCCGTGGCCGTGGTACCGCTTTCCACGCTTCTTCCCATTCGGCCCCTTTCTTCTGTAGGAATGCCTGCTATTTTTGTAACAGCTCCAGGCAAGCCCCGCGTACCCCTGGCAACGCCAGGGCTCCTTCTTGCACACACCTTCTTGCACACACCACCGACCAGAACCGCTGTGGCAGGTCCCGCGCAGCGCTCCTCCTTCACTTACCCCCGCATGGCCATGGCTTACACCACCCTCACGCCTCCCGCTACCGGCGAGCAGATCACCCTTGCCGACGACGGCACCCTGCACGTCCCGGACCACCCGATTCTCCCCTTTATCGAAGGCGATGGCACCGGGCCCGACATCTGGCACGCCGCGCAGCACGTGTTCGACGCCGCGGTTGAGAAAGCCTACGGCGGCCACCGGTCCATCGTCTGGTTTGAGGTCTTTGCCGGCGAGAAGTCGCACAAAAAGTTTGGCGAATGGCTGCCTGACGATACGCTGGCGGCTATTGAGGAGTACCTGGTTTCCATCAAGGGGCCGCTGACTACGCCCGTTGGGGGCGGTATCCGCTCGCTAAATGTAGCCCTGCGGCAAAAGCTCGACCTCTTCGCCTGCGTCCGGCCCGTGCGGCACTTCGCTGGCGTCCCCTCGCCGGTGAAAGAGCCCGAGGCCGTCGATATGGTCGTTTTCCGCGAGAACTCGGAAGACATCTATGCTGGCATTGAATACAAGGCCGGCTCGCCGGAGGCCCAGCAGGTCATTGATTTCCTGCAGGATACCATGGGCGCCCGCTCCATCCGCTTTCCCGACACCAGTGGCATCGGCATCAAGCCTATTTCGGAAGAAGGCACCAAGCGGCTCGTTCGCGCTGCTATCCAGTACGCGATCGATCAGGAATCTGAGAGCGTCACGCTTGTGCACAAGGGCAACATCATGAAGTTTACCGAAGGCGCCTTCCGGGATTGGGGCTATGAGGTGGCCGTTGAGGAATTTGGCGCGGCGCCGCTCAACGGGGGGCCGTGGCACGTTATCACTACCGACGCCGGGCAGGAGATCATTATCAAGGACGTCATTGCTGATGCCTTCCTACAGCAGATTCTAACGCGCCCGGCCGAGTACGATGTGATTGCCACCATGAACCTGAACGGCGATTACGTCTCGGATGCCCTCGCCGCGCAGGTAGGCGGCATCGGGATTGCCCCGGGCGCCAACATCAACTACAACACCGGCCAGGCTATTTTTGAGGCCACACACGGCACCGCGCCCAAGTATGCTGGGCAAGATAAGGTCAACCCCAGCTCCATCATTCTCTCTGGCGAGATGATGTTTCGGTACATGGGCTGGAATGAGGTGGCCGACTTGATCGTGACGGCGCTGGAGAAGACCATCAGCCAGAAGCGGGTGACCTACGACTTCGAGCGGCAGATGGACGACGCCACGCTGCTAAAAACGAGCGAGTTCGGCCAGGCGTTGGTCGCAAACATGGAATAGCTGCCCTGCGCGGCCATGCGTGACGAGCCCCTGACCGGTCCCTGGTTGGGGGCTTTTCCTTGGCCGATACCGAGCGCTGGGTGGTCATGCCTCTGGCCGTGACGATACGGCAATACCTCCAGTGCACGCGCGCTGCCCACCGCACGTCCCGGAACTGCGCGCAGTAGCACGACTCTACTTTTGCACCCTGGTTTTCATACGACTGCTGCTTCGCCATGCCCACGCGCACAACCACGTACACGGACGACGGCCACCTGATTGCCATCCACATGGCCAAGTCCGTCTCCACGCGTGACGACATTGAGCGGGCGCACCATCAGTTTATCGTGGATCACTGGACGAGCTTAGCCGCAGCGTCCTTTCAGGGCTTCAAAACGTATGGCGCCGGCGCCATCATCGTCAAGAAGCGCAGCGACGAGGCGGCCGATGCGGACCATCCCTTCCCCACCTATCAGGTGTGGTTTGCCACCCATATGAACGACTGGCTCACGGCCGCGCTGGATACAGCGGTGGCGCAGTGGCTGGACGACCAGCTGCAAACGTACGACCCAAACGAGGCGGGCCTCTACGTTTTCTTCGACGAAACGCTGGGGGCCCGCCCGTACCTGGTCGAAGGTACGCCGACCCCACCGACGGCGTTCAAGGCTTCCCGCGCGGCGTTTAATTAGAGGGCGGTTGGGGGCCTTGAAGGGTAGCGACGTTGCTCGCGCTGACCGAGAATGTCCCGCCGCGCGCTGCGGCGCTACGGCCTGCGCCCAAGCGAACATTACTCCGTTAGCCCTACGCGCTCGAAGATCGTGTCCACGTTGCGCAGGTGCACGTCCGTGGTGAAGGCCCGGGTGATGTCCTCTTCCGACAGGTGCGCCGCCAGCGCTTTGCTATTGCGGACGATCGACTCAAACGCCTCGCCCCCCTCCCAGGCCTGCATGGCCAGGGGCTGCACGAGGTCGTAGGCTGCCTCGCGGCTCAGGCCCGTTTCCACCAGTGCCAGCATCAGGCGCTGGCTGTTGTAGAGCCCGTGCGTGCGCTCCATGTTGCTCCGCATGTGTTCGGGGAAGACCACCAACCGCTCCACGATGCCCGCGAACCGATGCAGCGCGTAGTGCAGTAGCGTGGTGGCATCCGGCAGGATGATACGCTCCACCGACGAGTGCGAGATGTCGCGCTCGTGCCACAGCGCGACGTTCTCGTACGCCGACACCATGAACCCTCGTAGCAGCCGCGCGCAGCCGGTGATGTTCTCGGAGCCGACCGGGTTGCGCTTGTGGGGCATGGCCGAGGAGCCCTTCTGCCCGCTCCCGAACGCCTCTTCCACCTCGCGGACCTCGCTGCGCTGCAGATGCCGCACTTCCACGGCCATCTTCTCCAGCGTCGCTCCGATCCCTGCGATAACCGCCAGGTAGTGCGCGTGGCGGTCGCGCTGCAGCACCTGCGTCGAAATAGCCGCCGGCCGCAAGCCGAGGCGCTCGCAGGTGAGGCGCTCTACGTCCGGCGGGATGTGCGCAAACGTGCCCACCGCCCCAGACAGCTTCCCGACGCGCATCTCCTCCGCAGCGTGCACGAAGCGCTCGCGCTGCCGCTGCAGCTCGCTGTAGTACAGCGCCATCTTCAGCCCGAACGTCGTCGGCTCCGCATGCACCCCGTGGGTGCGGCCCATCATGAGCGTGTGCTTGTGGGCATGCGCTTTCGCCGCCACCGTCTCGATGAGCTGATCCAGCGCGCTGATGAGCAAGCCGTTGGCCCGCTTGAGGCGCACCATCCAGGCGGTATCCACGACGTCAGAGGACGTCAGGCCGTAGTGCACCCACTTGCGCTCCGGGCCCAGCGTTTCGCTCACCGCCCGCGTAAACGCCACCACGTCGTGACGCGTCTCTTGCTCGATGGCGTGGATGCGCTCCACGTCAAAATCAGCGTTATCGTAGAGCGTACGCACGTCTTCCTCAGGAATCACTCCGGTGGCTTCGCTCCACGCTGCACATGCGGCCAGTTCTACATCCAGCCACGATTGATACTGCTGTGTTTCGCTCCACAGGTCGGCCATCTCAGGCCGGGTATACCGCGCAATCATCTATTGGCAGAGGGTTGTATGGAAAAGGGTTGTATGGAAAAGGAGAAAGAGCTGCACCGGCACCATTAAAACGTCCCCTGCTTTTGCCGCAAGCGTTTGTAGAGCAGCTTCCGCGCGCGGAAGATATGGGCTTTCACCGTGCCGAGCGGCAGGTCCAGCTCGGTGGCAATCTCGTCGTACGATTTCTCCTGCTGATGGCGGAGCACGATCACCCGGTAATACTTCGGTGGCAAGCCGTCGATGGCTTCCTGGATGAGCTCCCGCCGCTGGTCGTCCACCACGTGCTTGTCCGGCCGGTAGGTGACGTCCGGCAGCTCCATCTCAAGCGTGCCTTCCTTCGTCTTCACCGGCTTGTGGATGGAGCGTGTTTTCAGCTTCTTTTTGCGCAGGTAATCAATCGCATGGTTGGTGGCAATCCGGTAGAGCCACGTGGAGAAGGCATACTCCTCCGAGTAAGAAGGCAGCGCGTTGAAGGCCTTGATGAAGGTCTCCTGCACGAGGTCCTCCAGTTCCTTCTCATCCCGCACCATCTTGCGGATGTGGTAGTACAGCGCGCGCTGGTATTTTTCCATGAGCGCGGTGTAGGCACTCTCGTCACCCTCCAGCGCCCGGCGCACGTACGCCCGGTCCTGTTCGCTGGATTCGGATGGAGAAGACGCGGGCGTCGACTGTGACATGCAACCGGGTACGTACTTCAACACAAAATAAAATGGCGCCCCGCTGGGACGTACGTCGTTGGCGAAGATAGAAAAAACGGAACGGCATCGCTAATCTTTTCTTGGACGCGCGAATCTTCGCGGCCTGCGGTCCCATCATACATGAGAGGCCCGCACCAGAAAGGTCTGATGCGGGCCTCCGTGGCCGCAGGGCCGTTGTGGTAGGTGCAGGTGGCACCGGGGGCGCTAAAAGGTTTCGAGGTACCGCTCCAGCTCCCAGCCGGAGACGGATGCGAGGTAGTCGGTGTACTCCAGCGTCTTGGCCTCGATGAACTTTCCACTCACGTGGGGCCCGAGAGCGTCCAGGATCACGTCGTCGGCCTTCAACGCTTCGACGGCCCGTCCCAGCGTCGACGGCAGCGTTTCGATGCCGCGCCCGATGCGGTCCTCTTCGGTAAACTCGTAGATGTTCTCGCGTACCGGGCCGGGCGCCTCCATGCCCTGCTCGATGCCATCCAGCCCGGCATGCAGCATCACCGCCAGGGCGAGGTAGGGGTTGCAGGACGGGTCGGGCGAGCGCAGTTCGATGCGGGAGGCGGCAGGCACGCGGGCGGCCGGCTTGCGCACCAGGGCCGAGCGGTTGACGTCGCTCCACGCCACGTAGATGGGCGCTTCGTAGCCGGGCACGAGGCGCTTGTACGAGTTCACCGTGGGGTTGCAGATGGCCGTAATCGCTGGCGCATGGGCCAGGATGCCCCCGAGGAACTGGTAGGCGGTGGCGCTCAGGTTGAACTCGTCGTCATCGTCGTGGAAGGCATTGCTGCCGTCCTTAAACAGGGAGATGTGCGTGTGCATCCCCGAGCCATTGATGCCGGCGATGGGCTTGGGCATAAACGTGGCGTGCACCCCGTGCAACTCCGCAATTGCGCGAACGACCGAGCGGAAGGTAGCAATGTTATCGGCTGTGGTGAGCGCGTCGGCGTACTTGAAGTCAATCTCGTGCTGTCCGCGGGCTACCTCATGGTGGCTGGCTTCCACCTCAAAGCCCATGTTCTGAAGCGCGTAGATGATTTCCGCCCGGATCTCCTGCGCCATATCCTTCGGCCCCAGGTCAAAGTAGCCCCCCGCATCGTGCGTCTGTGTGGTGGCGCGCCCGGCCGCGTCCTTCTCAAAGATGAAGAATTCCGGCTCCGTACCGGCGTTCATCTCAAACCCCATGGCCTCGGCTCGGGCGATGGCCTGCTGCAGTACGTAGCGGGGGTCGCCCTCGAAGTAGTCCCCGGTGCTGGTGTTGATCACGTTGCAGATGAGGCGTGCCGTAACGGTGCCATCGGAGCGGCGGCTACGCCACGGTAAGATGGCAAACGTTTCCGGATCGGGTTCCAGGCGCATGTCGGATTCCTGAATGCGCACAAAGCCTTCGATGGACGATCCGTCGAAATAAATACCTTCGCCAAAGGCCTTTGCTGCCTGGTCGGCCGGGATCGACACGTTTTTGACGGTGCCGAGGATGTCCGTAAACTGCAACCGCAGAAACTGGACGCCTTCTGCTTCAATGGACGCTAAGATGTCTTCCTTGGTCATCGTTGAATACTGAGTGGTTGGTTGGGGTGATGCGGGTGAGAATGCGTGCTACGGGCCGGGGTGCCGGGTTAGGTGCCGGGCTGCTCGGCGGGGTCGTAGGTAAACAGCTCCATGGGCTCGGTGGCCACGGTGCGCGTCTCCTTGAAGGTGCTGAGCACAATGCTGGAGGAGGTGCCGCCTACGCCCGGCAGGGCTTGCAGACGCGCCAGCAGGCGCTCCAGCGTGGTGGTATTTCGGGTGCGGACCTTGAGGATGTGTGACCCCTCTCCGGTGATGGAATGCGTCTCCAGCACTTCGTCCATCGGGGTCACCGCCTCCACAAAGGCCGGATAGTGCTCCGAGCCATCGACGTTGACGCGGATGAACGCGGTGATGTCGTATTGCAGGCGCTTGGCATCTACAGTCGCCGTATAGCCCTGGATGACGCCTGCCGCTTCCAGCTTGCGCATGCGCTCGCTGGTGGCCGGAACGGAAAGCCCCACCACCTCGGAGACGGCATTCCGCTTCATGCGGCCCCGCTCCTGCAGGAGCTCCAGGATCTTGGCGTCGATTTCGTCGATGCGGTCCATACGGTACGGGTTGCTTTATTTTATCTGATGCCGAACATAGCCTAATTTTTTTAAGTCGTCAAGATGAAGGGGTTTGATTTCACATAATTCCAACAGATCCGGCGGGTAAGGATTTCTGTCTGCCCTCCCCCCGGTGGGCTCCTGCTTCGGGGAACGGATGAAAGCAGGGCGCTTTTGTAGCCTGTGATGTCCTGTCCCACCATGGTTGGCGTACCGGGCAGCCCTCCGGGCCCGTAGCTCAGCGGTTAGAGCAGTCGACTCATAATCGATTGGTCGGGGGTTCAAATCCCTCCGGGCCCACCACGCAAAAACGGCTCAAGCGCGCCAGAAATGGGCGTTTGAGCCGTTTTTAGTAGGCTTATCCCCGGGCCATGGGTTTGCGTAGAAATGCAGGGTTTTGCGCCGAAAAGAAAATCTATGGGGAATATATGGAAAAGTGAATTCTCCATAGGTACGATGACGCAGTAGCGGTGGTAAAACCTGCATCCGGATTCCAGGGATCGCAAACACCGTCCTCCCCTTCCTTTTCCAGTTTCGTGAGCCGGCGCCGAGCCACTTCTTTCCGTGTGGTGCGCAGGAATATTTCCTCCTCGTCGCGTCCGTCTCAGGCGCGACGCACCATTTGGAGCACCACCGGTCCCAGTGTAAAGGCATGCTCAGCCCTCCACCTCCAACTCCTCCTGTATCCCGCTAAACTGCTCCAGGGCAGCCCCCAGGTTTTCGACGATGGTGGAGGCCAGCACGTCGGGCAGTGGGAGGTTTTCGGTGTCTTCGAGGCTGTCGTCTTTCAGCCAGAAGATGTCGAGGTTTGTTTTGTCGCGGGCCACGAGGTCGTCATAGTCGAACGACCGGAAGCGCTCGCTCTCCTCCCGGTTGTGCCGCTCGCCCGGATTGTAGCACGCGATGAAGTCCTCCAGGTCGCTGAGGGTGAGCGGGTTGCGCTTTAGCGTGAAGTGCTTGTTCGTGCGCAGGTCGTAGATCCACAGCTTCTGCGTCCACGGCGTTTCGCTGGCCGATTTGCGCTCGAAAAAGAGCACGTTGGCCTTCACGCCCTGCGCGTAGAAGATGCCGGTCGGCAGGCGCAGCAGCGTGTGGACGTCGTACTGGCGCAGTAGCCGGTCGCGTACGGTTTCGCCTGAGCCACCCTCAAACAGCACGTTGTCGGGCACTACGATGGCGGTCTCGCCGCCGATGGCCAGCATGTTCGCCACGTGCTGCACAAAGTTAAGCTGCTTGTTCGAGGTGGTCGTCCAGAAGTCGTCGCGCTCGTAGGTGAGTTTCTTCGTCTCCGCCTGGCCCTGTTCGTTGACGATCGTGAAGCTGCTCTTCTTGCCGAACGGCGGATTGGTGAGCACGATGTCGTAGCGCTGATCAGGGAGCTCCAGTAGGGCATCGCCGACAACCACGGGTGGTTGCTGAGCGTCGGTGATGGCATCCGAGCCGATGCCGTGCAGGTACAGGTTCATGGTGCACAGCCGCGCGGTGTTGTCCACAATCTCCCAGCCCTGAAAGGTCTCCCCGCGAAGCGCCTCGTGCTCGTCCCGTGTGAGGTTGGGATAGTGTTCGGTGATGAAGTCCTTGGCAGCCAGGAAGAACCCGCCCGTGCCACAGGCCGGATCGGCGATGGTTTGGCCGGGCTCGGGCGCGATAGCCTCCACCATCGCCTGGATAAGCGGGCGCGGCGTGAAGTACTGGCCGGCGCCACTCTTCGTATCCTGCGCGTTTTTCTCCAGCAGGCCCTCGTAGATGTCGCCCTTCACATCCACGTCCAGCCCCATCCACGTTTCCTCGTCGATGTACTCGATGAGGCGCCGAAGCCTCGCGGGGTTCTGAATGCGGTTCTGGCTTTTGCGGAAGATGATGCCGAGCATCCCCCCTTCGTTCTGCAGGGCCTGCAACGTTTCGATGTAGTGCTGCTCCAGCTCCGCGCCCTTTCGCTCGTGGCCCGCCTCATCCCGCAGGAGGCGCTCCCACTGGTACGCTTCGGGGATGGGCGACTCCTCACCGAGGTATTCCCGCCGCTCCTGATCCATCTTCAGGAAGAGCAGATACGTGAGCTGCTCCACATAGTCGCCATAACTTACGCCGTCGTCCCGCAAGACGTGGCAGTAGTTCCAGAGGCGCTGTACGATTTGAGGGGAGTTGTTGGACATAAAGGTAAATCAGGTTGTGTGTTTATTGACGTTCAAGCTCATCGAGTGTCTGCCCCGCTCTGTTGCGCCACTGCTTCCAGCCGTTGGCCGGGCGTCCCTGTACGGTCTGTGCTGCTGCACTCGGAGAGGTGAACACGTAGTCTTCCGAAAAAATGAGATGGTCGCCATTTTCAATCAAGAGGCCATCTTCGCGGAGTTTCTGTCTTAGGCTACGCACCCACTCCGCCTTATCGTTGATGTCGTCACGCCGGGCCTGGGAGCCCTTGAATACAACGAAACCATCTTCCGTGTATTCACCGCTGGCCTCTATGCCGAGCTTCTGGACGCCGCAGTACAGCACTTCCCGTTTCTCCGCCGGGTCCCCGGCCTCTTGCAAGACCGGAAAACCGAGCGTAGAAAGCAGGATGCGGGTGGTGCCAATATAATCGTAGAGATCAGCCTTGGTGGGCTCGGCCAGATAGGGCTCGCCCGGAGCTACTGAGTTTTCGAGATGGTAGCGCCCTATTTCTTGCGCCTGCTGGAGAAAATACCACTCCAGGTACCGGGCCTGCGCTTTATCGAAGGCACCTGTTTTCGATGAGATAATAACGGCCGTCGTCCAGAAGTCCTTTGACTGGTTATGTTGGCGAACCCGTTGGTAGCAGTCTTCGGCCTCCCCGATGTAAACATGGGGTTTGGCCGAGTCCTCGACATCACCAAAGAGGAAGTATACCCCCACGGTCTGGGGCTCTGGACGAACATCAGCTGCACGGACTTTACTCCGCGGTATCTGAATAGCGTGGATGGTGCGACTGGTAATTTCCGCAATGCGGATACTCCGCGCGTTTCCGTCCGGCAGGAAAATCTGAATGGTTTTGGGTTGGACAGCCATAGATGGCACTTCGGCTATTAGGAAGTCACGGACCAGCTGGAAGAAGCGATTCAGTCACCGCCATTCCGGAGGACGCGGCAATAACTCGCCACTATCCTCCGTGAACGGTACAACGTCTGTACACTCAGTGCCGTGTTCTTTTTACGAAAACAGTTCCTCAATTCCTTGTTCGCTACCCACAGGCATCAACTCAATGCGGTCTGAATCTTCGCTCACACTGTAATCTGCCCATAACGCATGCTCTCTCTTCTCGATTCCTGGTCGATCTACGACGACCATAGTTCGACTTGGGTCTCTATTCATCCATCGAAATATAACATGGTTAATATGTTTATCACCAAATGAGTACCCGATTGAGACGAGCTCATCGCATGCTTCCAGTCTCCTCTCAAAGGCTCTAAATAGCTCAAGAAAGGGGCCTTCCTCTGTTAGTTTGTTTCCAGAACCAAAAATAAGGGCTGGCTCAGACTTTGGCCCAGAGTACACTTTACTTATGTCGACTCTCTCGATCGTACGCTGCGGAAATATTTTTCCATCATTCTGGCTCTTCAAATTCAGGTCCGAGAAAAGCCAGTCAATTGATCCGTGGAGTTTGAGTAATTCAATTCCATACGCAACCGGCTCAAGCAAACTGTTTTGACGCCAGCGCTCTAAGCCTAAGTCAACACCCACTCCTAAACGATTCCCCGCCACCTCAACGGTATTGTCATAATTCAATGAGGCGATAGTTAATGCATTCATTTTTCCCATCTGTACCAGAGGATCCAAATAAGCGGTCTTACCCTCATCGTCAACCCAAACAAAATTCTTCAGGACCACTGTCAATTGTTTTGCTGCCTCGGCATAAGCATCCCTATGCCATGGCATGGCATGGCTCTGAAAATAGTTCTTAAGCTCGCTTACAAATCTCCTTGCCACGAACCTAAAATCCGGAAGACGTGCGGATGTGTTCGGCTTGTCCCTCGCGGCTGCTTCAAGTGCGCGCTCAAATTCGTCTTCAAGCCTTCTTTCTTTGTCATGCGTATGGTCTCTTTTATCGATTTCCTCAACTCCTTTATGCCACTGCGTCACAAAAGGCGCAATATCGAGTTCGCTGCGTTGAGCAAGCATTCTAATGGATGCTATCAAATCCTCGATATTTATATTCTTGAGCGGATTCTTTCCCTGGTTTCCGGCCCTCATAGCGAGACCTCCCGCGACAAATCGAACCACGTCGACATGTCTGGTCCTCAACGGTTGAGCAATTCCAGGCGTGAAGCGCTCAATTTCGAGAATCTTCTCGGTCATTTGCGTAGCCGTCGGAATACCCGCAGGGACGGATGCACCCGCACCAAGCAAAACAAAAGTTGGGTTTCTTGATGACATGTTGACTACTGTCGATTGGAATACTCGGGATAATTCCGAGTTGGCTCAGTATAACATCGGGGGAATGATAGGCTTGTCCTGGCAGAGCTCTGTAGCAGTTTAGCATCTTGCGCAACTGAATCAGACGTCCAATGACGATCGCTACAGGTCCATCGTCACCTGACCGGTAGGCTCGGCGGTGGGTTGGGGCGCGGGTGCGCTGTCTGGATCGGGTGCAACCAACGTCCCACTAAACGCCTGCTTCAAGATGCTCTGCCGCAACCGCTCGGCGCGCTGCAGTCCGCGGTCAATGGTGGCGGCGGTATCATCGGCAACGGACAGGAGACGCTCGACTTCGGCGACGATTTGTTTTTGTTCGGCGAGGGGTGAAAGGGGAATCGGTATTTTCTGCGTTATCCCTTTATTTAGTGCTTTCTGATTATTTCCTGATCCGAGTCTCCTAAGTGCCTGATACTGGCTCTCCAGGTAGAAATACACGAACATTGGAGGTACGTCCGACATGGAGACACGAATCGCCGCCGAGTTCTGACTGTGGGCTGCTGGTACCTCCAGCTTAGCTACCATTCCCCTGGTCGGTCCCTGCCCTATCATACCCAGCAACAGAGTACCAGCGGGATGAACGTCGGTCGAGCAATTGTTCAGTCCCTCTTCGGTTATCGTCTCCTCAGTATCGGTAATGCTTCGTTGATTGATTTCGCTACTATTAGCCCACCTGATCTCTCCATCCCAATACTCTTCTCTTGATCTACGTGGCGTAGCACCGACGTGAACATCAAAGGCTTGGCCTAAGGAAGTCCAAACCCACCCCTCAGGCAGCGCTGGTAAATCCTCGTTATCTGGTGACTCCGGCTCTTTGTACCGCTTCTTCCACCCGCTCGGCGGCTCCTTGCCCTTCGCTTCGTATTTGGCGCGATAGTCATTCTCCCACTGCACCCGCCGCTCCTCCAGAATCCGCTCCAGCAGCTCCTCGGCGGGTTCGGGGTCGTGGGACTGGCGCCAGTCGGCGGTGAGGCGGCCTTCGACGGCGGCCTGGAGGACGCTCTGCCGGTAGCGGTCGACCTGCCGGCGGGCGGTCTTCAGCGACGCTACCCCCGCATCCAGATTGGAGAACAGCTCTTCGATCTTGTCGACAATCCGGTGCTGCTCCGGCAGGGGTGGGACTGGAATGGGAATTTTCTTGAATCGTGCTGCCGATAACTCCTTGAATGTCGTACCACTCGCAAAACTTTCGGCCAGTGACTTGCTTGCCAGCAAGTAATGATACACGTACTCGCTCGTAACGCTGTCTCCCGGAATTAAATTCTTGAATCCCTGATTAGTCGAAATTGGGTTCTTTGCTATCACTGTATAGCCAATGGGCGCCCTCGAAGAAAACAGCACAGATCCTTCGGGCAGTAATCGTGCAGAACATGAGCTTAAGCCCTTCTCGGTTATGTTGCGACTTCCCTCGCGAATATACTTGCCCTGATAATCAGAAAGATCTGCGGGAGTCAGCCAAGGTATCTTTCCACCAAAGTTAGAATCGTCTTTTGTAGAAGGCGTACTACCTGATTGGACTTCCCCGATTTCCCCAATTCTACTCCACTTCCAGTAGGCCGGAATCGGGTAGGGCTGGCTTTGGTTACTCATGCCGTAATCGCCTCATTCAGTTCATCCATAATGCTGGTGAGTTCATCGCGCCCAAAGAGCTTGATCGCGCGTACGGGTCCGCCCCGGTCGTAGAAGGGCGGGTTTTGCAGGTCTTTCAGATCGATGGTCAGGTTGGCAGCCATGTAGCTTTTAATCAGCTCCAGCCATTCCAACTGTTCGGCCGTAAAGCGCTGCTGGCGGTCCTGCTGGTCGAGCCACTCGTAAAAGCGCGCCTCCACCTCCTCCTGGTACGGGCGCAACTCGTCGTCCTCGCCCATGGCGTGGCGCACCAGCGAGATGATGTCGGTGAGGAGCCGCCTTTCGCCCGCCCCCTTTACTTTGGCGCGCTCCAACTGCGCGTAGGCGTTCCAGAGGTCCTCCGGCGTAAGGTAGAGCGGCGGTTGCTTGATAGCCTCGGCCAGCTCGCGGATCTGCTGCAGGGTCAGGTGCCGCTTCCCGTAGGGCTGGTTGTAGAAAATCTGCAGCGCAGTGATTTCGTCCTTGTGCGTTTCAATAAAGTCCTGAAACGACTCCACCGCCTTGGCTGCATGTTCCTCGGTGCCCACCGCCCCCACCTCCAGCACCTCGTCCTGGCTTACTTCGTCGAGCGTGATGTAGCTGCGCTTGCGCACCGTTTCGATGGTCTTCCGCACGGCAGGGTCGTCGATGACGCGGCAGGCCTCGTCGATCAGGTCGGCGGCCACCGCCTCCAGCTGCTCCTCCGAGGGACTGTCGGTTTCGTATCGGGCTTTGGCCTCCTTCACCTGCGTATCGGCGTCCGTGGCGTCAATCAGTCCGTTGATGAGATCGGGCAGCGAATCCGCTTCGTGGCCGCGCTCCTCGGCGCTTTGCTCCAGCGCTTCGGTGATCTCCTTCCGGTCGCTCCGCGTGAGCCCCTGGTTCATCCGGGCGAGGCGGTCGGCGAGGGAGCAGAGGCTGTCCTCATTCCGCATCGACCCCAGCGCAATGCCGCGCATCAGCTTATCGAACAACACCGACGGCTTCCGGTCCAGCGGCTGTGTATCCGTTTTGTCGTTCTCCGTGACGCCCACCGCATCCACCAGCACAAAGTGGTCCTTGATCTTCGCATCGCCCGTCACCGCCTGCAGGTCCGTCGGGTCGATGGTGCGCGTGCCGCGGCCTTTCATCTGGTCGAAGTATACGCTCGACTTCACGTCGCGCAGGAAGAGCAGCACCTCCAGCGGCTTGATGTCGGTGCCCGTCGCGATCATATCCACCGACACCACAATGCGCGGCAGGGGCGAGTTGCGAAACTGCTTGATGACGGCCTCGGGGTCCTGCACGGTGTAGGTCACCTTTTTCGCGAACTCGTTTCCGCGGCCAAACTCTTCGCGGACGATGGCCAGCACCTCTTCGGCGTGGTTGTCATCTTTGCAGAAGATGAGCGTTTTGGGGACCTGCGAACGGTTCGGGAAGATGTCCGTGCAGATGCGGTCCCGAAAGGCCTTGATGACGGTCCGGATCTGGTCGATGGAGGTCACCGACCGGTCGAGTTGCTTCGCGGTGTACTCCAGCTCCTCATCAAGCTCCTGAATGCGCTGGCGTCGCGTCTTCTTCTCGCGCTGCACCACCTGCTGCCCCGCCTCAATGGCGCTTCCTTCCTCCGATATTTTTGTGCGGATGCGGTAGATGTTGTACCCCACATTTACCCCGTCGGCCACGGAGCGCTCGTAAGGATATTCGCTCACCATGTTTTGGTTGAAGAAGCCGAATGTTTGCTTCGAAGGCGTGGCGGTCAGCCCGATGACGAAGGCGTCGAAATACTCGATGACCTGTCGCCAGAGGTTGTAGATGGAGCGATGCGACTCATCCACAATCACAAAGTCGAACGTCTCCGGCGGGATATCCGGGTTGTAGGCCACATCCTGCACCGTGCCCTCCGGCGTGTGCTCATAGAGGGACTGTTCTTCGTCGAGGGGATCCAGCTCACGCCCCCGCAGCATCGAGTAGACGCGTTGAATGGTGGAGATGCACACGTCAGACACCCCCTCCACCGCATGCGACTGTAGCAGCTGCACGTTGTAGAGCTCCGTAAACTTGCGCCCGTCATCCGCCGTGGTGTACTGCTGAAACTCCTTTTCCGTCTGCCGCCCGAGGTTGGTACGATCCACGAGAAACAGGATGCGGTGGGCGTTGGCGTGCTTCAGCAGGCGGTAGGCCTGCGTCACGGCCATGAACGTTTTCCCAGCCCCCGTGGCCATCTGCACCAGCGCCCGCGGCCGGTTCTCGGCGAGGGAGCGCTCCAGCCCCGTGATAGCCTGAAACTGGCAGTCGCGCAGGGTGCCCCGCTGGATCGGCGGCATGGTTTGCAGGCGGGTGCGGAGCGTCTGGTCCTGCCCGCTCCAGCGTGCGAGCGTCTCAGGCTGGTGGAAGTGAAAGACGCGCCGCGAGCGGCTGTGCGGGTCGCGGGTGTCCCGAAAGTTGGTTTCGGTGCCGGTCGACTCGTACGCAAACGGCAGCGGCAGCTCCACGTGCGGCACATCCGCCGGCAACCCTTTCACGTACTTGCCCGACTGCTCCGCCACGCCGCTCAGCGTGGTGCCCTCCTTCTTCGCCTCGATGACGCCCACGGCCTGGCGGTCAACAAACAGCACATAGTCGGCCGCGCCCGTCGCCAGCGAGAACTCCCGCAGCGCCACGCCTTGCCCGGCACTAAGGTCGAGCGCCGAGGCATCCTGCACCACCCAGCCCGCCTCCGCCAGCATGGCATCGATGCGCTTGCGCGCGCGGCCTTCAGGGGTGGACGGCATAGGCGGGGGTTACAGAAGAGGTCGTGCGGGCAGGTGCATCAGTGTACGAATGCGGGGAAGGAAATGCCAGCGCAAAGAACGGTGGTGGTGTACCTTCGAGATGCTGCGCTCAGGTGCGGCGTGAGGGAGGAGCGTCCTGCCGGTGCGATGGATGACGTAGCATAGGGGGGAGCGCAAATTTCTCAGACCAGGAGGGTTTGAGCATCACGGGCGACCGTCTAAATGACGTTCGCCACCTGTACTTGCCATCAAGGCCCATGATGGCCTAAAGCTCGGTAAGAAAAGCACACTGAAATGCCCCCAACGCTCGACATCTAACTCAAAGAAGACTGCCAACTCTTCCACGCCCACACGCCCTTCGCCCATACGCCCACACGCCCCTTCGCCCACACGCCCTTCGCCCACACGCCCTTCGCCCACACGCCCACGCGGAAAAATGCAACCCACCCGGAGCCTCTCGGTTAAGCGGTCCTTGTTTGCGCTTCTGCTG
>JAAAOI010000246.1 GCA_009908945.1 Bacteroidota bacterium
AGGAGCGCTCTATGGGCCCCAACACTACATAGCTGGAAAGGGCCGATCGCTGCCGGATGCTGGAGCCGAACCGCCCCGGCTGTAATTCCATGGCCTATCTTACCTCCGTTATTGCAAGCAAAATCGCCTAAAATGGTGAACCCAGAGACATGGGCGACATCCACATAAACACCCGATTGGCTACAGTCCGAAGACTCCTGGCAAAACGCTTTGCGACAAGGCCCCTCGCTGCAGGCGCCTGAGGCGCCAACCTGTCAGACAGCGCGTAAAATGCTGGACAGGCTTTCTGAAGCAAAGGGAACGGTACACCGGCGCATTCGAGCTACGTGCGTGCACCCGATGGATGGCGCATAACCCCGGAGACGGGCAGCCGAAGTTACGCTGCCGGAACTACAACCCAGTGGTGCAGAAAATCAGAAAGGAGAGAGTCCACCTCACTGGTGTCAGCCAGATCATCCAGCACGTGTTGAAATAGCTCCTCGCTTCCAAGCTCCCGGATATAGTGCTCGCGATACACGATGAGTCGTTCGCGCTCTCGTTCGGCATCCAGTTCGCTATGAAATTGCGTCCCATAGAATGGTGCGTTGGCCATCCGAAACGCCTCGTTCGGTTGCGTCTCGTTCCACGCCAACTCAATGGCACCTTCGGGTAAGCGAACAACCCGGTCGCGGTGGCCCATATTGGCCTTGAACACGCTCGGAAACGTCCCAAAAAGCGGATCCTCGCGTCCAGCTTCCGTGAGACGAACCTCACAGCAGCCAAATTCGACCCGATCATAATCGTAGGCCACTTCGCCTCCCATGGCCCGGGCCATGAGCTGATGCCCCCAGCAGGAGCCAAAGGTCGGCAGCTTTGTCTTGTATGACTGCTGGATGAGATACAGCAGTTCATCCATCCACGGGTAGGCATTCCACGCCGAGTACTCTCCAGCACCGCCGATCAGTAGGGCGTCGGCATCGGCCAGTTGCTGTTCATCGAGAGGATCGCGCACCACGTTTAGGGAACGCAATTGGTGCGGGGCAATACCGCAGCGCTCAATGAAGCACTGCTGCTCTTGATGCTCCATTTCTGGCGTATCGCGTGCCTGGATGAGCAGAAGTGTGATATCAGCAAAGGCGGGCATAAAGGGGGGCGGTACGTCACTCTTGAAAGGTATAGATACCGCTTTATTCCCGTATCAGATCCCTGAAGTATGTTCGCAGCATATGATAGAGCCGGTGCAGCGGTAGCCCCACCACATTATAATAGTCGCCTTCAATGCCTTGAACAAACCGTGCCCCGTAAGCATCCTGTATGCCGTATCCTCCCGCCTTATCGAGCGGACCGCCCGACGCTACGTAGCGCTTAATCTCAGCTGACGTCAGTGGGGCGAAGTGAACCCGCGTCCGCTCGGCTTCTACCACGGTACGGGCAGACGCCTGATGGCACAGCGCAAGGCCGGTGATCACGGTGTGCGTCTGGCCGCTGAGGGCGCTGAGCATGGCGGTTGCCTCCGCCCCGTCGTGGGGCTTGTTGAGGACGACCTCGTCGTGTTCGACAACCGTATCTGCGGAAAGCACCAGGGCTTTTGGATGGCTGCGCGCCACGCTCCGGCCCTTGCGGATGGCCAGCTCTTTCGTAAGGTCCTCAGGCGATAGCTTGCCGCCCACGGTCTCGTCGACCCCGCTGGGCTCTACCGCGAACGATAAGCCAAACTGCTCGAGCAGCATCCGCCGGCGGGGAGACTGCGAGGCGAGAATTAAGGGGACGGACAATTGCATTTGGCCAGCGAGGTGTGATTCAAATCTGGCCGGTATGTACTTTGGATTTGCCTCGACGTTCGCAATGAGCAGGCGCCACGGGGGGGGCAACCTCAGTGCGGCAGGTGCTGCATGATGCGGTCTACCTCGGCCCGAGAGCTTCCGCGCGAGGTCTGCAGCGTTGAAGCGATTTGGCGATGGGTGCGCCATGTGACCGCCAGCACGCTGAGGGCCACGACCAGCGCAAGGATAGGCAATGCATGCGGATAACGGGCATAGAGGCTTTGCGTCACCGCAGAGGGAATGGACGCAAGCACGGCACGCTCGCCTTTCTCTGACATCGCCGTTACCTGTCCCTGGGCATTAACGACCGTGATTCCTCTGCCATTAGCGACGCTGATGACGGGCCGGCGAAGGGCAACGGCTCGAATCTTCGCGTGTGCGTGCAGGGCCGATGGCGAAAGGCCCGTTTGCCATGCGTGCACATGGGGCTGCACCATCCACACATCCGGCGCGGGTTGTCGTGGAGGGGGCGCAAGGCGTAGTCCCGCAGCGCCCATCGCCGTAGCGATCCTACCGACTCCCATCACCCGAAACTGAACGGGGGCCAGGGCTGGACCCGGCTCGAAATGCGTGACGCCATCCAGGGGGGGTACGCGGTGGAACAGCCCTTCCGGCGCCGCCAAGCCCCGCACGTCTTCAATCCAGGGCATCAACTGCCCCTGATGGCGCACTGACGGGGCTTGTCCGGGCCGCAGCATAACGGCGCTTCGATGAAACGATACGGTGCGCCCCCACGGGTCCTCCATGGTCCCTGGCAATACGGCACCCGTCAAAACCGGGGTTTGATGGCTCTCAGTCCAGGCATTGAGGTCGCTCATCATCTGCTGGCGCCACGAAGCGTGCCCAAACACCGGAAGCGCCTCGTCAGGCCACACGATCAGCGCTGGCGGCACGGAGGCGGTCTGCAGCATGCTATCGGTCAGCGCCTGAAGCTGACCTACGCGATCGCGATTGTAGGGGTCATCCCAGTCGGATGGGGATACGCCGGGCTCCACGATTAAGGCATCGAAGCGCTCCATCGGCGGGTCGCGATCTGCAATGAGGACCCCCGCGCTCCACACCAGGGCAACCAGCCCCCCCGCCAGCAGCAGGCCCCCGAGGCGTCCGACGAGGCGGTCCGAAACCAGCGCCGCGAACACGGCGCCATTGACGAGCCAGAGCCACAGCGATAGGCTCAAGGGGCCGCCCAGCGCGGCAATCTGCAGAGCAGGGACCAGCGAGGCCTGCGTGGTGCCCAAGCGCGTCCACGGCCATGTGATCGGACTTTGCGCCAGCAGCCACTCCATGCCTATCGCACTTGCCACCAGCAGTGCAAACGCCAGCGGAAGCGTAACGTAGCGTCGGACGGCCGTGGCAAGCGCAAAGGGTACGGTCATGGCTACAGGCCATACGATCAAGCCCGCTACGGCCAGCGCCCCATGATCGCTAAAGGTGTGCAGCGTGGGCCAGAAAAACGCCAGGGCATACGTCAGCAGAAACAGACAGGCGATCGGCCCGAAGCCATCCATGACGGAGCGCGCCTGATACCACAGCCAGAGGGCTGGGATGAGCGCGATCCAGGCCAGCATGCCAACCCCATGGGGAGGGTAGCTGGCGGCCAAGAGCACACCGCCGACCACAAGCAGGCCGGTAGACGGTGTCGTACGTTTATGATGAATAGAGGTAGACATTTGACACAGGAGCCTTCACACGGTAACTTGAGCCGTCCATTTTTTGCACAGATCGCTGGTTCTACCGGGCATGATTGTTTTATCTATTTGCAACCACAAGGGCGGTACGGGGAAAACCACCTCCGCCATCCATCTTGGCGCGGCCCTCGGGCTTAGTGGCCATCGTGTGCTGGTCGTTGACCTGGATCCCCAAAGCTTCCTGACGCGCATGCTGGGTATTGCTGATGTCCCGACGGCGGAATCCTCGCTCGTGTTGTTTGACCACGAGGTGGAGTTCGGCGCATTGCCGACACGAGCCATGCCGGGGTTTGATCTACTGCCCTCAACGGGCACCCTCACCAAGCGCATGCGGTCGTTGAATAAGCCAACAGATGTCTTGTGGACAAAGGAAGCCATTGAGCAAAACGAAACGTATGATGTCATTCTGTTTGACACAGCAGCAGCCGTTACCGTCTACAGCCTGAATGCCATGGTGGCCAGCCAGCACGTCGTCATTCCGGTGACGCCCGAGTATCAGCCCGTCATCGGCGCGGAGCAGACGGCGCAGACCGTTGCGATGGTGCGCGAGCGGTTGAACCCCGAATTGCACCCACCGCATTTCTTATTTACCCAGGTGGATGCCCGGAAGAGCGCTCACCGCAAGTATCGGCAGTATATGCGAAAACGTTACCAGGAACGCGTGATGGATACCGTTATTCGCACAAGCGCGTCGTTGGCGCGCACCTACGACGCCGGCGAAACGGTCTTTGAGCGTGACCCATACTCGCGCGGCGCTCGCGACTATGCGAACGCTACCGACGAGCTAATGCAGCGCATCCAGGATGCGGCGGGAGGCAACGGTGCGGCGTGGGCTGCTCCGGCGCCAGCCGGTGCCGAGGCGCCGCCAACCCCGCAACCCCTCAGCTCGGCGGCCAACGGCAGGCAGGCGCCCGCCGCGCCATCGCACGCCATGTTTGACAATGCCTCGTCCGAGCGCTCATCGTCAACATAGTATGCACGCTGCACCCAGACGGCTGGCTCATCCAGCCGTTGTCCCCTCGTCGCCCCACCAACTCTACGGTCGCTTCTCCCCATGGCTTCGTCAGATGCGCAGCGCTTTTCCACCCGTGCCGGTCTGCTCCTCAGCGTTATCGGCATTGCCGTCGGCACGGGTAACATCTGGCGGTTTCCACGGATAAGCGCAGAATGGTGGTGAGGACGGGGCAGGTGCGTTTTTGCTGGCCTGGGTGATCTTTCTTCTGCTGTGGAGTATCCCTCTGATCATCGCAGAGTATGCGTTGGGCCGGAATGGGCGCAAAGGGGTGGTGGGCTCGATTGCAAAGGCCGCAGGCGACGGCTTCGGTTGGATGGGCGCTTTCATCGGGTTCGTCGCTACCGCGATTATGTTCTACTATTCTGTCGTGGCCGGGTGGTGCGTCTTTTATTTCATGGAAATGCTGACCAATCCGCTGCCGCTGACCAATGAGGCAGCGCAAGGGGTGTGGGACAGCTTTCAGGCAGGAGGGACGCCCGTCTTTTTTCACGCGCTGGCCATCGGGATCGGAGCCTTGGCCGTCTGGAAGGGCGTGAGCTCTATTGAGCGCATCAATAAAGTGTTGATCCCTACACTGCTCGTCATCCTACTTGTGGCCTTGCTGCGCTCCATTACGCTGCAAGGCGCTTGGGATGGGATCGCCTTTTTGTTTACGCCGCAATGGGAGACGCTGGCAGACCCGCAACTGTGGCTGGAAGCGCTGACCCAGAATGCCTGGGATACCGGTGCGGGTTGGGGACTCATTCTTACGTATGGTGCCTACATGCAACACAAGCACGGCACCGTGCAAAATGCGTTTATCACGGGCATCAGCAATAACATCGTATCACTGGTGGCCGCCATCACCATTTTCGCCACCGTATTCGCGGTGCTTGGCGCCGAGATGTCGCAGGGGGAGGTGCTCGAAATTATGCAAACCAGTGGGCCGGCAGGCACCGGGCTCACCTTTATTTGGATGCCCCAGCTGTTTGCAACCATCCCGCTGGGGAGTACGCTGGCGACCCTGTTTTTCTTGGGCTTGGCCTTTGCAGCCTTTAGCTCCCTGATGTCAATGATCGAACTGGCCACCCGCATCTTTTCTGACCTCGGGCTGCCCCGGGCTAAAGCCGCCCTTTCCGTCGGTAGCGTGGGCTTTCTGCTGGGCATTCCGTCCGCTGTCAATCTGAATGTCTTCGCCAACCAGGACTTTGTATGGGGGGTCGGCTTGATGATTTCTGGGGCCATGGTGGCTTTTGCGGTCGTCCGCTACGGTGTTACACAGTTCCGCGAAGAGGTCGTCGAAATCAGCTCCCTCGATTGGAAGGCCGGGCGCGGATGGGATGTGCTGATTAGTGCGGCAGTGCCCCTGCAAGCCGTCATCCTGCTGGGTTGGTGGCTGTATCAATCTGCAGCCATTTACGCACCGGATACTTGGTACAATCCGCTGGAACCCTTCAGTGTAATGACGGTGATTCTGCAGTGGGCCATCGTGCTGGTCGTTTTCGTCGCCCTCAACCGCTGGTTGGTGCAACAAACCCTCTACCGGCCATTGCAAGAAACCCGTTCGTAGCGCGGCATATTGTTTGCCAGAACATGACCTGCGCCCCCTCAACTTCTTTTCGGTGATGGCTATGAACGTACGATCGCTTTGCTTGCTTGCCAGCCTACTCTTCGTTTGGCTCTGGATCATGCCTACTGCGCAGGCCCAGGAGCAGCTTCCCCTGGGCTCATCCATGCCTGAGGCTTCTCATCCGCTTATCAGCACCGATGGAAGTGAGCAAACACTGGCGTCATTACAGGGAGCAGAGGGGACGCTTGTGATATTTTGGAGCAACCAGTGCCCGTGGGTCGATCGATACGAAGACCGGGTGCTTGGATTGCAGGAACGGGCCCAAGCGAATGAGATCGCGCTTGTGTTCATTAATTCAAACGACGCCAGCGCCTTCCCGGATGAGTCCCGTGAGGCCAACCGGGAGCGGGCCCGCGCACGAGGATACGGTGCGCCTTACGTGAAGGACCCGCAGGGCGTCGTAGCCCGCGCCTTTGGTGCGTCTCGCACGCCGCACGTCTTCCTGTTTGACGCCGAGGGAAGCCTTGTCTATCGCGGGGCTATTGATGACTCCCCGGGCGACCCGGAAAGCGTGCAAGAGCAGTACCTCTTGGAGGCAATCGAAGCGGTGGCCACGGGCGATACGCCGGCCACATCCAGCACGCGGGCGTTCGGCTGCACTATCAAGCTCTAAACTCGCCGCTTTATCCCCTACGCTGTCCTCCCTGTATGTCGTCGAACCCTGTTGCCGACCGGATTTCCGCACTGACAGCTGCAGCAGCCGACTGGAGGGAGCCGGATCATCCTGCGCGGGAAGATGCCGTTTCACGTGCGCTTGCAGCGGACAATCAGTGTACGGCTGAAGCGTTGGCTTTCACGATCAACCAGCGCATGCATACACTGACAGGGGAGGCGCTTACGGCGTGGGCCGCTAAGATACCGCAAGCAACAACGCCACAATCCGTTGTACTCGTGGATAGGGGCGTCACCCCGCTGGCCACGTTTCACCTGTGGATCGCGTTGGTCTTGGCGGGGCATAACGTTCATTACCATCCGCCCAAAGCTTTTCCCGCCTTACTTCCGGCGATAGCAACGGCCGTTGGAGGCTACCTCGGCACCGCTGTGCTATCCGTGATCGAGGACACAGAAGAGGTACAGTCTTTTAAATCCGTTATTGCAAAATCAACAATAAAAGCTAAAAGCGCAGCAGTTAACACAAAGAGAAGCAAAGATAATGTAGGAATCAGCATCGCCATCGTGGGCACCGAGCCAACCGATGAGGTGTGGGAAGGGCTGGCTGAAGACGCACTGCTGTACGATGGGGCCGGCGATACGGCACCGCGGTTATTGTTCGCCCCAGCCACCCTCGGTCCGGATGCGTTTTTGGACGCCTGCGCTCACTTCCGTGCCGTTTATCCGGCACACCGGGACACACCCGGACGCTTGAAAATGCAGCAGGCCATGTTGGAAGCCCTAAATGTGCCGCACGGCTACAGCGATGACCTTGGCTTCCTGGTCAGTAAGGGGGAAGCGGAAATTCAATCGCCTGGGCATATACGCTGGGTGCCGTATACATCTGCCGACGATATAACTTCTCAATTACCCTCCAGCGTGAATTTGATGGTTGTAGCTGATGGCACAGCGCAAGATATCGGCCGTGTGACTCCCGAGGTTCCCGTAATTTGCCCTGGAACGGCCCATCGGCCACCCGTTGAGGGCCACCTATCCACAGATCGCCTCGTGCATTTTCTCGAATCACTGGATAGCAGAGAGACGGAGCGCCAGGATCCGCAAGGGTAGGGCCGTTATCTTCAATACCTACCATCCTAACCAAGGTCACTGCCCTTAATCCTGCTCAAAATGGGAACGAAGAACCTGTTTAACTTTTGGCAAAACGTTCTCCCAGGTCGCAGCGGGCTGCTTTGTGATGGTAAGGAATTGGGGTAGAATGAAGACGTTATCAACACCTGGGATGCGTAGGATGGGCCCGCCCAGTGGATGTCCCTCAGCTTCAGCCACGGCATTGAACGACGCCATACCCTCCTCGATAAATGGGCCCGCATCCGTCGTGATCTTGAGGCTATTGGGGTTAGGTGTAGATTCTGAGCGGAAGTCAGGCATAGCTCGCGTAAGTTAATCGTTTTTTGGAAACGCATCGACACAATTCGTCAGCAAATAGTCTACTTTGCACGTCACTGAAGGATGCCCGCCGGTTCACATACCGCCTGAAATCTGTGTATCCTTTATATTCACTGGGCGTGCGGCCTGCCGTATTGGCTGTGCTGTACGTTTTTCTTTCCTATCTATCTCATGCACCGCGGACTGTATGGAATCGCTGCCCGAAGAATCCCACGGTACATCTGAGAGCCTGACCTCGCCTCCGGCCCCCGGACGCATACAGCGTGTTACAGACGAAACGCGCGGCCTGGCTGAGGACCTCACGGCATGGGTAGAGTTAAAGGCTCGCCACACCCAGATGGAAATCGAGGAAACGGTTGAACTCAAGCTGAACCATGCCGTCGTTGGTGTGATCGTTGCCATCGTAGGTGCGGTTGCCGCCCTATTTTTGCTCGTTACCCTGGCTATCGGGGCTGGGTGGTTGCTGGGGCATCCCTTCTGGGGCTTTCTCGTGGTCACCGCAGTGCTGTTTCTGATCGCCGGGGTAGTCCGGGCGCTACAGCCCACGCTCGTCCGCATTCGTGCCGAGCGGATGGGGATCGATGCGCCACCCCCCGAGCAGGATACATCCACCAGCTGACTCGGCTTGATAAACGCCCTCCGCCCGTACGCTTTACCAGCACGCACGCCTCCCATGAAACGCAACCTTACCAAAGGCGAAGTAGAAGCCGAACTGGCCGCTCGATCATTTTCTATTGAGCAACGCCTGGATTCGCTGGAGCGCGAAGCCCTGTCGGTTAAGGAGCAGGTGCTCCAGCTCATTAAGAAGCAACCCTACATCGCTGCCGGCGGTGCATTGGTGGCTGGGGCCGTTCTGGGCTGGATGGTAGGCCGCCCGAAAAAGTCGACCGATCCCTTCGATGTCAACGAAGCCCACCAGCTGCTGGTGAGCCGCTATGTAGATGCCATCTCACAGGACGTGCGGCGGCGCGTCGACGAGGAGGGGATCGATGCTGCCAAAGCCACCCGGGATGCCCTGCGCAACGGCGTACCGCTCATTGTGATGCCCTCGGGCGGCGCAGGAGGCGACAGCGGTCTGGCCAACTTCATCCTCACCGCTATCAAGACCGCCCTCGCTATTGTAGTTCGCTCCGGCGTGCAGAATGCGCTCGGCCAGTTGGAGTTGGACGCCTTTGGCGAGGACGAGGCGTAACGCGCCCCGTAGGTTTCCACCGTTATCTCATTTGTTGCCCATCGCCATAATTCTATGCGACTCGCACTTTTTGGACCCCCCGGTGCCGGTAAAGGCACACAGGCTAAACTGCTGGTTAAGCGCCAGGGCCTTACCCACATCTCCACAGGAGATATCATCCGCCATGCCATACGGGCAGAAACGCCCCTCGGGCAAGAAGTCAGGGAGTTTGTAGACGCCGGGCAGCTGGTTCCAGACGAGGTGGTGTGGAAGCTCGCTAAAGAAGCGATTGCGCGGGAAGACCACGCCGACTTCATCATGGACGGGTATCCCCGCACCGTGCCGCAAGCGAAGTGGATGGAGGCCTACCTGAAAGAACAAGACGCCCCGCTACATGCGTTTGTAAGCTTGGTCGTCCCCGACGAGCAGCTTGTAGATCGGCTCTCCAAGCGCCGCGTCCATGTGGAAACGGGAGAGACGTACCACCTGGATCATAAGCCGCCGCCCGCTGATGTTGATGCAGCACTCATCAAGCAGCGGTCGGATGATAAACCAGACAAAATCCGCGAGCGGCTGGCCGTGTACAAGGAAGAGACACAGCCGGTAGAGGCCTTCTATCGTGAGCGGGGCCTGCTTGTGGAGATCGATGGGGTTGGGGACTTTGAGGATGTTTTCGAACGCATCGTCGAAGCCATGCAAGACCAGGCCTGATGCCACAGGGCCTGGGCGTTGACCAGCCGACGCCCCACTTCCGTTCATCCTGTGATCGACTGTACCTCATGTCCTCCACCGAGACTATCACGCCTGCGGCGTATGTAAAGCAGGTCCACACCCAGGTTGAAGCGTCCTTACAGGACCTCGAGTTTCCTCAGAAGCCAGCAGG
>JAAAOI010000072.1 GCA_009908945.1 Bacteroidota bacterium
ACCCGAAAACGACCGGGCGCGACCCGTGGCATGTGCGTTGTTTGTACTCGTGGTAGCCCGCATCCACGGATCTGACCATCGCCGCTATTTTCCTCCGCAAAGAATACACGACGCAAACGCTCGCCCTGTACTTTCCCCCGATACGATGCGTGTTCTTGCCGGTCGGAAGTGCATCAGGGAAGGGCCGAACGTCCCGCCAACAGGAGACGCGACGGCCTCTCCCCTCGCCGTCTGGACCCTGACGATTTCCACGATTCTCCGCTCTCTCCATCGCTTCTGACGTTATGCTTAAGCTCCGCAACATCACCAAATACTACCGCAGCGGCTTTACCAAGCACTTTGTGCTGCGCCGCGTGGACCTCGATATTGACGAGGGCGAATTTGTCACCATCATGGGGCCCTCCGGCGCTGGGAAGTCAACGCTCCTCCACATCATGGGGCTGCTCGACGAGCCGTCAGATGGCGAATACCACTTTGCCGGTGAGCCCGCGCACAAACTCAGCGAGAAGCGGCGGACGGAGCTGCATCGCTCGCACATCGGGTTCGTCTTCCAGGCGTACCACCTGATCGACGACCTGACGGTCTATGAGAATCTGGAAACGCCGCTGCTCTACAAGGGCCTCTCGCGGTCGGAGCGGAAGAGCAAAGTGGCCGAGATGCTCGACCGCTTCGGCATCGTGGCGAAGCAGAAGCTCTTCCCGAGCCAGCTCTCTGGCGGGCAGCAGCAGCTCGTGGGCGTAGCCCGCGCGCTCATCATCGAGCCGCGCGTGATCCTGGCCGACGAGCCGACGGGCAACCTCCAGTCGACCCAGGGCGAGGAGATCATGGAAACCCTACACCACCTCAACCGGGCGGACGGCGTCACCATCGTGCAGGTCACCCACTCGGAGACGCAGGCGCAGTACGGCGATCGCATCGTGGAGCTCTCTGATGGATGGAAGGATGCGGATTACCGGGTGGAGGTAGCCATAGATACTGGGCCATGAACTGCTCTACACCATCATCAAGAGCGCCACACTGAACACGTACGCTCCCTATTCCTCATTCCTCATTGCCCATTGAACCCCCATGCTGCGTAACTACCTCAAAGTCGCCCTGCGTAACCTCTGGCGGCACCGGCAGTTTTCGCTGATCAACATCTTCAGTTTGGCGGTAAGCCTGGCCGTGTGTTTGCTGCTGGTGGTCTTCCTGTTCGATCAGTGGCAGCACGACCGCCACCACGAGCACGCCGACCGCCTCTACCGCGTGGTGTCGCACTCCGGCTCCGGCGAGTTTGCCTCGTCGCCCGCGCGGCTGGGCCCGACGCTGCAGGACCAGTATCCGGGCATCGAGGCCATGACGCGCCTGGATGAAACCGGGGGGTATGCCGTATTTGAAGACGGCAGCGTGTCGTTTCGGGGATTTTATGCGGAGCCAGACTTCTTTACGCTGTTCGACTGGCCCCTCCGCGTAGGGAGCGCCAGTGCGCTGAACGATCCCAATCAGGCATTGCTTTCGGAGGAATGGGCCACGCGCGCCTTTGGCGATAGCGACCCAATGGGGGCAACGATCGAGTTCGACGGCATTGGCACGTTTACCGTGGCCGGGATCGTGGAAGCCCCCCCTGGGCGCTCCCATCTGTCGTTTGATCTGCTGCTGTCCTTTGCTACACAAGAAGCCGAGCGGGGAGACTACTTGTCGGACTGGCAGCGCACCTTCTGGTCGTATCATAACTATCTGCTGCTGGCTCCAGGCGTGTCGCCCGATCAGTTCAACGAGGCCTTCGCTTCGATTCGCGCCGAGCACTTTCCCGCAGCTGCCGAACGCGGCGATACGCGCTACAGCTTTCGCCTGCAAGCGGTCACGGACATCGCGCTCGGGCCCTTTCTGGACAATGATCCCGCACGCGGTGTCGCTCCTGCGTTCATTGCCTATTTCCTTCTTGGGCTCGGGCTGCTCATCCTGATTGCCACCGCCTTCACGTTCACCAATCTCTCGCTTGCCCGGGCCTTCGAGCGTACCCGCGAGGTAGGGGTACGAAAAACCCTCGGCGCACAGCGCGGGCAAGTTGCGGGGCAGTTCATTGTGGAGGCCGTCGTGATGGCCTTCGTCGCGCTGGGCATCGCGCTCCTGACGCTGCCTGGCCTCATCGCGTTCTTCAATAATCTATTCATTGCTGATCTGGCGGGCATCCAGCTTACGTTCGCGCCTCTCCAGGAGCCGGTCGTACTCCTCCTCGCCGTGCTCACCGCAGTGCTTCTCGGGCTGGTAGCGGGTCTGTATCCGGCCTGGGCGCTCTCCACGCCCTCACCGATCGACGTCATGGCCGGGCGCACCACCGGGCAGCAGGCGGCTCCCGTAGGCCGCGCGCGTCTGCGCCGGACGCTCGTCGGTGTGCAACTCGTCATCTCGTTTGTGTTGATCGTCTCGACGCTACTGCTCTACCGGCAGGCGAGTTACATGATGGAGGGCGACTATGGCTTTGACCGCGACCACCTTGTGCAAGTTGAACTGCACGATGCGTCGCTGGAGGTGCTCCGGCAAGAAATGGCGCAGCACCCGGGTGTGGAGCGTGTGTCGGGCATCTCTACATTGCCGGTCGTGGCCGGGAGATTCTACAGGTCGTTCCATCGTCCCGGACGGGACGAGCGGCCCAGCTTTTACCGGTTTTCGGGGGATGAAGACCTACTGGCTACCCTCGGGGTCAACCTCGTGGCGGGGCGCTCACTATCGCAGGCAGAGGAGGCCGGAGAGGCTGTCATCAACGAAGCCGGAGCCCGCGCGCTTGGCTTTGGCAATCCGGCAGCAGCGGTAGGGGAGCAGATTATGCGCGACAGCGATACGTCATACGAAGTCGTAGGGATAATGCGCGATTTCCACCATGACGCGTTCTTCTCGTCCATCGAGCCAGCCGTGCTTACGTCCGATCGAGACCGCACCGATTACGCACTTCTCCGCGCGGCACCTGAAGATCATGCAGCGATTCTTTCACACATTGAAGCCCTCTGGCCCTCGCTCGACCCGATCAACGAGTTGGCGGCATCCCCTTACAATGACAAGCTTGACGAGGTGCTCTCATTCGAGGACCCGCTCACCCTTATTGGCCTAACGGCGCTGTTTGCCCTGCTGATTGCCGGGCTCGGGCTCTTCGGGATGGCAGCCTATGCTACACAGGCCCGTACCAAGGAGGCGGGTATTCGCAAAGTGCTGGGCGCTTCGGTGCCGCGCCTCACCGGCGTACTCTCCCGGGAATTTTTGTGGGTGGCGGGCGCCTCGGTAGCCATTGGCGTTCCGCTTGCCTGGCTCCTCAACCGGTGGTGGCTCGACTTCATCGCCTACCGGATCGACATGGGCATTAGTGTTTTCCTGATCGGTCTGGCGGCTATCTTGCTCGTGCTAATGACCACCGTCGGCCTGAACAGCTACCGCGTGGCAACGCAAGATCCGATGCAGGCGCTGCGGAGATGAGGACGGATCACGCCCCCTCCTCCAGAAACCGCTCCTGCAGTTCGGGCGACGGCATCCGGCAGCTATCCCGCTTGCCAAACCAGTCGTATCGGTTGGCGGCAATCCAGTCGTAGACCACGTCGCGGAGCGGCGCCGGCACCGCCAGGAACGCCGACAGCAGGGGCCACGCGCCCGTCAGGTGGCGTGCCACCCGCAGCGCGGCGGCCGACTTCTGGTACAGCACGCCATCCTCGATGAGCACGAGGCTGTCCAGGTAATCGGCCGCCACCCCATAGCGGTTCAGGATGGGCTTGGCTTCAGGCGATTGCAGCGCGCCAAAGGTAAAGCGGGCCCTGGGGTCATGATCAATCACAAAGTTGACCGCGCCATTGCACAGGTTGCAGACGCCATCGAAAAGAATGAGCGGATCGGGCACGTCGGCGGGGTGCGCGTGGCCGTTGGTGTGAAGGGTGGCAGCAGCGGGAGAGGACGCCATGGGGCAGCGGGCTGATGAATACGGTCACGGGAGGGCCATGGGACCCCACGATGGCTATTCGACCTTCGCACGAAAGATCCACTGCCTGATTGTACGCTCCCGGTGTTACGATGCCTCAGCATTGGTGGATGCCGCGCCCGCTGTGCCATGCAGCAGCATCGCCAGGCGCTCCAGGGCCTCGCTGTGCGCCTCAGCGGCAGCAATGCCCAGTTCGTAGATGGCGCGGGGATCCTCGGACATGCTGAGCGTGCCCACATGGTCCACCTTCGGTACGATCAGAATGTCGGGATGGTAGGCCTGCAGCCGGTAGCCTTCCAGTTGCGCGATGACAATGTCGAGCGCCCGGCCCAGCACGTCCAGTCCGCTGGGCATCTCGGGGTCTTTGCGCAGGGTGCGCGTGAGGCGCTCGGCCCAGGCCGACAGCGTCCCTTGCTCGCCCTCCGGGATCCGGCGTTGCGGGGGCTGCGCGAGGGCCGTCACGCCTTCGTGCAGCCGCACACCGAGCGTGTAGCGGGCACCGCGGTTGACGAGGGCACTCACGGGGACGTTGTTCGTGAGCCCGCCATCAATCAGCAGACGATCGTTTAACCGCGCGGGCGCGAACACGCCCGGAATAGCCGTCGACGCCATGATGGCTTCCACTACCGGCCCGCGGTTCAGCACCACCTCGCGGCCGCTCTGTAGGTCGGTGCAGATGATGCTAAGCGGGATGGGCAGCTCCTCCAAATGCAGGCCGCCCAGGTGATGCTGAAGGTAGTCCCGGAAGTCGTCATTCCCGAGGAGGCCCCGCCCATCAAACCGAATGGAGAAAAGCGCGCTCGTCTGGTGCTCTTCCATGAGCTGCTGCAGGTCGTCCAGCGTATGCCCCGCGGCATAGAACGCCGCCGCCAGCGCGCCGGAGCTGCTACCCGCCATCACGTCCGGCCTCAGGCCGAAGGACTCCAACACATGGAGCACCCCCACATGGGCCCAGCCCTTCATCCCACCTCCGCCCAGCGCGACGCCAAACGGATAGCGGCGCCGTGGCGGGGCCGCCGGCGCCTCAGGTGGCGCTTTCGGTTCGGGCGACGAAGCATCAGGGGCAGCAGGCGACATGCGGGACGAAGATCAATGGCGGCAAGGGGGAGGATCCTTTAGTCAGAGGCTCTTAACGAAGAGCGGTGCAGTAGGCTTCCTCCTGCTCGGCAGCAGCCGCGCCAGCGGGGCAACAGCGCCCGAAAGCCCAGGCGCTTTTCCGGTGCTTCGTGCCCGGCGTACGGCTTAAAACGGGCCATACGGTTGCATTTACGCCCTCTTCAACGTATATTGGGCTGATGTGCAGTGGTGATGTTTTGGTTTTCGCCCCACACGCTCCACCCCTTTTCTGCTCATGAGCCCCGCCCGCTTTATGTCCACTCCTGCTCGCGTTCTCTTCGTTGCCGGTGAAGTCGCACCGTTTGCCGACGTTTCGCCCACCGCTGCGCTCGTCCGCAACCTTCCCGAGCAACTCATGGGCAGCACCGACATGGACGCGCGCATCATGATGCCACGTTACGGCACCATCAGCCCACGCAAGAATCGGTTGCACGAGGTGATACGCCTCTCCGGGACTGACATCGCGATGGGAGAAGTGACCGAAGAGCTGAAGGTCCGCGTGGCATCCATCCCCGGCGTGCGCCTGCAGGTCTACTTCATGGACAACAAAACGTATTTTAAGCGCAAGGGGCTGCACGAAGACAAGAACGGGGACCTCTTCGAGGACAACGCCGAGCGCGCCCTCTTCTTTGGCCGCTCCGTGCTGGAGACGGTGGCGAAGCTTCGCTGGCAGCCCGACGTGGTCCATGCCTTTGGCTGGGTCAGCAGCTTTGTCCCGCTGTTGCTTCGGTCCGAGTATGCTGATGAGGAGCTGTTTGAGGAGACAAAGGTGGTCTACACCCCGGATGGAATCGATGCGGAGGCCGAGCTTACGGAGACCCTCGTTCAGGCCGCTGGGCTGCGCACCAACGGCGACATGACCGGCGAGCGCCTGAGCACGGCGGCCCTGTCTTACGCCGATGCGTCTATCTTCCCGGCAGATCTGCCCCGTATTAACGGTGAGACCACGTTCGCTGCTGACGAAGACGATCGGACCGCCCAGGTGCTGGCGCTGTACACAAAGGTGCGCAACGGCGTCCCGGCCTGATCGTGGCGCGCGCGGTCCCGGGCCGGGAAACCTGTCCCACCGTTTTGCATACGTCACGCTCAATGGTCGACGCGGTGCGCCACCGGCACGGATGCGCCGCAGCCACCGGTCTGCGCCGCCTCTCCCACGATTGGCGCGGCCGTCTCCCTGCTGTTTACCTTATTTTGTATCGGATGAAGTGGCGCTTTCCCCTCCTCGCTGGACTGCTCGTATCCACTCTTATCGCCACCACCGCTTGCGAGGACCCCTCCAGCGTAGGGCTCGAACTCGTGGGCGACGATACGACCCCGCGGACGGACACCCTCACCGTTGATGCGGTCACTGCTCTGAACCGGGCGTCGGTAACGGGAAATACCAACCAACTGCTGGTGGGCACGGTGGACGACCCCGTGTTGGGTGTGATGGAGGCCCAGGGGTATATCAACTTTGCCCGAGACGAGGACGCCCTCGGCTCCCCCACTGCACCGGTGGACAGCGTCTTTCTGGAGTTTGAGCCGGGGTATGTCTACGGCGACACCACCGCCGCGCTCACCCTGGAGGTGTTCGACATCGAGACGGATGAGCAGTGGTCGGCCCAGGGTGCGCGCTCAGACACCTCCCTGGCTACCGGTGACCGCATCACCAGCACTGCGTTTACCGCGGCGGATACGCTCGTCACGGTGCGCCTGCCCTCGTCGTGGATAGCCGCCAACGAAGACGTGTTGATCGCTGACCCCGCCACGTTCAACGAAGCCTTTCGCGGGTTTAAGCTGACGGCCAACCGCGAAGCGGCCGGCGCCATCGTCGGTGCTGGACAGCAGGGGCTTCGTCTGTCGATCTTCTCGCAGGCCCGGCGCACGGCGGTCAGCCCGCAATCCCCCATCACAAACCTGGAGCGGCGGGGCGGGGGGACGCTCCCTATGGATCGCGTGCTGCTCCAGGATGGGTTTGCTCCCGCCGACGACTTCAACGTACCCAACAGCGCCTTCTTTGCAATTGATTTCTCTGTGGCGTCGCTTCCAGAGACAGCCCTCAATGGCGCTGACCTCCGGCTCTTCGCCGACACCACCACCTTCGCAGCTACGCCCCCCGGCTTCGTGCGCCCACGCCCTGATGACCTGCGGCTTGTTGCGGTAGACGCAGACGGCGACGTCGTGTTTGATGACCAACAGGGGCGGGTGACAGCCTTTGAGGCCCGGGTCTTTTTCACGGCAGATGGCCAGCTCCGCTTCCGAGATCCGGCTACTGACTCTGCCCGCTCGCTGCGGCGCTACGTGCAGGAGGCCCGTCTGGGCACCCTCCCCGACGCCGTAGCCGGCCTGGAACTGCGCTTTCCGACCAACCGGAATACCATTAATCCGGTCATCCTGTACGGCCCCTCGGCGCCTGCTGACCTGCGGCCGCGCCTGTACGTAACCTCCCCGACGGAATAGCCCCTGCGCCGCAGAGCCGCTGGCAGCCCACTACACCACCGGCTACGCCCCCGCTTGCTCTTGCACGCCGCCCCATTACACTCTCTCGCCTTTGTACGCTCGCCCCGTGGTATGGTTAATCAACGCACACGCCAGCATCGCCTGATGCTCAGCCTTCTTGTGGGAGGCAGCCTTCTGCTGATGGCTTGCTTCGCCCTCGCGCCGCAGAGCGCCCACGCTCAGACGAACCCCGATGGCTCGCTGTACTCGCGGTTTGGGGTCGGCGAGCTGCGCACCTTCCCCTCCTCTCAGCTGGACGCCATGGGCGGAGCGGGGACCGGGACGCTCTCGCTCAACTATCTGAACCACGACAACCCCGCCTCTTGGGGCTACCAGGTGCTCACCCGCGCCTCCGGGAGCCTGCGCTACCAAAACGTCTTGATTGAAGATGCCGCGGGCAACTCCAGCCAGCTGCAGGGCGCCACGCTCAACAGTGTAGAGTTTAGCTTCCCCATCCTCAGCCGCCAGCTCGGGATGGCGTTCTCCTTCGCTCCCTACTCACGCATGAACTACAGCGTACAGCAAACGGGGGAGATCACCGACAGTCCCCTGGCCGATGAAGCCATTCCGTTTCAGACAACGCTGCAAGGCTCCGGTGGGCTGCAGCAGCTGCGCGGCGGCGTCGGCTACCGCGTCACGGATAACCTGAGCGTGGGCGCTAACGCTTCCATGATCTTCGGCATTTTGGAGCAAGGCCGGGAGACGCTGTTTGGTGCCGGGGCCGGACTGGAACCCACCACACAGACCGACGCCACCCGCCTTCGCGGATTCACCGGCACGCTGGGTGCGATCTACGCTGTTGAGGGCCTCCGCAACGACACCGATATGCTCTCGTTTGGGGCCTCCTTTACGCTGCCCACACAGCTGGACGGCGAGCTGGTCGAAACGATTGGCTTCAGCCTGGACCGCGACACGCTGCGCACCCAACCCAACGGACAGGTCGATCTCCCGTATCGGGCGCAGGCGGGCGTCGCGTATCAGCCCAACAACCGCTGGTACTTCGTCGCCGATGGGCTCTACGAGCCATGGACCTCGCTCGAAAGCACCTTCCAAGGCTTCCCTCAGGCTGCCGCACTGAGCGACCGGGTCCGCCTCTCAACCGGCGCCGAGGTGACCCCGGCCGGGACTGACAATCTGGCGCCCTTCGTCCGCCGCGTCTCCTATCGGCTGGGCGCATACTGGGACCAAGGCTATGCCACGCCAGTGGGCGCACAGGACATCAGCACCATCGCGCTGACGGGCGGCCTCAGCCTCCCTACCATGTCTGGCGGCACCCGCGTCGACCTGTCCTTTTCCGTCGGACAACGCGGCACTACGGAAAACGACCTGGTGCGTGATACCTTCTACACCCTGTCCGCTACACTGAACATCGGCGAACGGTGGTTCCTGCGTAGGCAGCTCCGTTGAGGCGCTAAGAAACTACGGTAGAATGTTTGTGTCTACATATACACAACGTCTTCATGTCGATTTCTGCAGAAACTCCCGTTCGGATGAGCTCCGGTTCATCGGCGCCCACCAACCTCGACGCTATCCACACAATCTTGCCATGACCCGTACCCTGTCCCCGTACGCTCGCTTTTTCGGTATGCCAATCGCTGCCCTGGTCCTGCTTCTGCTGGTTGCCACTACAGGAGCGCAGCCTCTCCTCGCGCAGACCAGTGGCGACGAGCCCTCTGAAGATGACATGAAGCGCTACTATAGCCTCTACTTCGAGGACTATAAGAATGAGAACTATGCCATGGCGCTGCCCAACCTGGAGTGGATTCTGGAAAATGCGCCCCAGTTCCCCCGGAACGACGACCGCAACTTCCGTCGTGCCGTTCGAGCCCACGAGAGCCTGGCTCAACGAGCCGATGCTGAGGAGGAACAGATGGAGCACCTGTACGAGGCGCTTGATCTTCTTGAGAATGCCCCGGAGCGCATTGAGGAACTCGGGTTGGAGCATGACGCGTACCGCTGGGCCCGCCTCTATGGGCGGTTCCTTCAGGCCAACGCCCGCTACTTCGATGACGACGAGCTGCCCCAGACGGAAGTCGATGCGTACCTGAGCGCGTACGAGATGGACCCGGAGCGGATGGACCCGTACTACATCAACCGCATCATTGAAGGCCTCACAGCGCGGGACCGCCAGGAGGCCCTGGACTTCATGGACCGCCTCGAAAACGAACGGGACGATCCGGAGGTCATGGAAATGATCACAGGAGCCCGCGATGAGCTGTTCACGTCGCCTGAGGAACGCTACGAGTTTGTCGTCGGCCGCCTGGAAGACACCCCCGAGAACGCCGAACTCCTTCAGGAGCGCTACGACCTTGAAGAGCGCATGGGGATGCGTGAACAGATGTATGAGACAGCAGAAAAGCTGCTGGACCTCCAGCCGTCTGCACAGGCGTACTTTGACGTCGGCACCATGTACCTCGAAGACGGCGAGCAGAATGAAGCCATCGCCCGTTTTGAGCGCGCCCTCCAGCAAGACGACCTGTCGGACGAGCTGCGCGCCGACGTGGAGTTTGAGCTGGGCAACGCGTATCGGCAGCAGGACCGCCTCCCGCGGGCCCGGCGCCACTACCGCAATGCGCTCAACATCGATTCCTCCT
>JAAAOI010000022.1 GCA_009908945.1 Bacteroidota bacterium
GCCGCGGTTGGTCTCCACCTCCAGCCCGTCGCGGGCGGCATCGGAAAGCGTCGCGCCCAGGAGGCGGTCGCCGTCCTCCAACCGGATGGCAATGACGCCCTTGGCCGGGCCTTTGTACACAGAAATCTGGTGCACGGGAAAAATGAGCACATGCCCCACGCGCGAGGCGAGGCACACGTTCTCGTGGCCGGCTGCCACTTTGGCCATCGCAACGGCATCATCGCCGTCCAGCTTCATGAAGGTACGCCCGGTGCGCGTGGAGGGGGCGTCGTAGCCGTCAATGGTGAAGCGTACCGCCTGTCCGTGCCGGGAAAGGGCAACGATGTAGGGATCGAGCTCCGCAGGATCGGGCGCGCCGTCTTCGAAGAGCTTGGGTTGCGCCTCCGGATCGGGTTCGGGCTGAGGCAGCACACGCTCGTCGAAGCACACCACCCCGACGATGCGCTCTCCGTCGTCAAAGTCGAAGAGTTTCTGGATCGGATCGCCGTAGCCGGTGGTGCTCGGCAGCTCGTCGATACGCGTGGTGTAGGCCTTGCCCTGGTTCGAAAAGAACCCTACGGTGGCTCGCGTGGACCCCCCCAGGACCCAGCCCACAGCGTCGCCATCGCGCACGCGGATCGAGTCCAGCGCCGTGTACGACCCCTGCCGCTTCACCCAGCCGTCGCGCGTCACGATGACGTACACATCTTCATCGATGATGTAGTCTTCAGCCGTATACTCCAGCACCTCGTCGGGCCCGTCGATTGCCGTCCGGCGCTCCTCCGTGTAGGTCTTTTTGACCTCCTTTAGCTCATCTCGGACCAGCGTCCACCGCGCGGCTTCATCGCTTAGCAGGGCGCGGATCTCAGCGGCGCGGGCCTCTTTCGCGTCAAGCTCCGCCTGAATCGCCTCAATCTCCATCTGCGAGAGGCGGTACAGCTTGATTTCCAGGATGGCATCGGTCTGCGCCTCATCCAGCTGAAACCGGTGCATCAGGCGCTGCGCGGCGTCCTGCTTGTTGCGCGAGGACCGGATGATCCGAATGGCCTCATCAAGCGCATCAAAGATGATGGCAAAGCCGCGCAGGATGTGGATCCGTTGCTCCAGCTGGGCCAGCTCATACTCCAGCCGCTTCGTGACGACCTCCAGCCGGAACGCCAGAAAGTGCCGAATGATGGCCTGCAGGTTCACCTTCTGTGGTGCTGCTACCTCGGGGTTGTCCGTAGGCACCAGGCACGTCATGTTGACGTGAAAGCGCGTCTGCAGTGGCGTATGTTTGAAAAGGTAGGCCATAGCCGCCTGTGCGTTCGAGCCCCGCTTTAAGTCGAGCACGATGCGGACTTCATCCGTCGACTCGTCGCGCACATTCGACAGCTGTGGCACATTCTCGTCCGCAATATGGTCGGCGATTTTTTCGACCAGATCACCCTTGTTGACCATATAGGGCACCGACGTGATGACGATGGTCGTCTTCCCTTCCATCACGTACCGGCCCCGGAGTTCGATGCGGCCCTCTCCATTTTCGTAAATCGCCGCCAGCTCCTCCGGCGTGTTCAGCACGATGCCGGCTGTAGGGAAGTCTGGGCCCTTGATGTGATGCTCCAGCAGCGTCGCCAGGCGGGCGTTTGGGTGATCGATCATGTGGATGCAGGCATCGATCACTTCCCGCAGGTTATGCGGCGGCATATTGGTGGCCATGCCCACCGCAATGCCACTGGCGCCATTGACGAGCAGGTTGGGCACCCGGGCCGGCAGCACCACGGGCTCGAAGATGGTGCCGTCGAAGTTGGCGCGAAAGGCCACGGTATCCTGCCGGATCTCTTCCAGCAGCTCCATCGCGAGTGGCTGCAGCTTGGCCTCGGTGTAGCGCATGGCGGCAGGACTGTCGCCATCCAGCGAGCCGTAGTTGCCATGTCCATCCACCAGCGGAGCCCGCAGCGAAAAGTCCTGCGCCATCCGCACCATCGCGTCGTAAATGGCGGAGTCGCCGTGCGGATGGTACTTTCCCATCACCTCGCCCACCACGGTGGCACTCTTGCGAAACCGGCCATCCGGGTACAACCGGAGGTTCGCAAACATGGCATACAAGATGCGCCGTTGCACGGGCTTGAGGCCGTCTCGAATATCGGGCAGCGCCCGGCTCGTAATAACGGATAATGCGTAGTTGAGGTACCGCTCACGCGTGGTTTCGTGGAGCGGGATGGTTTCGATAAGGGACATAAGTTGCTTGCAATAACGGGTTCAGCACACAGGCGCAATCTAAACGATCGATCGGGTGAAACACAACCCGAGGGCACGGAGCAAGGTTGCGTGCGCCGGCCCACCAAAAAACAGGCGCGTTCCAGCGGTTACATGGCCATCGTAAAGTAATCCTGCCGCTCATCCTGATGAAATTTCAGGACGCTGGCGCGCGTCAGCAGAATCAACGTTTTGGAGGCCACCTGCAGCGGGAGATCGGCCATGGTGGCGAACTGATCAACCGTAATGTGCCCGTACGAATCGAGGTAGCGCATCAAGAGCTTCTCTTTCTCCCCAAACTCAAATGCCACACCGTTTGGGGCCGTCTCAGCCTCCATGAGTGCTACAGCTTCCAGGCTCGCCTCTACACTCATATCTTGGATGCGCACGTACGCTACACGCTTGCCTTCAGGCTCGGTAGGTAACAGATAATGCGGCTTTGTTGTACTTTGCGGTACGTTGACAATGATGACGAAGCGCCCGTCCTCTACAGCTGTAAGCTCGGTGGAGAACTGAACGGGCGGCTCGCACAGTGTGTCGAGTGCACGGTGCAGGGCAAACTGTTCCTCCTCCGCATCACGCACGCCTACGAGCCGGCCGCTGTCGGTCACGCCCAGCAACAGGCGCCCGCCGTGCGTATTGGCCAGGGCGATGGCTTCTTTGGCGATCCGGGCTGGCCGCGGAACGCGCCGTTTAAACTCGAGGTGTGTGCTCTCGCCGAGAGCAACCAGTTGCGCCAGGTCGCGCATGGAAAAGTCGGAAACCACGCGGCGCTGGTGTTCAGGCAATCGGGACATGCGGGACGATCGTGCTTGAGAGATAGAGACGCGAGGATCTGGCGATCAGTCAGCGGATAGGACGCACGATACCTCCACAGGTAATGATGGGAACACTGCGCCTTGATAGCACAGGGTATTTCCAAATAAAACAGAGGGTTTCTACGATGTAATCCCCCGCATTGCTCCCTCCTTCGATCGTTCGGCCCCTTCGGGTTGCCACGCCCCAGACCTACTGCGGAGCGTTGCTCACGGCCTGCTGCAGCTCGTCCGGCAACCAGTCCTCATGCTTGGCCCTGCGCGTCATGAGCTCCTCCACGGCCACCGTCGGATCTTTCTGCTTGAAGAGCACTGCGTGCACGGCTTCGGTGATAGGCATCTCAATATTTTCCCGTTGCGCCAGCTGGTAGGTGGACTCCGTAGTGCGAATGCCTTCGGCGACCATCTGCATATTGCTCGTGATGTCGTCGAGCGCATGCCCACGACCGATCTGCTCGCCCACGTGTCGATTGCGGCTATGACTGCTCATGCACGTGACGACAAGGTCTCCCATGCCGGTTAGGCCGGTGAAGGTGCGGGGCTGCGCGCCCAGCGCGATCCCGAGCCGCTGAATTTCCGCGATCCCTCGGGTGATGAGGGCGGCTTTTGCGTTGTCGCCGTACCCGATCCCGTCGCCAATGCCGGCGGCAATGGCCAGTACATTTTTGACCGAGCCCCCGATCTCGACGCCCCGCACGTCCTCGTTGGCATAAACGCGCAGACGTGGCGACATGAAGACCTGCTGCACTACCTCCGCCACAGCGGCCGATGGTGCTGCAGCCACCAGCATAGTCGGCCGGCGGTTGGCCACTTCCTCTGCATGGCTGGGCCCGTAGAGGGCCACCAGTTGTTGCTTCGGCACCGTAGGCAGCGTCTCTGCCAGTACGTCGGTCATCGTCAGCAGGGTCTCGTTCTCGATGCCTTTAGCCACTGAAACGACGATCGTGCCTGGGGCAGCGTGGGGCGCCAGCTGTTGAGCCAGCGGCCGTACCGCGTGGGAGGGCGTAGCCACAACCCAGAGGGCGTGGCTCGCTGCTACCGCTTCCAAGTCGTGCGAGAGACGCAATGCTGGCGGCAGTTCGGCATCGGGCAAATACGGTGCGTTGCGGCGCGTCTGCCGCATGGCCTGGATGGCCTCCGGGCGGCGCGCCCACAGCGTGGTGCGATGCCCTTGCTCCACCAGACTCATGGCCAGGGCCGTGCCCCAGCTGCCAGCCCCGAAGACAGCGACGTGCTGGGACGATGTTGCGGACTCGGTCGTTGACATAAAACTCGATTTCTACTGTTTGATACACAGACTAAATAGGTACCGGAGGATCCCACCGAAGGATATGCTGATACCCCGGCCCGGCAACGGCTGCTCCGAGTACGGCGGCGCCACCTACGGCTCCAGTTCGCCGCGCCCAATCATGCCCTTGGCCGGGCGGAACGACTGAAATTGGTTCTCTTCCCCCGCCATCAGGCGCTTGATGTTGGACCGATGGGCAAACACAATGCCCAGTGCGAGCAGCACACCGACGATGAGGATGCTGAGGTCGAGGTCAGCGCCAAATCCGTACTTTTGGATGGCGGCGGTCACCGGAAACGAGATCGCACTCAGCATCGAGGCCAGCGACACATACCCCGAGGGCAGCAGCACTGCCACGAAGATCGCCATCACAATGAGCATCGTGAGAGGCGTGATGGCCAGCAAGACGCCAGCCGTGGTCGCCACGCCCTTCCCGCCATCAAACCCGAGGTACAGCGGAAACATGTGCCCCAGGATAGCCGCCAGTCCAGCAAGCAGTGCTACCACCGTGTCCAGCTCCCAGGCCCCCAGCGCAGGCAGCGTATCCACGCGGATCAGCGCAAGCACGCCAGCGGCGAAGGCGCCTTTCCCCATATCAAATGCTAGAGCGCTCGCGCCCACCTGCCACCCCAACACCCGGAAGGCATTGGTGGCGCCCGCATTGTTGCTGCCGTGGTCCCGCACGTCGACACCGTGGACCAATTTGCCCAGCCACACGCTCGACGGGATGGAGCCAATCAGGTAGCTGAGCACGAGGATGAGCAGAAGGGACAGCATGAGGCAGGGGTCGATCTGGTGAGGAATCTGGAGGGCCGTGCAGTGGAAGCGCTCCCAGCGTCATACGCAACGTCCGGGCTGATGTATCCGCTCGGGCTGCGCGGTACAGCGTAGGCGCTACGCGGCCGCCTGGACCTGCCCCATCGGCACGGGCTGCTCGCCCAGCGCTTCGAGTGCCTGTACCGCGGCAGGAACGTTTGGGGGGCGCACGATGGCGATGAGACCGATCCCCAGGTTGAACGTCTGCCGCATGTCAGCCTCCGGCACATCGCCCAGGCTCTGAATCAGGTTGAAGAGGGCCGGGCGTTCCCAGGCCGTATAGTCGACAGCTGCCACCAGCCCCTCTGGGACTACGCGCGCGGTGTTGCCCGGAATGCCGCCCCCGGTAACGTGCACCAGTCCCTCGGCGAGGCCCTCTGCGTGAAGCGCCTGGATCGGCTCCAGGTAGGACCGGTGCACGGCCAGCAATGCCTCCCCCACAGAAACGCCCCCGAGGGCGTCCGGCTGGTCGTCCACTGCGAACTGTTCGAACAGCACGTGGCGGGCCAGCGAATAGCCATTGGTGTGCAACCCGGTGCTGGCCAGCCCCAGTAGCACATCTCCCTCCTCGATGGTGTGGCCATCCACCACTCGGGCTTTATCCACCACGCCCACAACCATCCCGGCGAGGTCGTACTCGCCCGATTGGTACAGATCCGGCATTTCCGCGGTCTCCCCACCGATCAGCGCACACCCGTTGGCCGTACAGCCGCGGGCAAAACCGCGCACGACGTCCAGCGCAACGGCCGGCTCCAGCGTGCCTGTAGAGAGATAGTCCAAGAAGAACAGCGGTTGGGCACCGCACACCGCGATGTCATTCACGCAGTGATTCACCAGGTCCTCCCCCACCGTATCATGACGGCCGGCGCGGAAGGCCACTTTTAGCTTGGTGCCCACGCCGTCCACGGAGGAAACAAGCACAGGCCTGTCCAAGGCCCCGAAGTCGGGTTCAAAAAACGCCCCAAAGGCGCCAATGCCGGTCAGTACCCCCGGCGTGAAGGTGTCACGGACCAGCGGTTTCATACGATCGACCGTCTCGTCGGCCGCGGCGATGTCAACGCCGGCGTCTTTATAGGTAGCCATAGGAGGAGAAAACGAAGAAGCGAAGAGATTATCCGGTTAAGGCGGAGCGACTGAACAAGGACTGCAGGCGAATACGGAAGCGATCGACCCGGCCGATCTGGATAGGATTCGACCACACGTCGAAGTCGCGCCGCTCGATGCGGGCCAGGATGTCCAGGCCACCGATCCAGTACCGCTTGTAGGTGCCCCGGACGCGCCATGGAAGATCAGCGGCCAGCGGCTCCGCTTGCGCCAGCTCGTCACGGGCACGAACGGTAAGCCGCCACAGCACGCGGCGCAGCGACTCATTGACCTCGCCCCGGAACAGGCGGTGTTCTTCAATTCCGTAGTTCACCAGCGCGTCAAGGGGAATGAAGAGGCGGCCCCGCTGCACGTCGTGAGGTAAGCGCATCAGGTGGGTGATAAGAAATAGCGCTCGGGCAAAGGCTTGGGCTTGCGGCAGCTGAAACCGGTTGGCCATGTCCAGTAGGTGCATCAGCGCTTCGCTGAGGCGGCAGACGCCGTCCTGCATAAAAAGCTCAAGCTCGTCGTAGGTGTTGAAGCGGAGCTCCTCGCCCTGGCCTACGGCGCTCTGTATTTGGTGTGCGAAGACCTGCAGCGGCACACGCTGCTCGTCCGCGTGCCGGTAGAGGCCTTGCGTTACAGCGTCGGGCACGTCGGGCAGCGGGCGCTCTTCCAGAAGCAGCGTACGCAGCGCCTCCGTTGAGTGCTGCTGCCACACGGGCGGCGCCTCGTTCGTGACTGCGTACCAGTCCCAGAAGGCCTGCGCGGCCCTACGCTGCCCTCCCCTGAAGCCACCCGCGTAGTACGGACGAGGAACAGCAGGAGGCGCGGTGGCAGCAGGCATATCGATCAGTAGGGAGGCAGCGGTACGGATAGGTAGCCTGTACCAACGAAAAACGGGCGAGGGTTCCCTCGCCCGCTGGTTTCGTGGCTGCCGGATACGCTTATCCGACGTTCTATCCGTTAAAGCGCTGCTTGACGACATTGATAAGACTGCCCTCCAGCAGCATCTCGATCTCGCGCGGCGAGAGGTCATGCTTCGCGGTGTACGTCTCGTCCTTCGTCTCATTATAGACGTTCACCTTGTCGCCCGCTTGGATGGCCGCCCGCACATTCTCAACCGTCAATGTATCTCCTTCCTCGATACGGTTGAAGTCCGCATGGTCGGTAAACATGAGGGGAAGGATGCCAAAGTTGGCGAGGTTTTGCCGGTGGATTCGGGCAAAGCTTTTCACCAGCTTCAGCCGCGTCCCCAGCCAGCGCGGGGCAATCGCCGCGTGCTCGCGGCTGGAGCCCTGGCCGTAGTTCGTGCCCGCAACGATCGCGAACCCTTCGTCCTGCCGCTTCAAGGCCCGATCGAAAAAGCTCTCATCAACCACCTCAAACACAAACTCCGAGATTTTAGGAATATTGGAGCGGTAGGGCAGGATGCGCGAGCCGGCCGGCATGATCTCGTCCGTAGAGATGTCATCACCCATCTTGAGCAGCACAGGTACCGTGAGAGATTCAGGCAGCGGGTCGAAGGACGGCAACGAGACAACGTTCGGGCCTTTCTCCAGCTCTTCCTCGCGCTCGCCGTTGGTCGCGGGTGGCACGATCTGATCCGCGTTGATGATGATGTCCTCGGGCTCCTGCACGTGCGGATACGACATCCCGTACATCGCCTCAAGGTCGCGTGGGTCTGTAATCTTACCAGCGAGTGCCGAGGCCGCGGCCGTTTCCGGGCTCACAAGGTACACGGCATCTTCTTTGGTACCGGAGCGCCCGGGGAAGTTGCGCGGTACCGTGCGCAGGCTGATGCGTCCGGTCGCTGGTGCCTGTCCCATGCCGATGCAGCCATTGCAGCCGGCCTGGTGGATCCGCGCGCCGGCCCGCGTGAGCTTCTGCAGGTGCCCCGAGTGCATGAGGTTTTCCAGAATCTGACGAGACGTGGGGTTGACGTCGAACGACACCCGGTCGTGCACTTGCTTGCCCTCCACGATGTCGGCGGCCACGGCAAAGTCACGGAAGCCCGGATTGGCCGAGGAGCCAACGTACGACTGATAAATCTCTTGCCCTTCCACCTCGCGCACCGGTACCACGTTGCCCGGGCTGCTTGGCTTGGCAATCATCGGCACCACGTCGTTAAGATGGATGGCCTCGTGCACATCGTAAGTGGCATCCGGATCGGCCTTGAGCTCCGACCAGTCCTCTTCGCGCCCCTGCGAGCGCAGGAAGCGCCTCACTTCATCATCAGACGGGAAGACCGTGCTGGTGGCGCCCAGCTCGGTGCCCATGTTAGCGATCACATGACGGTCCATGCAGCTGAGGGCATCCAGGCCGGGCCCGTAGTACTCGATAATGCGGTTGACGCCGCCATCGACATCGTGGCGCCGCAGCATCTCAAGGATCACATCTTTCGCGCTTACCCAGTCCGGCAACTCGCCCGTCAGCTTCACGCCCCACACCTCGGGCATCCGGATGGTGTACGGCTCTCCGGCCATGGCCATGGCTACATCCAGGCCGCCGGCCCCGATGGCCAGCATCCCGATGGCGCCCGCGGCTGGCGTATGGCTATCCGAGCCGATGAGGGTTTTGCCGGGCACGCCAAAGCGCTCCTGATGCACCGGGTGACTCACGCCATTCCCGGGACGGCTGTAGTGTACGCCGTACTTCTTGCATGCGCTGCGCAAGAACAGATGATCATCCGGGTTCTTATAGTCGGATTGAATCAGGTTATGATCGACGTACTGCGCCGACACCTCCGTCTGAACCTGCGGAATTCCCATGGCCTCGAACTCCAGCATAACCATGGTTCCCGTTGCATCTTGTGTCAGCGTCTGATCCATCGTCAGGGAAATTTCTTCCCCAACGTCCATCGTGCCGTCCACCAGATGCGATGTGATAAGCTTTTCGGTGACGTTCAGTCCCATGGTACAGATGTAATCATTTTGATTATCGATGGACCTTGTAGAACAGACGTTTCCATCGAATGATGCGTGGTCTGCGGCATGCAGGCGGCCTTCACATATTTGTATTGGTTGCAGGACCGGGCTACACGGCGGCTGAATGGACGCGTACGAAAGCGTTGGGATTTTCGCTCGCACGTTCCCTCGCTACTTCCTATGTTGAGCCACGCCACTCCATTTTCGCACAGGGCTATAGGATACCAGCGTGGGCATGCTGAATTACATCTGGGCCGGACTAATCGTGTTTAGCTTGGTGTTTGCCCTGGCCACCGATGCCCGGGAGATCGCACAGGACCGGTACCGTAATGACGCGGCCCTGCCCGTAGTGCTTCATTTTCCCGACGGGTACGCTACCGACGCCCGACGCCAATCCGTAGAAATCAGGATACGCCCGGAGGTCTACCAGGCGTTCTACGCCACCGATGCCGCGCCCCCAGGCGCCTATGCCGGCACCCTGGTGCAAACACGCGACGGGCGGCAGGTGCGGTTCGGTGCGTCAGCGTCGCTACCGGAGCCGCTGGCTACCATCCGGGAGGTAACGGCGGGCTCCGACGGTGAGCTGCGGGCCGTCGTGCAGAATTTTTCCCCCAACGGACGCACCACAGCGGCAGCGTTGCAATTCGAACCGGTCCGCTTCGTCAAAATGACCGCCATCACCCAGGCTGCTTTCGACTTCGCAGAGACCGCCGTTAACATTATCATTGGGCTGATTGGCGCCCTGGCGCTCTGGTTGGGGTTGTTGCGCATTGCCGAGAAGTCGGGCCTGGTAGAGATCATCGTGAAGCTCGTACGGCCCGTGCTGCGGCCGCTTTT
>JAAAOI010000038.1 GCA_009908945.1 Bacteroidota bacterium
CTATCACCGGAGGCCCTCGCCTCTGCACGACGCTGTGCGATCTGCGAAAAATGGTCCCTGTTCCATCCGCTGGCATCTTGCATAAACACCGGGTTGCAAACAAAAAAGCCTTCTCCCAATGAAGGGAGAAGGCTTTTTTGATGCGTTTCAGTACGCGGCGTAGCGCACTTACTGTTCTGTGATATCGCCATCTATGAGGGGGAAGATCTGCGGGCCGTTAAACGCACCCGTGATGCCCCGGAAGTCGAACGGGCCATCAGGGATCGGCTCGCCCACGTAGAAGGAGTCGCCGTCGATACGGAGCGTGCTGGTGGTGGACCCATCCGTCACGTCGTAGTTCGTGCCCCCCTCGAAGTCAGCCGTTCCAGCGCCTTCAACCTCAAGGCCCGTAATAAGCACAAGCTCACTTTGGAAGTCGCCCACCTGATCGAGCGTGATTTCGACAGGGTCGGGAAGCGGATTCCCTGAGGAGAGCACCTCGAAGCCTTCCACGTTGCCGCTATCAAGCTGGAACAGCCCGTTAAAGGTCGAGACGGTGCCCACCACGCGGAGTTCATCACCGGCAGCCGCCGCATCAGCGACGTCCTGACGCCGGCTCACGACGATGCCACCGGTGCCGTCCTGAATCACCGTCGACCGGCCAAAGACGCGGGTAACGGTGCCGGTTACAGCGACCAGTTCATCCGTGCCGTCTGTATCCTTCGCATCGGCGATGGACAGGTCGGTGGGTTCAACCGCTTCTTCAATGTCACCCTCCAGAAGCGGGAAGATCTGCGGGTCGTTGAACACGCCGGTGATGCCCCGGAAGTCGAACGGGCCATCAGGGATCGGCTCGCCTACGTAGAAGGAGTCGCCATCGATACGGAGCGTGCTGGTGGTGGACCCATCCGTCACCTCGTAGTTCGTGCCTCCTTCAAAAGTGGCCGCATCCGTGCCGGTGATTTCCAGTCCACCGATCGATACCAGGCGGCTCTGGAAGTCACCAACCTCATCGAGGCCAATCTCCAAGGGATCCGGGAGGGTATTGCCAGAGGAGAGCACCTCGAAGTCTTCGACGTTGCCGCTGTCCAGCTGGAACAGCCCGTTGAATTGTCCAACAGAGCCGATGACCTGTAACTCGTCACCGATTTCAGCGGCTTCGGCGACATCGTCGCGGCGGCTCACCACGATACCCGCGGTACCGTCCTCAATGACAGTGGTGCCACCGAAGATGCGCGTCACAAGGCCTTCAACGGCAACCACCTCGCCGGTGCCTTCGGTGTCAATCGCATCAGCGATGCTGATCACTTCCGGCGCATCCGGATCATCATCCGGTACCTCGTCGGCGTCGAAGATCAGATCGCCCTCATCGTGGGCGTTAAGCTGTCCGGTGCCGCGAAACGTGGCAAACACACCTTCGAAGTCGAATGTGCCTTGGGGCACCGGCTGGCCCACGTAGAAGGAGCTACTCTCCAGCCGAATGATAATGGAGTTGCCATCTTCATCCTCTGCGCTGAAGTTGCCTGCACCACCACCGCCGACAAATGTGCTGCGGCTGTCCGTGAACTGCAGGTTGTTGACCCGGACGCGCATGTTCTCGTCATCCTCGTTGTCAAGCTCGGTAGCGGTGCCGGAAGCGGGTTGCCGCTCGACACGACGTCAAAGGACGCCAGATTATCCGGCTGATCCACCTGACGCAGCCCGTCAAAGTCGGTGATGGTACCTGTGATGATCACTTGGTCCCCTACGGAGACGGCATCGGCAAAGTCCGAGTTGCGCGACACCACAAGGCCACCGGTGTCATCCTGAATACTGGTATCGGCCCCACGAATGCTGGTCACGATGGCTTGAAAGGTGAAGGTGCCCCCGATCCGTCCGCGAATGTCCGCAATATTCGGAAATCCAATACTGAGGTCAAATTCCCGGTTGTTACCGACCCGCACCGGGCTATCCGATTGCGCACGCTGCAGGGCAAACCGGGCCTCCTTCGCGCCGCCTGTGATGTCGGCCTGCGACACGTCGATTTCAACGGATTGGGTATCCCCACTCGACGCAGAGGCGGGGAAGGTTACCGAGATGGGGTCATCCACGGTGAGGCCGCCGATGTCGTCGGGGGTCGCCGAGCTGGCGCCTTCGGCGAACAGCACTTCAACGGTGACGGCGCTTCCCGCCGGGTTGTTGATGCGCACATTCAGGGTGGTGATGCTATCGGCGGGCACGGCCGTTCCGCCGCCAGAGGCGAACTCAACCGTGGTGGCATCCGGGTCCACACCCACAACACCGTCATCGCTATCACAGCCCATCCAGACGAACGCCAGAAGCAGGATGAGCGCCGGCGCCAGGGCAGGTCGTAAAAATCTATACATGGGGGTAAAGGTCAATAGAAGAAAAGGTAAGGCGGTTGGCTTCCACACAAAGATACCGCAGGCAGGCGACCTTTGATGGCCGCCTGCCGTGCAGCAATCAGACGCTAAAAGATGTAGCGAACACCCAGCTGCAGGCGCCACCGCGACGAGATGTTGGCGGTGTTCAGGAAGTCACCGGTGATGCGATCCCGAACCGTCCGCTCATCAAAGTTCACGACCGGCTTGCCGATATCGTCCGCCGTTATGACGCGACCGCCGAGCTCCGTGCCTATGTCGTTAGCAGACACGTAGCGCTCGAAGTTCCACGCGGTGTTGTTGTTGAAACTGGAGAACTGAATGTCGCCCCAGTCTTCATTGAGCAAGTTCAGCACGTTCTCGACCACCGCGGTGATTTCTACGCGCTGCCCGCGCAGCGTAGCGATTTCCTGGTTGATTCGCACGTCCAGGATGTTCTGCCATGGGTCGCGGGCCGTATTGCGCTCGGCAAAGCCTCCACGGAACTCGTTCAGGCCGTCCTCGCTCTCGATAAAGGCATCCATAAGCGCCCAGTTATCGCTTGAGAGCACGATGTCCCGCTCGGCGGCCGGCACGTAGACAAGGTCGTTGAAGCTCTGACCGTCGGCGTTGGCGTCTCCTACATAAATCCAGCTGAAGGGGGAGCCGGAGCGGCCCTCATAGATCAGCCCGATCGAGGTGGCGAAACGCTCCAGGTACGAGAGCCGGTAGTCGAGATTGAGCAGCACGCGGTGACGGCGCTCAAAGTCGGCCGTTCCGAGACGCGGGTTGTTTACGTCCACGTTCTCGTTAAACTGCCAGTTCGAGATGGCCCGGCTCGACGTCCCGTTGTTGATGTTCTTCGCCCGGTTGTACGTGTAGGAGAAGGACCCACTCAGGCCGAGGGGCACACGCCGCTGAAGCTGGGCAGTGAGGCTGTACTCATACCCTTCGTTCGTATTCTTCAGCAGGAGGGCATTCGTGAAGCGCTCGTCCACCAGGTTGCGGGTGGAGCCAAAGGTACGGGCCTCTCCGTAAAGTGGCCGCCCAAAGGCGCTTTCTCCGGTCTGCTCAATGTTGAGGTTCTCAAAAACAACCTCATTCAGCGAGTTGGAATACAGGCCCTCAAGCGTCGCCACAAGACCAAAGGGCAGCTCCTGATCAATGGCCAGGTTCGACCGCCAGGTTTGCGGGTACGTGAAGCCGTCGTCAATCACGTTGATCTCGGTCGTCGTGATCGGATCAAGCCCGGGGCAGTCGCCAGGGCGCGGCTGGTCGGCCGGGTCGCCACTGCCAGAGAAGCAGCTAACGGAAGGATCGTAGTTGCCGTCGCCGTCCACGAAGTCCTCGCCCGGATTGAAGTTGACATCCAACCGGGCAAAGTCGACGCCTGTGTTGCTGTACTGGTTGGAAATCCAGACGAAAGGCGGGCGGCCACTGAAGATGCCGGTACCGCCACGCACCTGCGTTTCAAGGTTGGCCCCGAAGAGATCTTGAGCGTAATTAAACCCAATCCGCGGGGACCAGAGCACATTGCCGCTGGCCACGTCGGTGGTGCTACGGCCGAAGGCCTCTTGGGCATCGGGGTTGTCCAGCGGTTCGTCTGGCAGGATCGGAATGTCTGCCCGGAGGCCGAGGGTCAGCCGCAGGTTATCCAGCGCCTGCCATTCGTCCTGGACGTACAGCCCCAGCTGGAAGCCCGTGAACTCAGCCTCTGGGCGGATTTCATCTTCGAGGAGGGAATAACTGAGGCGGTACTGCGAAGGCTGTCCCCGTCGGAACGCCTCCAGCGGACTCACCGAGACGGTTTCGCCGCTGGCATTTTCAAAGTCGAACCCGCGGAAATCGTATTGCCCCACGAAATCCTGAATGAAGAGGTTAGAGAAGGTAAAGATCTCATTGTTCGTCCCGAACGTGAGCAGGTGATCTCCGCGCGCGACGGTGAAGTCGTTCGTGATCTCGAAGATGTCCTGATCCAGTCGGTTGGCCTGGTTGAAGCGGCCGATCCCCATGTTCACAGACTGCGAGGCATTCAACTGAATTTCCGTATCGGGCCACTGTGAATCTTGCACGTCGCGCTGGTCACGGATCCGGGTGTACACTAGGCGCGCCTCATTAAACATATTGTCGCCGATGGTGCTGTTCAGCTGAACCGTCGACGAGTTCTGCGTGCTGTTAAAGACGTACTGGCGGTTGGCAAAGTCGAAGCTGTTGCGCCCGCGCCCGATGCCGCTGTCATCGCGTGCATCTACGTAATTGTGACGCAGCGTGAGGTTGTTGCTGTTGTTGATATTCCAATCCAGCTTTACCAAGAACTTCTCGTTGTCCTCATCCTGTGAGAAGGGTGAGATGCCGCCAGGATTGAAGTCGTACTGTGTTTGCGCAATGTTCTGAATCTCGCTCATCAGCTCACTGGTGTTGGTGAAGCCGAAGTCGCTCAGGGTGCTTTGGTTGACCCGGAAGAAATTGGTGCCCGAGGATTCGCCCACGCGCGTGTCAAGGGGAGAGGACTGGCGCCGAAACTCACCGTTTACGAAGAAAAATAACTTGTCTTCGATAATGGGACCGCCCAGGGTGCCTACAACAAATTGCTCACTGAAGTCGCCCGTACGTTCGCCGTTGAGCTTGCCGGTAAGGCCCTCGTCCCGGTAGATGAAGCGCAGGCTACCGGTGAAGGTGTTCGTACCACTCTTGGTGATGGCATTGATCTGGCCACCCGTGAAGCCGCTCGCCCGGACGTCATAGGGCGCGATGTCCACGTTAAATTCCTGAATAGCATCCAAGCTGATGGGCTGGGCGCCGGCTTGGCTGCCGGGCACGGCATCGCCGAGCCCAAACACGTCATCGAGCGTAGCGCCATCGACCTGGATCTTGTTGTAGCGGTCGTTGCGACCGGCAAGGCTGTTACCGCCCCCCGACTGCGGAACGAGCCGCGCGAAGTCGGTCAGGCTGCGGTTGATGGTCGGCAGCCGTTCGATCTCCTCTTGCGAGACGTTGCGGCTGGCGCCCGTGCGATCGCTTCGGATCTGCTCGCTGCGCTGAGCCAGAACCTCTACGCCTTCCAACTCGGCCCCCTCCTCCAGAAGTTGGAAGTTAAGCTCCGCGGTTTGGTTGAGTGTCAACTCAAGGTCGGTTTCTTCCTCCGTCTGAAACCCGACAAAGGAAGCGCGTACGGTGTAGGGCCCGCCTACGCGCAGCCCCCGCAGGTTGTACTGGCCATCGACGCGGGCCGATGTGCCGTACTGCGTGCCGGAAGGCTCGTGGATAGCAATGACATTGGCGCCGGGAAGGGGCTCGCCGGTGTCATCCGTTACCGTTCCGGTGATGGCCGCATTCGTCGACTGCGCCGAGGCCGTCGATAGCGGCAGAAAAAGAAAACTGAGAAGAACCACAGAAAAAAGCCATATGGTACCGTGTGGCTTCATGATGTACCTCTGTTTGATGAGATGGGGTAAGCGTATGTCGCTTCCGGAAAGAAAACGTTGGCCCTGGGACTCCTCTTCAAACAAGGTGTCTCCCACAGGCCCTGAATACATAAACAAGGTGTAGAGATCGGGTGGTGCGCAAGCGTGTCCGGGCAACAGCGGCACGCACGCTCTGTTGGTGCGGGCCGAACATGTCGCTCGTGTGTGGTCGGCCGGTCGTACTACTGCACGGCACCGTACGTAGAGTAGCAATGTACGGTGCTGTGCATTACGATACTATAAACGACCTCCGATAGTCCTGTTAAGCCCTCCTGAAGAATGGGCGCTGCCCCACGTGGGCGTGTAGAGGACGTGTGTATACGCCCGGACGGCTGTTGCGCGGTGCGCGCGAGGGCTCGGGCTGAGGGGCCGATGTACACGTACCGCCGCCTTACGGCAGCAGCACGGCAGCCCAACCGGCTACGTTCTCCGATTAGCTGCGTGCAACCTCCAGGATTCATCTGCGGGAGGCAACGGATAAGTGTTAACATGCCGTTACGGATAGCGCCCAAGGTGTAACGTGTGTTTTACCTATGCACGGTGGGGGTGCGCAGCGCTCGCAGGGTAACCTCCTATGTGTGCTGTAGATGGCGCAAGCCACTGGTAGGGTGGCGGACGGCAACGCGCACTCAATTCGCATAGCATACACGATCTATCCTTGAACCCAGCCTCCCTTAGCATGTAGTGCCCTTTATGATGTAGCGTAACAATTAGCCGCAGCTTGCCCGCGCTCGTATTCCCAACCCTTTTTCGTTATGAACGCAATGTCCCATCCTTTCACTATTGGCTCTCGGCTCGCGGCCCTCTGCCTGCTGGCTGCCGTGCTTCTCTTCACCTCGGCTTGCGATTCAGAAGATACCTTCGATACAGAGCAGCTCTTCGGCCGGTATACCTTCGATGCGTTCGTGCTTGAACCCGATGCCCAACTCCCCAACACCGACCTGCTGGAAGAACTTGCATCGGTAGAGCTGGAGTTTTTCCGGGGCGGTGAGTTCTCGCTTCGCTACCGGTTTCCTGACCAAACGGGCTCCATCAATGCCGGGGGCACCTTTTCAACCGGCGCCGATGACGTCCGGTTGACCGTAAGCAACCCTGGCAACCACACCGATCTGTTTCTGCCTGAGACGTTTCGACTCACAATCGAAGCGGAAGGCGACCGGCTCATCAGAGATATCCGGCGGCTGGGCTTAAACCTGGAAGATACACGCTACGACCGGTACGACGGTATCCGCGATGCCGACGGCACCCTCACCATGCAGCTCACGCGGGTAGAGTAACCGCGCCGCATGCCAGGTCCTAAGCAGCGCCCACTTACTTCGTTACTCCCATTACACCACGTTTTTTATGATTGCTCAATGGTACGCCCGCACGACCGCCTTGGCGCTCGTGGCCCTGTTTCTGGCGCTGACGCAGACGGCACAGGCACAGTTTTCGGATGTGGGCTATAACGGCTCCGCCACAGGGGAATACGTTTTCTTTGACGACCAAGCCGGGCTGTCCGACGGGCTGCTCTACGGCGGCCGGCTGGGGCTGAGCTTTGGCGAATACCTCCAACTGCGGGGGCTCTACACCTTCGGGGAAAACATTGAAACAGACTTTTCGGGCTTCAGCGGTAATGACGAGGCGGTGCTTGCGGCGCTGCGTACCCAGGAGGGGCGCGAGATTGATCTCCAGCGGTATGGCGCGCAACTGCAGGCCAATCTGGGGAGTGAAGGCACCATTCCGTTCGTTCAGGTAGGCACCGGGGTCATCGAAATTGACCCGCAGGACCGGTTTGACTTCGGCAGCATCGGCCAGACGGAAAGCATTTATGCAGAAGCCGGCATCGGGCTGCGCTTTCCGGTGGGGCGCTCCGTAACGGTATCGGTAGTCGGGCAGGGGTTGGCTTATCGCTACAACCCGGGCTCCGCGCTGCTCTCGGATGAGGACATCGCCGCCATTAACGAAGAGTTACCACCGGACGAGCAAATTACGCGGGAGGTGTTTAACCAGCAGACCGTCTTCAATCCCTCGGTTTCGGCCGCCATCGGCTTTCGCCTCGGGGGGCGTCCTGCGGGACAGCAGACGGCCGTGGACGAGGGGGTTCGCGGGCTGTTCTCGGACGGGCTGCAGCTCACCGCGGAGCCGTTCTATGGCACCATCGATTTTAATGACGCGCTCAACTTCCCCTCCACGCAATCCTTTGCAGGGGTTAACGTAGGGGCAGACATCTCGCCACTCATTGCGCTGCGGGGCTTTTACTGGCGGGCTACCGATGCCGGCGAAGTGCCCAATGGCGCGGTTCGGGACTGGTTTCAGGACCTTCAACTGTACGGCGGTGAACTGGAGCTGCGCCTCGACACCGAAATCAGCAGCGGCATTACCCCGTATTTGCTCGTCGGTGGAGGGTATGCAGAGGTGCTCTCCGACTATCGGGGGCGTGATGGCGCCCCGGTGGACAGCCGCTACTTTGCGAGCGGCGGTGGAGGCTTGGACATCCCGGTGACCGAGCGGATCGGCATCCGCGGTGGCGTGCGAGGGTTGTTGATGAGCAATCAGGATGTTAGCGACGTCAGCTCGCCCAACAGCGTCTTCGCCAGCGTGGCCTACACGGCGGGGCTTACCTTTAACCTCGGGCAGGGCCGACAGACCCCCGAAGAGCGCCGGGCCGCCGCGCGCGAACGGGCGGTTGAACGGGAAGTAGCGGAGGCGCGCTCTGCTGAGGAGCAGCGCATCGCTGAGCTGGAGGCAGAGATCGACTCCCTGCGCCAGGCAGAAGCCGAGTTTGAGCAACGCATCGCGGAGGCCCGGGCTGCGGCACAGGCCGAAGGCCGGGACCCGGATGCGGCCGAGGTTGAGGTGCGCCAACAGACCAGCGCTGAGGATTCCCCGGACACGTCGCCGAGCGAGGCGGCCGTGGCTGCCGCTTCAGATACGACGCGCGCTCCTCAGGAAACAGCAGCGCAGCAACAGGAGGCCCAGGCGCAAGAGGAGCAAGTCGTGCGCGTTCGCGAAGAGCGCAGCTCCAATCTGTCCGATCGCGTCATTGAGGTGCCCATTCCTGAAGAGGGCGAGATCTACCTCCGGTATGGCACGGGCGGGGTGTCGCAAGCGGGCAGCGCTCCGCAGGCGCAAATCCAGGGGCAAGCCGCCGCTGCCGGGCTGACGGCGGCACAGGTGCGGCAGATCGTGCAGGAGGTCGTAGATGAACGCCTGGCGGAGGCCGGCGGGATCTCGCAGGAGGAAGCCCGCACCCTGGCCCGCGAAGCCATCCGCGAAGAGCTGGGCGAGGTAGCCGTGACGCAGGAAGACGTCCAGACGCAGGTGCAAGAGGCGGTGCGCGATCGTCTCGAAAACATCGAAGATGGCACCCTTTCGCTGGCTGAGATGCAGCGGCTGGAGTCGCGCATTGAATCGCTGGATGAGCGGATGTCGCGCGAGATGACGCGCCTGCGCACCGAAGGGCTGGACCGTCCGGCGGAGACGCAGGTCGTGCGCGATCGGGAAGTGATTCGCGAGGCCGACGATGGCGGGAGCATCACCCGACCCTTCGGGCGGAGCCTCACTGGGGTCCAGCCCATCGGCGGCTTCCGGGCGGGCAATGGTAGCACGCAAGGCATGCTCGGGGTGCGAGGGGACTTCCGGCAGGCGGAGAGCAGCATCCGGTTTATCCCTGAGCTGTCCGCAGGCTTTGGCGGTGACGGTACCTCGTACACCGTGCTCGCCAGTGGCATGCTTCCCCTCATTAGTGTGGGGCCGGAACGCCGCATCACACCCTACACCGGGCTGGGCGCTGGCTTCACCACACGCTCCGGCCTCTCGGGGCTGAACCTCCGGCTCAACCTGCTGGTGGGTGCCGAATACCAACTGGATAGCAACAGCGTCTTCGTTGAGTACAATACGCTCGACTTCTTTGACGTCAACCGCTTCCTGGCGGGGGTCCGGATCCGCTTCTAACCGGCACCGCATCAGGTTCAACAAGCACCGCATCATGTTATCAGGTGCTGCATTGTAGGTCCACTGGCCTCACGGATATACATGCTTTTCTTGTCATGCGCTTCTCGATCATAGCCACAGCGTGTGGTTTGCTGCTCGCCCTTATGGGCCTCCAGCCCGTGGGGGCTCAGGAGGCAGCGCCGGATACGGTGATTGTGCAGGAAGGCCCGGCGGTGCAGGTCGTGCAGCCGACACAGCAGGCGGCGCCACCCGGCGTCGCCCGGGTCCGCAACCGCATCGCGCAGATCCGGGGCCTGCAGCAGCCGGCCCCTCGAATCGTGTACGTGTACCCCGATGGCAGGCCGGTGCCGGTTGAAGCGCTGGGGCGCGTGGCACCAGCTTCAGATCGAGCCCCCGGGGCCCAGACCCGAGCACCGGCAGCGCCGACCGGAGAAGCGCGGGCGCTGGACCGCCAGGCGATGGCGGAGCTCATGCGCCAGATGGACCGCCGCTTTGAGCGCCTTGGCGATCGGCTGGACGACGTGGAAGCGCTGTACTATGATGCCCTCCGGCGGTCGAGACCGGTTGAGGGCGGCACGACGGTAATTTTGGAGGACGGACGCCGCGCCTTCGTGCCCGACGAACAGCCTGCGTCCGCGCCCGAATCGGACGGCGACGAGGCGCTACAGCCCCGCGATCGCTCGTTCGAGCGCCTGACGCCGCCCCGGCTGCGCCCGGGCGTAGAGCGCCAACCCCGCGCTGACCTGCCGCCGCGCGTCCAAGAGGTGGAGCGTGCCCTGCTCGACACGGGCCTCTTCCGCACCATAGAAATCGTGTTTGAGTTTGACCAGAGCGACATTCTGGATGGCTCCACGCGCACGCTGGACGCCATTGGCACGGTGCTGGAGCGCTACCCCGATCTGCGGGTAGAGATTGGCGGACACACCGACAGCATCGGCTCTGAGGAGTACAACCAGGGCCTCTCCGAGCGGCGCGCTGCAGCGGTGCGGGACTACCTGGTCGAGAACTACGGCCTCGACGAAGACCGGCTCATCGCGGTTGGATTTGGCGAAAACCGGCCCATCTTTGGCAATGAAACCCCGACGGGCCGCACGCTCAACCGGCGCGTGGAATTTGAGGTGCTGGATGAGGGTGGGTAACACGCCGCCGCGATGGGGTAGCGGCCAGAGGCTACGAAACCGTCCCCCGGGTCTCGCTTACACGAAGCGCTCCGGCATCGCCGGGCTTCGCTCCCCTCCACCCGAGCCTCCTGCCCCCGCATGAAGGATTACCTTGACGCGCAACTGCGTACCACCCTCGCGTCCATCGACGGCGTGCCCGACGACTTCGAGCCCATGCTCGAAAAACCCAATGACCCGTCGCACGGGGATCTGGCGACCAATGCAGCGCTGCAACTGGCCCGCCACTTGCGGAAGGCGCCCCGCCAAATCGCCGAGGAGCTGGTGGAGCAATTGGACCTCGACGCCAACCGCATCGCGGACGTCTCGGTAGCGGGGCCCGGCTTCATCAACTTTCGCTTTGCCGAGGAATTTCTGGCTGATGCACTGGCCGATATCCTGGAGCAGGACGCCGCCTTTGGCCGTGCCGACGAGCCGCGGGGCAACGCGCTGGTCGAGTACGTAAGCGCCAACCCCACCGGACCGCTTACGGTCGGTCATGGCCGCAACGCCGTGTTGGGGGACACCATTGCCAACCTCCTGGATTGGGCCGGATATGACGTCACGCGCGAGTATTACTTCAATGACGCCGGGCGGCAGATGCGCGTCTTGGCGCAATCGGTGAAGGCTCGCTGCGAGGGGCTGCTCCGCCCCCAAGAGCCCACGAAGCACGTGGCCGCTGGCGCGGACGAACCGGTGGAGGTGCCCGCGTCCTTTCCGGAAGACGGATACCTCGGGCAGTATATCATCGACATCGCGCAGGCGGTGGTCGACGCGCACGGGGATGACGCCCTCGACCTCCCGTTAGAAGCGTACCAGCAGGCCGCGCAGCAGACGATCTTCGCGATGATCGAGGATACGCTACAGCGCCTCGACGTGCGCATGAGTGGCTACTTCAACGAGCGCTCGCTCTACGACAAGGGCAAGATTGCGGCGACGCTACAGGCGCTCCGCGACGAAGGCATGGTCTACGAGGCCGATGGCGCAACGTGGTTCAAGACGACCGCGTTCGGGAAAGAGGATGATACGGTGCTCGTGAAGTCGACCGGTGAGCCGACCTACCGCCTGCCGGACATCGCCTATCATGTCGAAAAGTTCGAACGGGGCTTCGATGTGATGATCGACGTGTTTGGCGCCGACCATATCGCCACCTACCCCGACATCCTCAGCGCGCTGGACGTCCTCGGGTACGACAAAAGCCGCGTCGACGTGGTGATCTATCAGTTCGTAACGCTCGTCCGTGCCGGGGAGCCGGTAAAGATGAGCACGCGGAAGGCGAACTACGTCACGCTGGATGAACTCATCGACGAAGTCACGCCCGATGTCGCGCGCTTTTTCTTCTTGATGCGCTCGGCCAACACGCACCTCGACTTCGACTTGGACCTCGCGAAAGAGGCAAGCGACAAGAATCCCGTCTTCTACCTGCAATATGCGCACGCCCGCATCTGCTCGATTCTGCGGAAGGCCGCGGAGGTGGGCTTTGAAGCGGATACCGCAGCCGACCTGGGGCTGCTGACGCATCCGGCAGAGGTCGCGCTCATTAAAACGCTGCGCCGCCTGCCGGGTGAGGTGCAGAAAGCGGCGGAGGCGCGGGCGCCGCATTACATGCCAGGGTACCTGCGCGAGGTGGCTGTGGCGTTCACCAAGTTCTACGACCAGTGCCGCATCATCGGGGAGGACCACGCCCTGGCCTCGGCACGCATGGCGCTGGCCCGGGCCACCCGCCGCGTACTGGCCAACGGGCTCACGGTGCTCGGCATCGCTGCGCCGGAGCGCATGTAGGGCGTCACGTAAGGATCGCTTGACCGCGCGCGCTACAGCCGGTGGCTCGTCTTAAACCCGGCGGCTGATTTGTGCCCGCCGCCGCCAAACGTGGCCGCTACCTTGGCCACATCAAAATCCCCGCGGCCACGGAGGCTGTATACCCGGTTGCCGTCGGGCTTCACCCCAAAGATAGCGGCAAACGGCGCATCGGGATACGCATCCAGCAGGTACTCCCCGATCTCGCTTTGGAGCTGGGTGGAGTTGACACAGGGGACGCGATGCCCGCGAATCGAGGCATAGCGTGCGTGCTGGCAGGTGCGCTCGACCTGCTGCATCACAAACTGATGGATGGCCTTTCCTTCGCGCCGCATCTGCTCCACCCGGGGTTGCCCCTCTGTGATCACCGCATCCCACCGCTCAAACTCCATGGGCAGCATCAGCAGTGCATAGGAGAAGGCGCGGCTATCGGGCATGGTCCAGCGCCACAGATCGCGGTCTTCAACATAGTGGAAGAGGGGGGGCACCGCCGTATCCGGGTGGAAGTAGCGCCAGGCCATGGTGGCTCCGCTGGCGTCGGTCGCGTAGTGCACTTCCACCACGGCCTCTGCCGTATGGGTATCCTCACGGTCGGGCAGGCCCTGTGTGGTGAGGGGGTGACCCTCGCGCTCGGCCCAGTCGGCCAAGCCGTGCATGTCGTCAAGGGCGGAAGCGTGATGGTCCAGCACCACGAGCCGGTCTGCGTTCTCCAGCAAGCCCTGCAGTTCCTCCAGCGAGAAGCAAAAGTCCACCACGTACACCGTGCTCCGCTTGCTAATCATGGGCACATGCCCGCCGTGCTGCACCGGGAGGTAGACCGGACGGTCGCCATGTACTTTCCAAGCCGCAAAGGCGGCGCCAAAGCCATCATGACAGTTGGCGTGGTAGAAAACATACGTTTTACCCATGGAGCGCGTGCAGGCCTGTGAGAAAAGTGTGGCAGGGTGGGACGCATGCTTGCGGGGATTGTGCCACGAAGAGCCGGGTTGCGTTCTGCGCCGGGATGCTGTAAGGTGAGAAGGTCCCTCGTCACCGACCGTCACCGCTCGTATGCCAGGCCGCCGGCCCTCCATGGTTAAGCACATCGTCTTTCGGATCCTCGCACCACCGGATGCAGAGGCCGTGGACCGCACACAGCCGCTTCGCACGCGCGAACCCGAGTGGGTAGACCGCTGGAGCCACCGCTTCGACGTCGGGCTCATGGCTCTGATCATGCTCAGCGTGATCGGTGTCATGCTGGAATCGGTGCCCCTGATCGCCGAGCAGTATGGGCTCGCGCTCTTTACGTTCGAGGTGGTAGCCGTTCTGGTTTTTACTGTGGAGTATGGGGGGCGGCTGTGGACCTGCACGCTTGACAAGCGCTTTGCTGGTGGCGTCAGGGGGCGGCTGCGCTGGGCGCGGAGTCCGCTGGCCATCGTCGACCTCCTGGCCGTCCTGCCGTTTTACCTGCCGTTCTTAGGGGTAGACGCCCGTTTCCTGCGCGTGCTGCGGCTCCTGCGGATTCTCCGCCTGGCGAAGCTGCAGCGCTACATGAAATCGCTGCTGCTGCTCGGTAAGGTGTGGTCCAACCGGCGCTACGAGATCGTGATGACGACGGTGCTGATGCTCTTCATCCTTATCATTTCTGCCTCGCTCATGTACTACGCCGAGCGAGCGACCCAGCCGGAGGCGTTTGCCAGCATCCCGCATGCCATGTGGTGGGCGATTGCAACGCTGACCACGGTTGGCTACGGCGACGTCACCCCCGCCACCGGCCTGGGGCGCGTGATGGGGGCCGTGGTGGCGGTCGTGGGCATCGCGCTGTTCGCGCTCCCCACGGGGATCCTCGGCTCGGGCTTTGTCGAGGAGTTGGAAAAGGAGCGCGAGCAGAAGCGCACGAAAGAAGAGCGCCGGGAGCAGCAAAGCGACCCCAACGGTGCTGCGGCACAGGGTAGCCCCTTGTGCTGTCCGCATTGCGGAAAGGCCCTGCATCTGAGCGCTAAAGAGGAAACGTAGCCGGCGGCTGGCAGCGGGGCTGGTTTTCACTGAAAGCGCTTCCTGACGGCTTCGAGATCGGCTTCAGCATGCCTACCTTTATGCTATACCATCACCCTACACTGTTATACCCTCTCTTCTGATATGCGTACCGTATATATCGTTTCTGCCGTTCGCACGCCCATCGGGCGCTTTGGCGGTGCTCTGAAAGACCATTCCCCCGTGGACCTCGCCGCTCATGCGATGCAAGGCAGCCTCGAAGCGGCTGATGTAGATGGCGATGCCCTGGATTTTATCGCGTTTGGTAATGTGCTACGGGCAGGCCACGGACAGCTGATCCCGCGGCAGGCCGCCATTCAGGCCGGTATCCCGAAGCATGTGGACGCGATGGCCATCGACATGGTGTGCTCCTCGGGCATGATGAGCGTCATGAACGCCGCCACCATGATCAAGGCCGGCGAAGCCGAATTGATGCTCGCCGGTGGCACCGAGTCCATGTCGCAGGCGGGGTTCTTTCTGACGCACGGCGCCCGCTGGGGCTACAAGTTCATCATGGGCGAGCGGGAGCACGTCCATGACATCATGTACCGCGATGGGCTCTCCGATCCGATGAGTGGTGAAGCCATGGGCGAGCAAACCGAGCGCCTGGCCGCCGAGCACGGCATCACGCGGGAGGAGCTGGACGAAATCGCGGCGGCCTCCCACGGGCGCGCGGCGAAAGCTGCTGACATAGGCCATTTCGCTGACGAGATCGTGCCGGTTGAGTACCGCAGTCGCCGGGAAACGAAGACCCTCGCGCATGACGAAGGCGTGCGGCCAGACACCACTACGGACTCGCTGGGAGGGCTGCGTACGGCGTTCAGGAAGGACGGCGTGCTGACGGCGGGCAACAGCAGCCAGATCAGCGATGGCGCCTCCGCGCTCGTGCTGGCCAGCGAGGACGCGGTGAAGACGCACGGCCTCAAGCCCATGGCCACCGTACAGGCAAGCGGCTGGTCGGCCGGCGAACCGTGGCGCTTCCCCGAGGCCCCCATTCCGGCGTTGGAGAAGGTGCTGGAGAAAACGGGGCGCTCGATCGAGGACTTCGATCTGTTCGAGAATAACGAAGCGTTCGCCATCAACAGCATCCTGCTGCACCGGATGAAGGATGTGCCGTATGACAAGCTGAACATCCACGGCGGTGCGGTTGCGCTGGGTCACCCGATCGGTTGCTCGGGCGCGCGGATCCTCACCACGCTCATCCACGCCCTGCGCAACCACGACGGCCAGCATGGCCTCGCGTCCATCTGCCACGGTACGGGCGGCGGCACGGCTATGGCGATCGACCTCGCCTGAGGGCCATCGCGGCCTCCATGGGCATCTGATCGGTAGACCTACGGGCTGCGCGGGAGCGGAACTTTCCCTCGCGCGCAGCCCTTTTCGTGCCCTTATCTGCCGCCATGGATCTGCGGGGTGTGCGCCCTGCGGCTGTTGAGCGTTCTGCCGGCCCACCCGTCGGCTATTCCCGGCATAAGCCCGGAGCGGTAGAACAATGCCTCCTCCACCGGCTTACTGAGGGCTGCGTGACGTTTCTCCCGTGCCATCCGGTTGATGCCCCATGACCCCGCTGCCGTCTTCGTTTTATGCCCGCCCCGCCACCGATGTCGCGCCCGCCCTGATCGGTAAGCTGCTGGTCCACGAGCACCCGGAGGGCCGCCTGGTTGGGCGGGTGGTGGAGACGGAGGCGTACACGCTGCATGATCCGGCCTGCCACGCTTGGGGCTTACTCGATCAGGACACCGGCGAGGTGCGCACCGAGGGGCGCGGGTATGCCCTGTTTGGCCCGCCGGGCGAGGCCTACGTCTACTTGTGCTACGGCACGCACTGGCTCCTGAACGCCGTGACAGCGCCGGAGGGCGAGTGTGGGGCGGCGCTCATCCGGGCGGTAGAGCCGCTGGAGGGGGTGGCGGCGATGCAGCCCCGCCGCCCAGCGGCCCGGCGCGAGCGGGACCTCACCAACGGCCCCGGCAAGCTCACGGAAGCCTTTGCTATTGGTGAGGCGCATCACGGGCAGCTGCTGACGGCTCCGCCGGTCTACTTTGCCGATGACCCCAACGCCCCCGCGCTAACGGTTAGCACCTCGCCACGCATTGGCATCTCGCAGGGCACCGAGCGGCCCTGGCGGTGGTTCGTGGAGGCAAGCCCGTTTGTGTCGCGGTGAGGCGCTTTGCCTTCGATGGTGGGGCGGGTGTCTACCCGTGGAACGTGGTATCATTTTCGGCATGGGCGGCCAGACCATCAGCGGGCGTGAAGCGGGGGCCATACTGCCGCGCCAACTGCTTCAGGCGACCCACAACGGAAGCGGCGCCCATCTGGTCGACATAGCGGAACGGGCCGCCCTGAAACGGGGGGTACCCGAGTCCGAAGACGGCGCCGAGGTCGCCATCGGTAGCGCTCTGCAAGATGCCCTCGTCCAGACAGCGCACCGCCTGGTTAACCATCATCAGCGCCAGCCGCTCTTGCACCATGCTGGGAGCCAGCGACGTGGAGCCGCGCCCCGGCACATGCTGATAGATGTCTTTGTTGGGCTCATCCTTCTCCTGCCTGGTGCCTTCTCCTTCGTACGTGTAAAAGCCTTTCTTTGTCTTTTGCCCAGCCAGGCCCTGATCGGCCAAGCGCTTGGCCGTGTGGCTGATCGAAAAGTGGTCGTCCAGCATGCGCTCTTCCATCACCTCCGTGATCTTAGCGCCCACGTCGATCCCCACCAGGTCGAAGAGTTCAAACGGACCCATAGGAAAGCCAAACTGCTCCATCGCGCGGTCCACCTCAGGGAATGAGGCGCCTTCCTCCAGCAGTAGCAAGGCTTCATTCATGTACAGCGCCAGGATGCGCGTCGTGTAGAAGCCCGGCCCGTCGTTCACAACGATGACGGTTTTGCCTTGCGTCAGTCCGGCCGCATACGCCGTCGCCAGCGTCGCCTGGTTGGTGTGCTCCGTGGTAATGATCTCCAGCAGCGGCATGTTGGGCACGGGGGAGAAGTAGTGCATCCCGATGAAGCGCTCGGGGTGCTGTGCCCCCGCGGCGATCTCCGCGATCGGCAGGGCGGAGGTGTTCGAGGCAATCACACAGTCCGGCCGCACCACCGCCTCCACATCGCCCAGGACGGCCCGCTTGATGTCCAGGTTTTCGGGCACGGCCTCAATCACCACGTCGGCTGAGGCCAGCGCCTCGTAGTCGCTGATGGGCTGTACGCGCTCCAGGACCACGTCTCGCTCAAAGGACGAGCGAATGCCCTTCGAGACGTCCTTCGACAGGCTCTTCCAGATTTGCTTTCGCCCTTTCGCGGCCTGGGCAAAGTGTTGATCTTTAAGCTGCACATTGAGGCCATTGGCCGCCGAGACTTGCGCGATGCCGGCGCCCATGAGGCCGGCCCCCAGCATCCCGAGGGTGCGGACGGGCAGCGCATCCGCGCGGTGCGGGTTCTTGTCGCCCTGTTGTTTGGCAAAGAAGAGGCTGACGAGCGCCTTCGACTCGGGCGTGAAGACCAGCGCGCTGAAGAGCTCGGCCTCGCGCGCAAGGCCTGCGTCACGCCCGTTCTCCATGCCCGTCTTTACGGCTTCCACAATGCGGGCGGGTGCGGGATAATTACCTTTGGTTTGTTTCTCCGTCCGCTGCAGGGCTTTGTCATACACAATCTTGCGGCTGTACGGATTGCTCTCCAGAAGCCGCTCGGTGAGCGACCGCGGCTGGCGCTCGGGCGTGAGCGTGCCATCGGCCAGTTGCCGGGCCGCCGTGACCGCTGCGCGGTGCAGCCCCGGGGGGTGGATGAGCGCGTCCACGAGCCCGATCCGCTTGGCTTTTCGGGGATACACGTTCTTACCCGTGAGCATCATCTGAAACGCTTGCTGCAGCCCCACGAGGCGCGGCAGGTACTGCGTGCCGCCGCCGCCCGGAAGGAGGCCAAGCTGGACCTCGGGCAGCGCCATTTTCGTCTTGTCGTGCGTCGAGGCGATCCGGTAGGTGCAGCCGAGCGTCATCTCCAGCCCGCCCCCCATCGCTGCTCCGTTGATAGCTGCTACCGTCGGCTTGGTAGACTGCTGCACGCGGTCGATCAGGGCATGGGCGCGGCGGATGACGGCCTCCACGTCGGCTGGGGTGTCGAAGCCCCGCAACATATCGAGGTCGGCGCCCGCAATGAAGCTGTCGTCTTTTCCGCTGATAAACACCACCGCGCGGACGTCGGCGCGCCCCTCCACCACATCAATGGCGGCTTCGAGGGCGTCCAGCGTTTCTTCTGAAATCGTGTTGACGCGTTGGCCGGTCTGGTCAATCCAGATGGTTGCAACGCCGTCGTCCACTTCGAGGTGGAGTTGGCTGGGATCGAGAGCAGGAGGCGCGGAGGTAGGCATGAGGAGGGGGGCAAAAGGGTGAGCTATCGAGAGGAGCGAAGCGTCAGGCGCGTTCCACAAGCAGGGCATGGCCCTGGCCGCCCGCCGCACATGCCGCGACGAGGGCCCAGTGGCCGTCCTCCTCGTGGAGCCGGTTGGCGGCGGTGGTGACGAGGCGGGCACCGGTGGCGCCAAACGGATGGCCGAGCGAAACGGAGCCGCCCCGCAGGTTCAGCTTGTCCATGGGAATGGCCCCCACGGTAGAGGTCCGGTTCAGGCTCTGCGTCGCAAAGTCATCGGAGTCCAGCGCTGCCAGCACGGCCAGCACCTGCCCGGCAAAGGCCTCGTGGAGCTCAAACACGTCGATGTCGTCCAGCGTGAGGCCGGCCGTATCGAGAAGCTGCGGGATCGCGTAGGCCGGGCCCAGCAGCAGTTCGGCACCCGGGTCCTGCGCCACGTACGTATACTCACGCAGATAGGCCCGCGGCGTGTGCCCTTCGGCCGTCGCGCGTTCAGCAGACATCAGGAGCGTGGCCGACGCGCCATCGGTGAGGGGGGAGCTGTTGCCTGCGGTAACGGTGCCAAAGGGCTTCACGAAAACCGGCGAAAGGCTGGCGAGCTTGTCCAGCGTGCTATCCCCGCGCACGGTGTTGTCCTCCGTGACGAGGTCGAATGATGGCGGCGGGCTGGCCGGCACGAGTTCCTGGGCCAGCCGGCCATCCTCCTGTGCAGCCGCGGCTCGCTGGTGCGTCAGCAGGGCATATTCATCCTGCGCCTCCCGCGACACCCCAAACATGGCGGCGAGCTTGTCGGCGCTCTCGCCCATTACCTCGCCGGTCGAGAACTCCGCAATGGAAGGCGCCTCGGGGAGCACGTCGCTGGGGGAGAGCCCCCGCAGCAGCTTCAGGTAGTCGGCCGGTGACTTCGCCTTCTGCGCTTTGAACAGCCGCTTGCGCACGCTGCGCTTGACGCGGATGGGGGGATCGGAGAGCGTTTCGGTGCCGCCAGCTATGACCACGTCTGCAATACCGCCGCGGATCAGGTCGGCCCCCGAGGTTACCGCCTGGTTGCTGGAGATGCAGGCCATGGTGACCGTGAAGGCCGGCACGTGGTTGGGGATGCCCGCGGCCAGGGATGCCTCGCGGGCCACGTTGCTCGTTTCCACATCTTGAATCACACAGCCCATCACGACCCGCTCCACTGCGGCCGGCTCCAGCCCGGTGCGGTGAAGCAAGCCCTTCAAGACCATGCGGCCCATGTCGTACGCGGTGAGGTCGGTGTAGCCGGTGCCAGAGCGCTGAAACGGAAGGCGGCAGCCGTCGACAAGCACCACGGCCCGGCCATTGAAGGAAGATGCAGCCATCGGGGGAGGGGGAGCGGTTGAGGAATAAGCAGCGATGTTAACACCGTTAACCATCCATCGTTCTGTGAACAACGTGGGGACGTAAGGGCGGCCCGCATGGGGGCGGCTGCAGTGGAACCAGCCAGTGGTTGATTCAAAGATACGAGAGCAGTATAATGTAAGCCAACATACGCTTCTATTGTATTTGTAAGCTCTTAAAGGGTGACAAAAGATCCGGCCCACATGCGCTTTGTCAACCGGCGGAGGGGCATTCTATGGTAGCTGTAGCCACAGGCGACATCGTGCACTCTTCGCAGCTGGCAGCGCCAGTGCGGGCCGCGCTGCCGGACACGCTCCGCGCCGCCTATGCTGAGGCTACGGAGGGCCTTCCGCCGGAGGCCGTTTCGGCGCTGGCCCTCGTGAGCGGGGACGGGTGGCAGTGCCTCTTTCACAAGCCAAACCCGGCGCTGGCCCGGGTGCTCCAGCTTGCCGCCCACTTGCGCGCCCAGGAGCTGGAGACCCGAATAGCGCTGGCACTCGGCACGGTGGACCGGTTGCGGGCCGACCTCAATGCCAGCGATGGGCCCGCGCTGCGACGCTCTGGGCGCGGGCTCCAGCAGCTGCGCGCAGACCAGCGCTTCGCCCTGCTGCTCCCCGACGATGCGCCCGTGGCTTCCACTGTAGCTGCTGGGGCTATCGGCGAACTCTGCGATGGGTGGATGCAGGCGTGGACGCCTGCACAGGCCCAGGCCATCGCCGGCATGCTCCGTGGCTGGGCCGGCGAGCCAGTGCGCACGCAAGCGGAGGTGGCGGAGGGGTGGACGCCTGAGCCTGTCACGCGGCAGACGGTCAACCGCCATCTGCATCGTGCGGACTGGCCCCGCCTGGAGCGCACCTTGCAGCGCTTTTCCATGCTTGTAGACGCGCCGTCTCCCACGTCCCTTCAAGCCGACGATGAGGTCTCCCCATGACGCCTTTCCTGTTGATTGCTGCAGTGGGCCTGGGCGCGCTGCTTGTGGTGTGGGGCGGCAGTCCTCTCGTCGCGCGCCTGGTGAAGCCGTATAGCGCACAAATTGAGGTGGACGCGGGCCTGCAGGGTGGGGGACAGGCCATCGGCTACGCCGAGCGGCTACTGATTTACGTCTTCGTGCTGGCCGATGCCCCTACGGCCATTGGTTTTTTGGTGACGGCCAAATCGATCTTCCGCTTCGGCGACGTTACCGGCAAAGATAAACGCAAGCTGGCCGAGTACATCATCATTGGCACCCTGATCAGTTTCGCGTACGCCGTGACGGCCTCCTATGGCATCCGGCTCCTCCTACGCCTGGTTGGGTAGGGGCCGCCTCTGTGCCGATGTCGCAATACCCTCCAGCGCGGGGAGACTACGGCGCAGCCATGCGTTGGGGTCTCCCTTTCAAACAACAGCTTGTGTTTCTAATGCGCACCCTGGGCCTATTCCTTGCTGCGATGGTGCTGGCATCGTGCAGCTCCATACAGATTGACGAAGACGACGTGTTTGAGCCGAAGGCGTCCATCACGCCAGAGACCTTCAGCCACGAGACGGCCACCTTGGAGGAGGTCACCATTTACTCGGGCTCAGATAGCCTGGCCCTTAACGCCTGGTGGTTGACGCACCCGGACGCCGAGGCTACGGTGCTGTTTTTTGGCGGGCAGGGGTTCTATCTCGTGCAGTCGGCGCCCTACGTGGAGGCGTTCGCGGACCTGCCGGTCAATGTGTTGATGGTGGACTACCGCGGCTATGGAAAGAGCGAAGGGGAACCGTCGGTGGCCGGGTTGAAGCAGGACGCAGGACAGGCCCTGGCCTATCTGGAGGAGGCGCAGGGCATCGCGCCGGCATCGGTGATCGTGCACGGCCACTCGCTGGGCTCATTCGTCGCGCTGCACCTGGCGGAGGGCCAAGACCTGCGTGGGGTTGTGCTGGAAAACCCGGTCACGAACGTGCAGGACTGGTCGCGCAGCCTCATCCCGTGGTTTCTTCGGTTGTTTGTGTCGCTGGACTTCGCGGAGGCGCTTCGGGCAGAAAACAACACCATGCGCATCCAAGCGCTGGAGCGGCCCGTACTGATCGTGGCCGGTGCTGAAGACGATGTCGCGCCGCTTTCCATGGCCGAGACCCTGCACGCCGAGGCGCCGGTGGAGCAAAAGGCGTTGGTGGTGGTAGAGGACGGCGGTCACAACGGGCTGATGGCCCGGACGTCCGTCCGCGATGCGTACCGTACGTTTATTGGGCGCGTGCAGTGAGGCAAACGTGAGCCGATGCGGCGCCGCTGCCCCTCCGACGGACACGCTCACAGCGCCTCAAACCGCCAGCCGTCGTGCCGTAAGTCACGGAGCAGGGCAGGCAGCGCAGGAAGCACCGCCTCGCGAGCGACAGGGTTGTCGTGTAGCACGATGATTGACCCGGGCCGGATGAAGCGCAGGACGTGCTGGCGCACGCGCGCCGCGTCGATCCACGCAAGGAAATCGCCCGGGGCGAGATCCCACATCAGGCAGCGTTGGCCATGCGCCCTGGCAAAGCGCAGCATGGCCGGGGTGAGTTGCCCGTACGGCGGCCGGATGAAGGGTGGCTTTACGCCGGTGACGTCTTCAAGGATGTGATTGGTGCGGGACAACTCCCGCGCTGTCTCATCCGCAGGCGTGCGCCACGGATACGGGTGCGTCAGCGTGTGATTGCCCATCGTGTGCCCGGCCCGGACGATGGCGCGCGCCCGCTCGGGGTATCGCTGCACGCTCCGGCCTACCAGCAGAAACGTGGCCTTGGCTTCTGCAGCTTCCAGGATGCGGAGCAGCGGGTAGGTCATCGGGGCGGATGGCCCGTCGTCAAACGTAAGGTACGCCACACGCTCCGCCGTCGGCACGCGCCACAGAGCTTCAGGCACCCATGGAGCGATCAGGCGGGGCAGCTGCGTAGCAATGCGGGCCGTGAGATCAACCATCCGACGAAGAGGAGGAGACGACAGGGGATGAGGGGGATGAAACGTCGACGGCCTCGGGACGTGGGCGCTGAATCTTTAGGGCAAGCACGTACGGGAGGCCAAGCAAGGCGGGTACGAGCACGGTAAGGCCAAAGATAACCAGTGAGGCGTTTAGCACAGCGGCATGGGCAAAGCCCATCCACCCAAAGAAGTAGACGGCCGCCCCCTCCCGGATGCCAAGGTCACCCAGCGTAAGGGATGGCATTAGAAACTTCGTCATAAACACCAGCGCGATGCCTGCCAGCGCCGTGGTAGGCGCGGCCTCTGGGGCAAACGCCCAGAGCGCCAAGAGGAACTGCAGCGCGAAGACGGTATAGCGGGCCACGGAATAGCCAATCAGCCAGGCGTGGACGGACCCCCGCAGCGCACGCAAAAAACGGGAGGCATGCGACAGGCGCTGCCACCCCAGCCGGCGGAGCCCGTGCCAGGCCCGTCGCGGTAAGGCCAGCGCAAGAAGGAGTGCCAGCGTGACGCCACTGGCGTAGAGCAACGCGAGATAGAGGGCGGCTGAGGCCGAGGGCGTGTGCGTCTGAAGAAACCACAGTAGCGCAGGCACGCCTACCAAGCCGCCTACGGCCACCATCGCCAGGCGCTCAGTGAAAGCCGCTGCACCCAGGGTCCACCGGTCGCCCCCCGGGATGTAAAACGCCCGGCCCGCCAGCTCTCCCACCCGTGCCGGCGTGAAGAGCCCAAGCGCATGCCCGCACAGGGCGGCCTCACCGCTCGTTCGAACCGACGTGCCCGGCGCGATCTGCCGTACCAGCTGATGCCAGACGCCAATTTCCAGCAGCAGGTTTATGGGCAGCAACACCGCTGCCAGCGCGATCCATCGCCAGCCGGCCGTGGCGAAGGCCGTCAGTACCGCCTCCACCTCTACCCATGCCACGATGTAGCCCACAACGGCTACCGCCAACAAAGCCTTGAGCAGGATGGGCCAGCGACGAATCATGCAGCGTGCGGGGCGGAAAGCAAAGGAAAACGTGAATCCTGTGGAGAACGTGCGCTACGGTACGAAAGAGAGGGCGCTACGTTGTACCTTACGGCTCCGATCCCTTCGACATCAGCTTGTAACGTTATGCGCATCCTCGTCGTTGGCAGTGGCGGCCGTGAACACGCCCTGGTGTGGGCCTTGGCCCGCAGTCCGCAAGCCCCCACCTTGTTCACTGCACCGGGCAATCCGGGCACCGAGGCCCTCGGAACGAACGTGCCCATCGAGGCCACGGACACAGCCGCACTGCAGACCTTCGCCGCCAAAGAGGCCATCGACTTGACCATCGTGGGGCCAGAGCAGCCGCTGGTCGCGGGCATCGTGGATGCCTTCCGGACGGCCGGGCTGCCTATTGTGGGCCCAACGGCAGCAGCGGCTCGCCTGGAGGGCAGTAAGGCCTTCGCCAAAGAGTTCATGCAGCGCTACCGCATTCCTACAGCTACCTATCGCACGTTTGACGGTGACGCATTCGACGAAGCGGCTGCCTATGTGCATGCCGAAGGAGCCCCGCTTGTAGTGAAGGCCAGCGGACTGGCCGCCGGTAAAGGGGCGCTTGTGTGCGCTACAGAAGAGGAGGCCCTTGCGGCGCTGCAGCGGATTATGGTGGACCGGGCCTTCGGCGCCGCGGGGGACCGCGTGGTGATTGAGGAGTTCATGACAGGGGAAGAGGCCAGCGTATTTGCCCTGACCGATGGCGAGCATTACGTCGTGACTGTCCCCGCGCAGGACCACAAGCGTGCTGCGGACGGAGACACCGGGCCCAATACGGGCGGGATGGGCGCCTACGCACCGGCGCCAGTTGTAACCGGCGGCGTGCTCACCCGCGTCTGCCGCAAAATCATCGAACCGACGCTGGCGGGCATGGCAGAGGAGGGGCATCCCTACACCGGCATCCTATACTGCGGGCTCATGATTGCGGATGGACAGCCACGCGTGGTAGAGTATAACTGCCGGCTGGGCGACCCCGAGGCACAAGTGGTGCTGCCGTTGTTGCAAAATGATCTGGCTGATGTGTTCATGAAAACAGCCGAGGGCGCCCTTTCCGGTGTGCACCTGCGCATGGGGCAAGAAGCCGCCGCCTGCGTCGTGATGGCCTCCGGCGGATACCCGGGACCCTACGCAACCGGTAAGCCGATCACGGGCCTCGAGGATGCCGCTGCAAACGGAGCGCTTGTCTTTCACGCGGGCACCGCCAGGACGGCGGATGAACTTGTCACCGATGGCGGACGCGTGCTCGGTGTCACGGCACTCGGCGCTACCCTGAAAGCCGCGCTCGATCGTGCCTACTCCAGCGTCGGCAGCATTCACTTCGATGAGGCGCAGTACCGGACCGACATCGGGCGGAAGGGCTTGGCCCGTTTGTGATTAGAAGGGGCCGTGCAGACGAGCAGGTACCATTATGGCCGATCCGTCACGTGTTACGGTAAACGGCCCCCGGGGCAGCGCGTTGAGGCTATGCGTATCTGTTCAACTTCTGACCACCACGAGTGTCTGCTATTTCTGCTTTCGGGGCCTGGGGCCGACACGTGTGGGCAGTCCTGACGCGTGAGGACGAGCGCTCACGTCCGGTGTACGTAGCCTACGCCACGGCGGCTGCGGCTGTGCCTGCTAACCTGCTGGCGTTGCTGCTGGCCGCCAGTGCCACAGCCCTTGGTTATCCACTGGAGGCGTTTGCCATCCCAGAGACCTACAGCTGGGGGAACCTCGCGGCCGATGTCTTCCTGGTATTGCTGTTTGCCCCCATTGTAGAGACGGGCCTGGTAGCTATCTTTCTATTTATCCTGCGTGCCTTTTCATCGCGTGCCGTATGGCTCATTGGCATGACCGCTGTGGTGTTTGGACTCAGCCATAGCCTGCTCGGGGATACCTTGGTCAAACAGATCGGCCATGCGGTGCCAACGATGTGGGCGTTTGCCGTGTACGCTGGCGTGTACGTGGCCTGGACCAGAGGCGAGCACGACGTGACCATGGGCTATACGATGGCCACCCTGACGCATGCCTGCTACAACCTCGTACCCGTTGGGGTGCGCCTTATCGGAAGTCAGGTAGTCGGTTAATGCGATGCCCAGACCCCCGATTACGTCTCGCCTTCACGAGCGTGGGGGAATCTGTAGGTCTGGCAGAACGTACGGTGCACGTACCATCTGTTTGTTACTGACAAGGGTGTTTGTATGCCTGATTCATCTTCCCAGACGTGCTCGGAATGTGGCGCCCGCGCAGCCGCTGATGCCACGCGGTGTGATCTCTGTGGCGCTGACCTGACGCCGGCAGCCTCCGACGCGGAGGCGCAGCCGAACTCCGAACAGCCGAACTCCGAGCAGGCCAAGACCCCGGGTGTTCGGCCCGTCGAGGCCCCACTGCCCCGGGGCGAGGCCCCCAGTCCCTCTCAGGACGCGGACGGTGAAGCTGCGAATGATCGCTCAAACGCGACACTGCAGCTCGGGCTCATGATCGGGATCGCGGCCATGCTGGTGGTGGCGTTGTTTTTCATCACCAACCTCAGCAAGGACCTCAGTGCTCCGGTAACGCCGGTGCCGGCCAATGAAGAGGCAACCTTTACCGAACGACCCGCTGGAGCAGAGGAAGAGCCTGATGCCGACCGGCCTTCCATCTTTGAACGGCTGGCTGCTGACGAGTCGGCCCTTCCGGGAGGGATTGGTTCCGTGGTAGACTCGCTCGATGCGGTGATTGACGCCTCTGAGGGTGAAGCGGCACAGCAGGCCCGCCGGCAAAAAATCGACATGCTTATTGGTGCTGGCCGGATGGACCATGCGGCGGTCACGCAGCGCGCGGTGGCACGGGAGGAGGGGAGCCCCGAAGCGTGGCGGCGGGCGGGCGATCTCTTTTACGAATGGATGGGCCGGATGAATGAGGGGCCGGAGCGCGTGGAGGTAGCGGAGGCCGCTATCGCTGCGTACGATCGGGTACTGGCCCAAACGCCGGACAACCTGGACGTCCGCGCCGATCTGGCTACGGCGCTGCTCGAGACAAACGAGCCGATGCGGGGGGTGGAAGAAATTCAGCGCGTCCTCGACGCCGATCCGGATCACCTGCAGGCGCGGTTCAACTACGGCATCATGCTTGCCATGATTGGCCGCGCGGAGGCCGCCATCGCGCAATTTGAGCACGCCCAACGCATTGTGGGCGAGGGCTCGCCATTCTACCGGCAAGCTGAGCAAATCATAGCGGAACTGCGCCAGAGCGAGGGGCAGCCGATGCCAGGTGGGGAGCGGTTGCAGGGGGAGGATATCGACTGACGTGATCGGGCCTTGTCCGGCGTTGGGGCTGAGCATCCAGGCCCAGAGCCACGACACGCAGTTGCAAAAGGTGGCTAAAAGAGCTGCAAAGGGAGGGGTACAAAAAGGGGTACAAAAAAACGCCTCATGGGCATAAGGCTCATGAGGCGTTTGAGGGACCACGGTGGGTCACTGGTGGAGATGGCGGGAATCGAACCCGCGTCCGAGCAGTCGAACATTCAGCCACCTACATGCTTAGATAGCCCTTTTGTTGTCGTCTGCACCTGAAGCTGGCCATCGTAGCCAGGCACAAACCGAGGTTGAGAAGTTTCACCTGCTATGCTCAACCAGCACACAGCAGACTATTCCGTCTAAGTCGATGCCTTATAACCACCAACGGACAGGTAGGCTATAAGACAGATGGGGCTTTACGCCGCCATCGCGTACGAGTAATCGTCCGCAGTTACGGTTTTTTGGCGAGATTTACGAGCCTGCCAAAAAGGCTCGACATGCAGACTGGTGCGCGATGCTACTCGTCGAAGCCGTGACATCCCCAGTATGTAAAGAACAACCCCTCGTGAAAGGGACCCATTATAATTCGCGACGCAGCGGCTTGTTCCCCAACGCATGGCCTGTGGCTTAGCACGAGGGGTCCACTGGTGTGCCCGCAGGGCTGCCTACGGTGCGTTGCAGAAAGTTGAGGGTGATGTCGTTGAAGCTACCCGGGTGCTCTATCATGGGGGCGTGCCCGCATCGGTCGATAAACTCCAACTCGGCATTGCCCAGCCGCGACTGAAATTCGTGTGCCACGTCGGGTGGTGTAATCTCGTCATTGGCGCCCCAGATCAGCAAGGTGGGCGCGTCAATACGGCTTAAGCTTTCGGTGACGGTCTCTGACTGCGCCGAGCGGGCCATTTTCAGCAGGCGAAGGGCTCGCTTGCGGTTGTTGACGAGGGCCAGCATTTCGTCCACCAGTTCGTCAGTGGCGTGGGCCGGGTCATAAAAGGTACGGGCAGCCCGCTCACGAATGAACTCCCGGTCGCGCCGGCGCAGCGTCGAGGTGCCCATATCTACCTCATATATGCCGGAAGCTCCGGCGAGGACGAGGGCAGCCACGTCCTCGGGTTGTGCCAGAGCCAGCAGCAGAGCAACGTGCCCTCCCAGCGAATTTCCCACCAGCACCGTTGGCCGGAGGTGCAACCGATCGATGAAGTCTGAAACATACGCAACCAACCCATCCACATTGGTTTGCAGCATCGGTAGGTTGTAAACCGGGAGCACCGGCGCGTAGACGCGAAACCCGTGCTCTGCCAGGCAGGTGATGGTAGTGTACCAGTTCGATAGATCGCCGAGCATTCCGTGAAGCAGAACAACGTCGGGGCGAGCCGTCTCTGGTCCTTCAGCGATGTACTCAAATCCGTGTGCTTCCTGCAGCACAAAGGGCGTAGACATAAACGGTAGCTGCATTCGTATCAGTGCGGGCAAGCGCGGTGCGTGTGCGAACGAGCCGTAAGATAGGGGCGGCCATGCGACAAAGCCAAAAAAATCCCCGATTCGGTCATAGATCGCGCGCGATGATCGTGGAAACCCATTTCGGAACGGGTGTGTTGCAAAGTGCTACGGTATCATCGCCAACCCCTTGGCGACCGTCTGCTCACCCGATCCCTCCCTCCAGCCTATGCCTTCTGGACGCAAACGTAAACGTAAAAAGATTTCGACCCATAAGCGTAAGAAGCGCCTGCGCAAAAATCGCCATAAGAAAAAGAAATAAGGCGTCTTTCGCACCTGCTCTACGGGTTGCAAAAGCTGCGGTCGGGGTTCCGGCGGCGGCTTTTTGCGTATGGGAGGGAGCGCACGCGTGATTCTTACGTTTTTCCCAATTCTATACCTTGGGCCACTCGCCCTTCTCCTGTAGACTTGTATCTTTATCAGGCGTCACCCACATGCGTCCGAATTATAACCCCGTCCACTCATGAAAGAGTACACCGCCAAAGACCTGCTGCAGACTGCGCTGTGGGCTGGGGCCGTTGGCTCAATATCTGGTTTCGTCCTGGGGCTGCTGGTGGCCCCATTTGAGGGCGAGAAAATGCGACGAAGCATTTCCTACCGTCTTGAACAGTGGGGGGGAGACGTGGTGCGGCTTTCCGGTCGTTTGCAGCCTCCGGGCACCACCACCGAAGGCCCAGGCACCAGCGAAGCCCTTGTCGCCGACGCTGAAGAACGCGCCGAACGCATCCGCGCGGACATTGACGCTATTCTCGGCCGGATGCGCGAGCGTGAAGCGCCGTCCGCCTGAGCCGCCGCCGACGCGGCGTTGACATGACCCAATCTCTACCGTGGCGGTGTGTCGTGCGGACGTGTTGCGTCGACGTAGCCCACGCTTTTCCTGACGATTCCTGTCGATAGGCCCTCCTTCCTTATATGCCCAATTTTGCCATTCTCCTGTCGCCTGCCGAGGGCAAGCAGCCCGGCGGTAATCCCTTTGCCCCAGACATGTTCGACTATCGCTCGTCGAACACGTTTAACTATTTCAACGAGCTGAACAGCGAGCGGCGTGCCCTCATCGACGCGCTACAGGCGCACATCGCGAAGGCAGAAGAGGACGAGTTGGAAGACCTGCTGGGCGTGAAAGGGTTTAACCTGGAGGAGGCCGTTCGCGTGAACGAAGAGATCTACACGGCCCCCCTGATGTCCGCGCTTGACCGCTACAGCCCTGGCACGATGTACCAGGCCATGGATTTCGCTGGCTTGCCCACAGGCGCCCAGCGGCGCTTGCTCGAAAACGGTATCATTTTCTCCGGCCTCTTCGGCGTGCTGCGGCCTGACGACCTGATTCCAAACTACAAGCTCAAGATGAATGCGAAGCTGCCCGAGGTCGGCCGCATTTCTTCCTACTGGAAGCCGCTCATTAGCCCGCTGCTCAATAAAGTACTCAGCGGACGCTTTGTCTGGAACCTGCTCGCCCAGGTACACCAATCCGCCTGGAACGACGAGCAGACCTACGAGCGTATGGTGGAGGTGAAGTTCTACGACGAAAAAGACGGCGAACGCAAGGCGGTGACGCACAACGTGAAGACGCTGCGCGGCCAACTTGTGAACTTCATCGTTCAGGAATCGGTCGAAAGTCTGGAGCCGCTGCACGAGTGGACGCACCCGGAAGGCTATGCCTTCGACGAGCAAAGCTCCAGCTTTGACGACGAGACCCAAACCGGTACTGTCGTTATGGTGCGCTAAAAACGCCGGCTGTATGTGCCAGCCCCTCGCGTGACGCCACGTGCTGCCGGGGCGACGGGTCCTTGCTCATTTTATTGTTGGTGTTGCGATGCAGCATCCGGTTGTCATTGGCATTGCAGGAGGTTCGGGCTCTGGCAAGAGCACGGTGCTCCAGCGCATTATGGAGGCGTTTGGGCGAGATCAACTCGCCGTGCTGGACCACGACTCGTACTACGTGGACTTGAGCCACCTGCCACCGGAAGAGCGTGGCGCCTTTAACTTCGACCATCCGGATGCGCTCGAAACGTCCTTGATGCGGCAGCACTTGGATCAGCTGATGAATGGGCAGGTGGTGCAGAAGCCGACCTACGATTTTACGACGCATGCACGCGGCGCAACTACCACCGAAGTGCAGCCTCGGCCGGTCATCATTGTGGAGGGCATCCTGGTGCTGGCTGAATGCCAACTGGCCGAACGTATGAACATCAAAATCTTCGTGGATGCGGCGGATGACGTCCGCCTGATGCGTCGCATCCGTCGCGACATCCACGAGCGCGGGCGGAGCATCGAAAATGTGCTCTGGCAGTACGAAAAGACGGTGCGGCCGATGCACCTGGAGTTCGTCGAGCCCTCAAAACGGAAGGCCGACGTTATCATCCCGCGCGGGGGCCACAACGATGTCGCGATCGACATGCTGCTCGTACGCATCGAGAAGCTACTGTACCAGTACGATCGCTCACTGGCGTAACCTCGCGCGCCCACGTGCACAGCACTGCACCACGTGCCAGAGGCGCACACTTGCCACTGAGAGAGGAGAGGGGCATGTATCAGCAGTTCTCAGTCAGCCGGTTGGCTAACCTTTGCGCGCGGACCATTCTGCGCGGCTTCGGTCGCTACCGCACACAGTTCGCGCACCTGACGCGCCGAGCCCGCACTTCCTTCGCACAGCGGGACTGGCAGCAAATGCAGGAGGATGCCCGCGCGCGGCTGACGCTGTACGAGGAAGTCGAGGACGCCGTGGTAAAAGAGGTGCACGATCTGCTGGCCTCGCAGGTGCGCGAGCGCTTGATGTGGGTCAGTATCAAAGCGGTGTACTCGGGTCTCATTGATGGGCGGGGCGACTGGAATATTGCCGAGACGTTCTTTAATTCCATCACCCGGCAGGTTTTCGCTACCGTTGGCGTAGACCCCCACGTTGAGTTTGTCACGTCCGACTACGAAGTCCCGCTGGCCGAGCGTGCGGTGATCTACCGGACGTTTTCCCGGGCGGAATCCACGGAGGCGCTGCTCCACCAGCTACTCGATGAGGTGGACCTGGACGCAGCCTGGGCTGACCGCGCGCGCGACGTGGCGTTAACCGCGCAGCGTATCAATGCCCGGCTCCAGGCGGTGGGGGCGCTGGCCGTCGTAGAGCGGCTGGAAGTTATCCATGAGCCGTTCTTCCGCGGCAAGGGCGCCTACATCGTGGGGCGGCTCTACAGTGGCTCCCATCTGTTGCCCTTTGCCCTCGCCCTGCATCATGAAGCGCCCGGTGTGCGCATTGACGCCGTACTCCTGGAGGAGGACCCGGTTAGCATCCTGTTTAGCTTCGCCCGGTCCTACTTCCATATCGACGTTGACCGACCGTATGACCTGATCCGTTTCCTGAAAACCATTCTGCCCCGTAAGCGCGTAGCCGAGCTGTACATCTCAACAGGGTACAACAAGCATGGCAAAACCGAGCTGTACCGCGACCTGATCTCGCACCTGGCGCTCACCGAGGAGCGGTTTACGCGGGCCCGGGGGCAGCGCGGCATGGTCATGACGGTCTTCACGATGCCCAACTACGATCTCGTGTTTAAAGTCATCAAGGACCAGTTCGACTATCCCAAAGAGTCGACGCGGCAAGAAGTCCTTGACAAATACAAACTGGTCTTCCGACGGGAGCGGGCGGGGCGGCTGGTTGACGCGCAGGCCTTTGAGCATCTGCAGTTTGCCAAGGAGCGCTTCGGGACCGAATTGCTGGCGGAGCTGGAGGAAGATGCCAGCAATACGGTGTGGGAGGAGGGCGACCGTGTCGTGGTGGACCATGCGTACATTGAGCGCCGCGTCATCCCGCTCGACATCTACGTGCGCGAGGCGGGAGACGCCTCGGCCCGGCAGGCCGTTATCGACTACGGGCAGGCCCTCAAAGACCTCGCCGCCTCCAACATCTTTCCGGGTGACCTCTTCCTCAAAAACTTTGGCGTGACGCGGCACGGCCGGGTGGTCTTTTACGATTACGACGAACTCAGCCTGCTGACGACCTGCGTGTTCAAGGAGCTGCCCGAGCCCCAGACGTACGAGCAGGCGATGGCACCAGAGCCATGGTTCCACGTGGGCGAGCACGACATCTTTCCAGAAGAGTTTAAGCGGTTCCTGGGGCTGCCCGATCCGTTGATGGACGTCTTCGAAGCGCACCACGCGGACCTGTTCACCGCTGCGTACTGGCAGACCATACAGCAGCAGGTGCGCGAGGGTGAGGTCTTGCACACCGTCCCGTATGCGGCGCGATTTCGGCTGGACAACCAGCCCTCAAACGCTTAGGACGGAGTTACGGGGGGGATGCCTGGGCCTGCTCCAGGAGGGCCAGGCCGCCTTCCAGGACGAGGTGCGGGGCGTAGTGCTCGATAGGGGACAGGGACGTCTGCAGCATAGCGCCCCAGCCCCCGGTTGCGATCACCACGTGCGGGCCGGGGGTGGCGCGTTTGAGGCGGCCCACCATCCCACGAACGCTGTCGATGAACTGATGATACAGGCCGGACCGGATGGCTTCACGGGTGCTCGCGCCGATGACGTGTGCAGGCGCTTCCCCAGGCACGTCAGGAAGCTGGGCCGTCCCCTGATGAAGCGCCTGCTGTAGGAGCACCGGCCCGGGTGCGATGGCGCCGCCTCGGTACACCCCATCAGCGATGACGTCGTAGGTGAGGGCGGTGCCGGCATCGACGACCAGCATCGTCGTGGCCGATGCATGCCAGCGCGTCCAGGCGCCCGCTGCCGCGGCCAGCCGGTCGGTGCCCAGGGTGGCAGGCGTGGCATACCCCATGGCGAAGGGGAGGGGTGCCTCCGGCCCCACCACCAGCACGTCGTTCAGCCCATGCTCTGCGAGCAGCGCAGCCGCCTGTGGCGTGTGGGCCGGCACCACCGACACGATAGCCGCAGCATCGATGGGATGCTGCGCGATGATCGCCCGCAGCGCCTCTGCCCGTGGCGCCCAGGCGGGGGCGTTGACGCGGCGCAGGACGGCCGCCGCGCCGTGCGCGAAGCAGCCGATCTTCAGGGCGGTATTTCCGATGTCCAGCACGAGACGCACGGCAGTAGAGCAGGTGAGGTCAGGAGAACGACGGCTGCGAGGATACGTCGCCCGCAAACACCACCTGCGTGCCCGTAGCCGTAGCCAGGCGAAGCCCGCCGGCAGGGCTGAGGCCGAGCACCCGCCCGGTGATAGGGGCGGCCTGGGTGGTCGGGTGCAGCGTCACGGTCTCGCCTTGGTGGACCATCCGCTCCTCCGCCGTTTCGCGCAGCGCACCGATGGCCCCGCGCTCCCACTGTGCGTAGCGCGCTTCCATGGCAGTGAGGATCCGGGCGAGCAGGGCGGCGCGGTCTACACGCTGCCCGCTATGCAGCAGCAACGAGGTGGCCTTTTCCTGCAGCGCCGGAGGAAACGCTTGCTGATTCACATTCAGCCCAATGCCAGCGATGATGGCGGGGGCAGGGCCTGAGCCGGCGGCAGTCTCCAGCAGCACCCCGCCTACTTTGGCTACCCCGCAGTACAGGTCGTTGGGCCATTTGAGGTGCCCGGCCGTAGGTCCGCACGTAGCCCGCAGCGCATCGGACACGCCCAGCGCTACCACAAGCGGGAGCAGGGTCAGGTGTGTATCATCCGCTGGGCGCAGGAGCACGGACACCATCAGGTTGACGCCGGGCGCGGCCGCCCATCGCCGCCCGAGCCGTCCGCGGCCGGCCTCCTGGTATTCGGTAAGAAAGGCGCTGCCCTCAGGAGCGCCCTCCGCCGCCCAATCGCGCAAGGCCCGGTTGGTCGAGTCGACCTGCGCGGTGCCCCGGAGGGGATGGCCCAGCCGGCGGGTGGACAGATGCGTCCGCGTGCGGCGGACAAGAGCGGGAGTGGCCATGCAGCGGCACCAGAGAAAGGATGTATGCAAAAGCAAACGGCAGTGTGGATTGCCCCAAACGGTGGCCACGCTGATAGGTGCCGCCGGCGCTTAGGTGCTGCGGTGGTACAATAATTGTTCGGGCTGGTGGTTGCTACCGTAGCTTTCCCTGGTCCGTAACCGGCGGTTCCCCCGTGGCGCACTGGCGACATCACTTACCTGCGCCTCGCCTGAGCCGAGGCGTGATTCTTTTGCTCCTTCTGTTCTCCTGGGGCGGCCGGCCAGCGTTCAGCCAGGGGCAGGCCGAGGCGCGCTCGGACTCTGCTCGTATGATAGACATTCAATTGCAGCGCGCCCAGATGGCCATGCGAAGCGGCGCCAGTCTGCGGGAGGCACGGACGCGACTAAACCGGGTGCTGGCCCTGGCCCCAGACCACGCCGAAGCGCTGCACCTCCGGGCGCGTGCGCACCTGGCCCTGCAAGCCCCGCGGCAAGCCATAGCGGACGCGGAGCGGGCCCTTCAGTTGGCCGGCCCTGACATGGCAACCTACGCCACCCTTGTCGAAGCGGCTCGCCAGGTAGGCGACCGGGCCCGGGCGGTGAAAGCGCTGGAAGCGGCCATGGCAGTGGTCGCTGATGCCTGTCCTCATCCGCTGCGGCTGTCCTGGAGCGCCCTGCAGCTGGAGCACTATGATCACGCGGAGGCCCTGGCTCGGGTGGCCCTCCGCTGCCAGCCGTACCGCGCAGCGCCATACCAGCAACTGGCGCGCGTATTTATGCGCACCGACCGCACAGCCGACGCTGCCTTCATCCTGCACCAAGGGTTGGAGCGGGGGGCTTTGCACGCTTCCGGCGTAGTTCACGATGAGGATCTGAAAACGCTGGCGACGCACCCACTTGTCGCGCCTCTGTTGGAGCGGTAGCGCGTCCGGCGCGGGCACCCGCGTCGGCGTACCCATACAGTGCGATCACCGTGCGAAACACCTGCGTCGGGCGGAGGAGGGTACCCACGTTGGTGTGGGCGCGCAGCAGTGCCGGCACCCAGGCCTCGCCATGCGGCCGGATGCTCACATCGAGGGTTGTGTGCTCGCCAAACAGGAGCCCCTGATCCTGCCGCTGCAAAAACAGCTTGGTCAACTCCCCGCTTTCGGCATGCACGTAAAACCGCACCGCGCGGATTGCTTGGTCATCGCCCACCCCCGGACGTGCAGTTATCTCCATCACGCGCAAGGGATGCCCAAGCCAGGTAGTGTCGGGGCGCATCGTATAGGTAAACGCCTCCGCATGCCGGGGCTCGAGGTAGGCCGGGTCCTCTGGCAAGACAAACGAGGGCAATACCTCCAGGGGGCGGTCGCCTCCACTCAGAAAGCCCGGCATGCGGTCGGGAGCGAACGTGCCAAGGCTATCCACGATCTGCACCAGCGTCCGCTCGTTGGGCGGGGTGTGCTCATAGAGTGCAGTGGAGCGCCGGATGATTTTGGGGCCCGGGGTCCACTGCTCAGTCCGCACGTAC
>JAAAOI010000031.1 GCA_009908945.1 Bacteroidota bacterium
AGCGTTGGGGCGAGGGAGCATAGGTACAAAAGCGAAAAACGAATAGAAGATAGGGAAGCAGTGCGCAACACTACACCGCAGGCACGCGGCTTCCCCCATGGCGCCCCTCCTACAGCAGATGCGTTACCCAGTTCGCACGTCCTGTGGTGCTTCATCGGGTCGTCACGCGGCTCCATCGTGAGGCCTTGGTGACACCCCGCGCCGTGCGGTTGGCCTTGCCTCGTATGCGGGCGCTCGTTTCGGGCCGCCTGCCTTTCACAAACCCTTCACCGGACGCTGGTTGCATGTTCTATCGCAGGGGGCGTTGTTATGTTTGCAATTTATATTCAGTCTAAGTAAGGATAAGGTCATGCATCTCATTCCCCATCTCCCGGGTACGGGCTCACCCGGCAACTGCCCCTCGGGTGCGTTTAAGGTATTAGCCGCGTTGTTGAGTGCCTTTTCACTGGTGCTCGCTGGCGCGCCCGCGCAGGCTCAGGAGATGGTGATTGGAGAGGACGTGATCGCTCCCGGCATTCACCTCGTGTTTGAAGCGGCCCCCAAAGACGATGTGACGCCGTACGACCAGAACCTGGCTGAAGAGAAGACCGATATCCACTTGGAGGTGTTGGCCACGTGGGCGGAAGCCCCATCGGTGGCGGTACCGGAGGGAGTGGTGCGTGGGGGATTCGTGGGATATCTTCACTTCTTCGCAACGGTCACTAACGAGGCCACTGGGGCCGCGCAGACGCTTGCGCTCATCCCGCACATCACGCTTGGCGACGCCATGCACTACGCCCGCAACGTGTCACTGCCCGGCGAAACGACCGATTCATATACCGTCACGTTTGACGTGCGCCCGCCGGACGAGACGGAGTTGGCCTTTCACAAAAGCTGGCGCGATGCGCACGGTGCACCGTTAGTTGAGGCGCAGTCTTTCACGTTCGAAGGGCTCGATTTTGAGAAGATGGCAGCAGCCACGCGCCGGTAGTAGGTGAGTCGTGCCGTCTGTGTACCCTGACGTACCTTTGCCCATGCCCCGACCGCCAGCGTTTCCCACGAAGCCAAGCCCCGCTGCACGCCTGGTTGCCTGTGTGTTTGTCCTGCTCTGCGCCCTTGGCGCTGTCGGAGGAGGCGCTGGGCAGGATGTGACCGCACAGACGTCTGTACTTTCCGGGAGCGTCGTAGATGAAGAAGAGCGTGCCTTGCCCGGAGCAAACGTGGTGGTGCAGAACGAAGACGGCACGAAGGGGACATCGACCGACACGGACGGCCGCTTCGAGATCGGTAGGCTTGCGCCCGGTCCGGCCCGGGTAACGGCGCAGTTCGTCGGGTATCAGGCAGCGGAGAAAACCATCATGCTGGAAGCCGGCCGAACGCACACCATCCGCTTTGCGCTCGAGCCGGCGGTGGTAGAGATCGAGGAGGTCGTCGTCACCGCTCAAACCCGCCGCCAGCGCCTCTCGGAAGTCCCCATTGCCGTGACGGCCCTCACGGCGGCGGATCTGGAAGAGAGCCGGGTGTCGAGTGTTGAGGATTACGCAGCGCTTACCCCCAACCTGACCTTCGCCAGCACTGGGCGGCGCTCCGAGTCCGATATCACCATCCGGGGCGTGAGCAACCTTGGAGGCCAAAGCAACGCCTACGGCGTGTATGTGGATGGCCTCAACGTAACGCCGTCATCCTCAGACATCGCGATCAACCCAGCGCTTCTCGACATAGCGCGCATCGAAATACTGCGCGGGCCACAGGGTACACACTTCGGGCGAAACGCTATCGCTGGAGCGGTGAACATTACCACGGCAAAGCCTCACCACCAGGTAGCCGCCACGATAGAGGGTGGCGTAGAGCGGTTCGGCACTCAGCAGGGAAGCGCTATGGTGAACCTACCCCTGGCTGACGGGCTCGCGCTCCGCACCACTGGGTTTTATGAGCAGTCCGACGGATTCATCGACGACATCGGCTTGGCGAACAACACGAACAGCCACGAGGCGTGGGGCCTCCGGAGCAAGCTGCGATACCAACCACTCCAACGGCTGATCATCGATGCCTCGGTATCGCACAACACCTTCGACCAGGGCTACCGCACGATGGTGCCTTCTGCAGCGGTTAACCCAGCGCTCGAATCGATTCTGGAGGCCCTTGGCGAGCCGGGTGGCGTTCGGGAAGGCCAGGGGGTTTTTCCCGCAAACAACGCACGCATCAGCACCGACGCTGCGTTCCGGTCGCGTCTGTCCACAACGACTCTAACGGGGCGGGTAGCGTATCACTTCGATGCGTTTTCAGTCATCGCGCAGAGCGGCTGGATCGAGAGCTCGTCAGCGACATTGGGCGAGGAGGACAACACCGCACGAGACATCATCACGGGTGATGTGGAGGAGACCCTGACGGCCCTGAGCCAGGAGGTGCGGGTACAGTCGCGTCGAGACGACGCAGCGACTTGGCTTGTAGGTGCCACCTATACTGACGATGAAACGCAGTTTTTCATCAACCGCTTCTTCGGGCGCGACTTTCCGCTGGCCCCCTTCCTGTCGGCGGCACCGCCCTTCCGCTTCGACCAGACGCGAACACGCCGCACGACCGAATCTGTTGGCTTATTCGGAGAGGTGGAGCGGAAGCTCTGGAATGAGCGGCTCAACGTACTATTGGGCCTTCGCTACACATACGACGACGTGCGCAGCGAAACTGACGGGGAGACGTTTGCGCTCTCCACCAATCCCGACAACCCGGCGTTTCCGGGGGCGTTCGTCGAGCGGGAAAACAGCGGATCGGTGTCCTTTCAGGACGTCTCCCCACGCCTTGCCCTTACCTACCGCCTGACGGAATCAACCAACGTGTTTGCCGCGATAGCCCGGGGCTACAAGGCGGGCGGCTTCAAGGAAAATCAGGTGCAGGGCGATCCCACATTCGACGAGGAAACTCTTTGGAACTACGAGCTGGGACTGAAAAGCAACGGCTGGAACCGAAGGCTGCGGCTCGATGCGAGCCTCTTCTACATGGACTGGTCGGATTTGCAGGTCAACTCAGTTGACGTTTCGACCGGCACCCCCATCTTCGAGACGCAGAACGCGGCCGAAGCCAGCAGCTTTGGCGCGGAGCTGGAGGCCCGGGCGATACCGGTTAACGGGATTGAGGTGGGGGGCAGCCTGGGCCTACTCGACGCAACCTTCGATTCGTTTCCTGCAGCCAATGTGGAGGGAGCAGAACGCGATCTTTCGGGAGGCCCGCTACCCCGTGCCCCCGAGTGGACAGCCAGCGGGTTTTTGCGATACGACCATTCGTTCAGTGAACGGCTCCGCGGCTTTATTCGGGGGGCTGTTGCCTACACGGGCGAGCGGTACGAGGACATTGCCGCGCGGGCGCCATTTCGCGTGCCAGGTCATGCCGTGGTCGATCTGTCGCTCGGTCTTCAGACCGACCGTGCTCGCGTGCGAGTCTATGCGGAAAACGCGTTCGCCAACGAGTACTTCGTCGGTATTCGTGCGTCCTCGCTATCGCTCAGTGGCCTTCAAGTATCGCCGCGCCCTCGCCTCTTTGGGGCTGAACTGGCGGTCACTCTTTTTTAACCCCCGCCTGGAGCAGCACCACCGGATCTCTTTTTTCATAGCTCATCCCCCAAGTCAATGAATTTTCGCCTCGTACGTACGGTGCATCTTGCGCTTTTGCTGAGTCTCTTTTTGGCGGTGGGCCTCGTGCTGACCGCATGCGACAGCACGGGAAGCAACGACGAACCTGTCACCGCCCAGCTTCGCTTCATGCACGCCTCGGCAGATGCCGGAGATCTCACGGTTCTGGCCGGTGGTGAGGAGGTGATTACCGGCGTCACCTTCAACCGGCGCCCTAACGTCAATCCCACTGTGACGAGGCCACTGGACGTGCCCATTGCGGGGGGCATCGAGATCAGAAATGATGCGGGAGACCTTCTGGCTACGATTGACGGGTCACAATTTGAAGCGGGAGAGCCGTTCCTCGTCATCGTGGCAGGAGGCATCGCAGCTGGCGAGGAAACAGGGCGCGATACGCCACAGGTGTTCGTTATTCGCGACGACCTGCCCGAGGTCGCAAGCGACGAGGTTGGACTCCGGCTCGTGCATGCGGCAGCAGGGGCCCCTGCTATCGATGTGTTCTGGGTTGCACCGGGCGAAGAACCGGCCGAAGAAAACCAACTGGCCGCCGCCGTTCCTTTTTCGGAAACCCTGCCTACATCTCCACGCGGCAGCTTCGATGTGCGCACCGTGCCTGCCGAGGGGCGCATCCTGACGGTGCCGACGGCAGCGGGCCCGCTGCAGCTTCCTGTAGGTACGGAAGGAGGGGGCGCCCTGTCGCCCGGCCGCATCATCACGGCCGTTGCCATTGATACCGAGCCAGGAGCTGGCTTCCCGGTCGCAGCCTTAATATTAGTCGATTAGGGGGGCTTCCGTTGCCAATCGTCCCCGCACGCCTTTGGGCTGCGGCGCGGCCGCGGGCTACGTCCTGCGCACAGATGAACCGACTACGCGACCCCATGAACTGGCCTGGTAACTGGCGCAAAACACTCTTTCGCCTGCATGGCTGGATTGGGCTCAACTTCGGCTTGCTGCTTTTCGTGATCTGCCTGTCGGGCACTGTCGCGACGCTGTCGTACGAGATTGACAGCTGGATCAATCCTGCGCAACAGGTAGAGCCGCAAGATGCGCCCATCGACTGGACCGCCATGCACGAAACCGTGGCCGAGGCCTTTCCTGACGGGCAAAACCTGGGAATCTATGCACCGGGGTCGGCCTACGTGTCTATGCAGAGTAATACAGCCGCCGTAGCGTACGTGGCGGTGCCTACCGGCGAGACGCGCAAGGTTTACCTGAATCCGTATACCGGTGAGCTACAGGGCGATACCAGCTTCTTCAACACGCAGCGCTTCTTCCGCACCTTCCATCGCCGGCTGTTTGATGGGGACCGTGGCCTTGTGCTCGTTACGCTGATGGGGCTGCCACTCTTGATCTCAGCCCTTGCCGGGTGGTTCTTTTACAAAGGCTGGATCAAGCAAATGCTCACGCTCCGGTGGAACCGAGGGCCGCGCCTCCGGTGGTCGGATCTGCACAAGGGCGCGGGCATCTGGGGGTTGCTCTTTACGCTGCTCATCGCGCTGACCAGCGTGTTCTACTTTGTGGAGGTCGGATTTCTGGCAGCCGATGAGTACGACACGCTGCTGCCCGAGCCGCTGCCGCACGTCGAGGAGGCTACGCTGCCGGCGTTTGGTCCGCAGCCGGACCTCTTGCCCGTCGGTGCGTACGTGCGCGCTGCCAAGGACGCGCTCCCCGGCCTCACGGTGCACTCCGTGCGCATGCCTCGCTCCCCGAGCGAGGCTGTGTATGTGGACGGTCAGGCAGGCAACATCCTCACGCGCGATCGCGCCGACAAGGTGCATGTGCACCCGTTCACTGGCGAGGTGCTGGGCGTACAACAGACCAGCGACCTTGGCGCGGCGCCCTTCATCACGGACGCCGCCGACCCCCTACACTTTGGCTACTTCGGCGGGTTTTGGACTAAAGTGCTGTGGTGCGTGCTTGGGCTGATGCTGTCGTTCTCTATTTTATCGGGCACCTACCTGTGGGTCGTGCGCTCGCAGCCGCGCTCGCGTCGCCCCGGAGGGGCAGGGGGAGACCGGCCGGCCGCGCTCGCCGATGTGGAGGGCTTCGGCCCTGTGCCCATGCTCCGTGGGGCAATCGGGGCTACGGCTATCACGCTGGCCTACTTTGTGGTCGTCAGCATTGGCACCGTCGCCGGCATACAAGACCGCGCGCCGCAACGCGGCCCCGAAACGGAAGTTGCCACGCTCAATCCGGGACCGTTTCAGGTGGACATGCGGTGCCAAGCGCCCTGTCGGGCAGCCGAAGAAGCCACCCTCACGGCCCGGTTTCGTGGCACCGGCCTACCCAACCTGCGCACGGTTGCGGTGGTGAACACAGACGGCACCACCATCCGCTTGACGGGCGCTGCCCGCGCGCCGTCTGCTGCGATTTCTGCTGCCCCGGGCGATAGCCTGCACCTCCACCTGACAACCCATGCCGGTGAGACGTACATTGCTCCGTTCACCGCGCCTGCTGCTCCGGAAGCCGCCCTGCCCGTGCCCTCCTGGCCTGACACCCCGAGCGAGGTATGGTGGGTGATAGGTGCGTTCATAGGGGCTACGATAGGCTGCATCCTGGCATGGCTGTGGATGGTGTGGCGCGCTTTTCAAGCCGAGCGCCAGAAACAGATCGCGAAGGCGCAGCGCCAGGATGCCGGCCTTCCCGAAGGCGCCACGCTGCCGCCGGGCATGGCATCGTGAGAGAACCTGACACGCCTTTATTCCCTCAATCCTCCATGCCGCGTAACCCCAACGGTCTTGCATCGCACTGCCGTGCCTGCTTCACGCACCAGTGTGGATTCCCTGTGCTGTATGGAGCCCCCACCCGTATGTGGGCACCGCACATGTGATGCGAGCGCTGCTATTTTGGGTGCCCAAGCGCTCAGCCGCCTGGCCGAGCGCACCGTGCCGGCACACCGTGCAAGAGCGCCGTTCTTCCGAGGGTAAGACATCGGCCCCGGTGGCCGTTAATCCGAAGAAGCGGGGGGCTGAAAACCCACGGTTGTGGACGCAACGGTGTACGTCGCGCCTAATGTGCATAATCCAATATGCTGTGCTTTCCATGTTCAGACAGAAAACGCTTCTGCCTGCCGCGCGCTCGGGTTTGAGCGGGACCCTCGTTTTGCTCCTGTTGGCCCTGCTGGGAGCCCACAGACCCGCCACAGCCATCCCGCTTTCCAAGCACGCGATAACGACCGCAGCAGGTGAACGCCACGTTGACCGCGGCACGATTGCCGTGCCCTGGTTCCATGAGCGTCCCGGCAATGGCACCTTTGAACTACCCATTCTGCGCCTACGCACTGCGGCAGCAGAACCGAGTCCTCCCGTGTTTTTACTCGCAGGGGGGCCTGGCAATACCTACCTTGATGATCTAACGAATGAGGCCAGCTTCAATAGCTGGCTCGACGCGATGCTCGAGCAAAGTGATGTGGTGCTTGTCGAGCAACGCGGGTCTGACACCTCAGGTACGCCGCTCACGTGCACGGTTCAAGCGCAACTGGCGCTCAGCGAACCGCTCCATGAGGAACGGTACACCGCGCTCATTGCGGATTCGATCGTGGAGTGCCAGGAGCGCTTTGCTGCCAAAGACGTCCCCCTCGCGGCCTTCGACATTTTGCAGATGGACGCGGACATTGACCATGTGGCAGACGCTCTTGGATACGAAACGATCAATCTGATGGGCGGCAGCTTTGGCTCACAGCTTGGCCTCACCGTCATGCGCGAACACCCCGAGCGAGTCCACCGCGCTGTTTTCTACGGCGTGGAAGGGCCTAACCACACGCTCGACGACCCGGCCCTAATTGCCGGTCATCTGCAGCGGGTAGCTGATGCCGTAGCGTCGTCCTGGCAAATGCGTTTGCTGCTTGGCGACTTCAAACAGGCTCTTGAGACCCGGCTTGCCCAGCTCAACCGAGAACCCATACGCTCGGACGTTGACGGCTTTGGCGCTGTTGCCTTCGGCGCATATGATCTCAAAGTCATGTTGTGGTCGAGCGACGGGTTGAAGGGGTACCGCGACGGCATTCGCACGGCGGCTCGCCTGATGGCTGCCCTTAAAATCGGGCGCCACTCCGAGGTCCTAACGGCACGCGCCCAGCTGGTCGACCGCGTGCGAACGGGAGGCCTCTCCTTAAATCTCATGTCTTTTCTGGTGGATTGTGGGTCAGCCGGTACAGACGTACCGGCCAACGACGAGGCTTTCATTTTCGGATCAGAAATCGTGGATGCAGACCTGCGGGCAACGTGCGCGGCACTCAACGTACCCACGCTGCCGCCGCGTAAGCGTGCGATACCGCAAGGCAAACACCCGGTGCTGCTGCTCGCGTCCACCCTGGACGGGTTTACCCCGCCAACATATGCCCGCGACGTGGCTGCCGACCTGCCCCAGTCACACCTCGTCGAGGTCGTCCGCGGTGATCACGATGGCTGGCAGGCGCTGGCGTCAGTTCCCTCGGGGCGCGAAAAGACCATCCGGTTCCTTGCAGGGGACATCGAAGCACATATTTTTCCGAAGCGCGTCGTCTGGCCTCAACTCAATATTGAACTCCTACCATCGGAATGGCTTGTTGGCGGCCTCACGGTCGCCATAGTAGGCCTGGCGGGAGCATTCTTATATCTGCGGCGAACCTACCGGAGCCGCTAATTGATGCTTTTCTTACAGCAGGCACGGCTTTCGGCGCGACCTTGTAGCCTCACTGTGGCAGGCGGCTAAAAGCGGCGGAAGCCCGCCTTGCCCCTTCGGAGGAGCGACCCAAAGGCACAGACGAGCATCCAAGGCCGACGACGCAGGGGAGCAAACGTAACGGGAACTGGCAGGGGGGAGATATCCAGTAGAACGCCAGGATTTATCCCTGGCGTACAGGAGCATATGGGTCGGTTACGGAAAGAGGCCGCTTGACTACGCGTTGTGGAGCTCAAGCTCTTCTGTGGCGAGTGCCCTTCTCCGGTCTGAAGTCCTGGGCTTTCCGGTGTTAAGAGGCTTACCCCCAAGCCGTCAGACTTGAAGCCTAACAGAATACACTTGCATACAACGGCACGGCGACTCGGTCACGCACAAGACGTTCGGGCGGTGGGGGTAACCGGGCTAACTATTCGGGCGCAATATTTCGCGAGAGCTCCATGAGAAGCCTGTAAGCCAACAGTTTGATGAGCATGAGAGGTGCGCACGGAAGACCGCAGATGACCATTTCCGGAGCAGAGGTGCGATACCACATGAAGGCTCCTGTGGTATGCGGTGCTTGTCGTTACCGCGATGGTATCCCACAGAGGTAACAGCCCCTTCAACTCCCGAGCGGCCCCGCGTAGGAACCGCGCCATAGAGGCTGCGTGCCTACCACCTACTTTCTCTTCACGAGCAGCGTGTGGTATGAGCCAGCAACTGACGGACCTTCGCACCCTGGGCGCGCTGAAGGACGCCGGATACCGGCCGCGCCCTGTTAAAGACGAAATGCGGCAGAACCTCATTGCAGCCCTCCGCAACGGGGAGCGCATTTTTGACGGCATCATCGGCTACGACGATAGCGTCATCCCCCAGATCCAAAACGCGATCCTGGGCCGGCACGATATGATCCTGCTGGGACTCCGCGGGCAGGCCAAAAGCCGTATCATCCGCCTGCTGCCCAAGCTGTTGGATGAGTTCGTGCCCGTCATTGAGGGCAGCGAGCTTAACGACGACCCGTTTGCGCCCATCTCCAAGCACGGCCGGGACCTGGTGGATGAACACGGCGACGACACGCCCATCGCCTGGCGCCACCGCTCGGCCCGCTACGGCGAGAAGCTGGCGACCCCGGATACGTCTATCGCCGACCTCATCGGTGACATCGACCCCATCAAGGCGGCCAGCAAACGGCTTTCGTACGCCGATGAGGAGGTCATCCACTTCGGCATCATCCCGCGCACGCACCGCGGCATCTTTGCCATCAACGAGCTGCCCGACCTGCAGCCGCGCATCCAAGTGGGCCTGCTCAACATTATGGAGGAGCAGGACATCCAGATCCGCGGCTTCAACATCCGCTTCCCGCTGGACCTGATGATGGTCTTCTCGGCCAACCCCGAGGACTACACGCATCGCGGCAACCTCATCACGCCGCTCAAAGACCGCATCGACAGCCAGATCCTCACGCACTACCCACGTACGGTGGACGTAGGGATTGCCATCACCAAGCAAGAAGCCTGGCAGGACCGCAACGGCACGGAGGAGGAAAGCGTCACGGTTCGTATTCCTCACTTCTTCCGGGAGGTCATCGAGCAGATTGCCTTTGAGGCGCGGGAAAGTGAGTACATCGACCAGAAGAGTGGCGTCTCAGCGCGGATGACGCGTACGGCCCTCGAAGACCTGATCTCGGCGGCGGAGCGCCGGGCACTGCTGCACGGCGAAGACGAAACCACCGTACGCGTGGCAGACCTCATCCACGTAGAGCCCGCCATCACAGGGAAGGTCGAGCTCGTGTACGAAGGCGAGCAGGAAGGCCCGCGCAACGTGGCGCGCATGCTCATCGGGCGGGCCGTCCGGGCGGTCTTTACCGACTACTTCCCCGACCCCGCTGAGAAAGACGATGGCCGGCAGGCCTTTAAGGACGTGCTGAACTGGTTCTCGAAGGGTAACCACGTCAACCTCGTGCCCGACCTTTCCTTTACCGAATACGCCAAGCGGCTGGACCAGGTAGATGGGCTGCGCGCGGTGGTGAAGGAGCACGCGGCACCCGGCACGCCAGAAGAGACCGCCACCACCATGGAGTTTGTGCTGGAGGCCCTGCACCAAAACTCGCTCATCGGGAAGGACTTCCTGGAGGTCGGCGGGGCGGCCTATTCCGATATCATGGGCTCGGTGCTCTCGTCGCTTGGCTCAATGGACGATGACGACTTTGACGACGAGGACGACGACGATCTCTTCCGAAACTACCGGTAAACGACCGGCAACTGGCCCGCAACCGTGATGTACGGGACACGATGATCACACCGTAGCCTGTAACAGCCCGTGGGACCGCCACACAGAATGGATGCGCGCGGGAGTCATCCCAGCGTTTCATTCCTTCTGAATTTTAGACGGCAATCCCATGGCTACCACCACAACGAACGGCAAAGCAACCGATGTTCGTCAGCAAGCCAAGCAGGCCTTTGGCTTTGTGCCCAACCTGATAGATGAGATGGCGACCCACAACCCGGCGGTCGCCGCAACCTACCTGGCATCCAACGGGGCCGTTGAAGCAGAGGGCCTCCTGTCGCCGGCTGAGCAGCAGGTGGTCATTCTGACGATCTCGGGCTACAACGACTGCCACTACTGCACTAAGGCGCATGCCGCCGCCGGTAAGGGCGCCGGGCTGGACGACGGCACCATCCGCACTCTCGTGGAGGGCGGCTTGCCTACCGACGACCGGCAGCGGGCGCTTGCGCGCGCGACGAAGCGTGTGCTGGGCAAGCGCGGCTGGCTTGGCGATGCTGACCTGAGCGCCCTCGAAACCGAAGGCGTATCCCGGGGCGAGCTCTACGAGATCATCACGCTCATTGGCATCAAAACGATGAGCAACTACATCAACCACATCGCCCACACCGAGGTCGATCCTCAGTTTAGTTGATGTGGGGCCCTGTACAGGACCACCAAGTAGTACCTTCAACGCGTCAGTGGGCTTTCCTGCTGGCGCGTTTTCTGTCTGCGCTGCTGTGCCGGCGTCGCTGTGTCGGCGCCGCTGATAGGGGAAGCAGGCGGCGCACGTGTATCATGCGTGATTGACGGTCATACACCGACCGTTACCTCGTGCTATCCGTGTAGCATCTGTACGGGCAAGCGGAACCGCACGGCTCTCGCTGGGACGAGACACTGCAGACTTCACTATTTCCTACGCAGAACCCTTCCTGTTATGTTATATCGCATCGGCACCGTATCGCTGGCGCTCGCTGCAGCCCTTCTGCTGTTCACGGCATGTGATAGCGTAATAGACGATCCCCCCGCCATTGAAGACGTCCAGCTTGCGGTAAATACCCTCGCCCCTGAGGACTCCACCGACCAGATCGACGCGGACAACTTTGCGCAGGGCACGCATAGCTTCCTGACGAACCGTAGCTTCGACGTGATCCGGGATGAAGCGGCCTTTGCCGAGCTCTGGGAGGACCTCTTTAGCCATCGCACCGAGGTCCCGGAGCGCCCGGAAATCAATTTTGACGAGACGCACGTGGTGTTTGCGTCCCTCGGCCAACGTCTGACCGGCGGGTACGCGGTGGCCATTACGGAGGCCCGGTATATGCCAGACCAGAACGAGATCATGGTGGAGGTTACGGAGCGCGTCCCTGCCGAAGACTGTGCGGCCATCCAAATCCTTACGTTCCCCTACACCGTAGCGACCGTCGATGCGGTGGAAGGCGCGTCGTATGCCTTCGATGTAGCGGACCCACAGCCGCAAGATTGTTAACAACAGCCGTCTAACGCAGCAGCACCCTCCCCGTAGCAGCGAGCCGTCTCCCGTAGGCACCGGGGGGCGGCTTTCGCTATGCAGGGCGGCAGCAGGCGGCAAGGGCGGAGAAAACACCGCCCTCTCGCCGCTGTATTACCGCTGATGATGTTTGCCCCTCCACCGTTCCCCTGCTGCCATGCGCGCTGCTGCTTTGCTTGCCCTGTGCCTCGTGCTGGCCCCGGCGTGTGAAGGCGAGGGGACATCACCAGATGAAACGCCCACATCCCTGACCGCTGAGGTTCTGATGGACGACGAGCTGTCGATTGAAGCCATTGACGCAGGCGCCATGGGCGCGGTGGCGGAGGAGCGCCGGGATGTCATCACCGATGCGGGCGCGCTGGAGGCGCGCTGGAACGCGCTCTACAGCCACCGGAGCGAGGTGCCAGCGCCGCCGTCCATCAATTTTGACGAGCGCGTGGTCGCGTTTGCCAGCCTGGGGCAGCGCCCAACCGGTGGCTACCGCGTGGAGCTTGCGCGCGCTGTTCATAACGAAGACCGCGGCGTTGTAGAGCTGACGGTACGCGAAGTCACCCCCGGCCCGTCGTGCATGGTGCAGCAGGTGCTTACCTTTCCGTACCTGCTGGCTGCCGTAGAGGCCGTAGACGCCCCGTACGAATTTGTGGAAGGCGCACCGCGTGTAGCCGACTGTTGAAGTTGAACTGTTGCATGGGCCGCGAGGCCACCCTGTGGCTATACGTCGGCCTCGTCACGGGCGTAGAGCAGCTGGAGAAAGTCCTGCTGCGAGAGTCCGCCAAAGTACGAGGGCACGTCCGTGTCGTCGAGGGCTGCCGTGAGGGCGTCCAGCCGGTAGGGAGCCCCCTGGAGCTGCTCCTCAAGCACCGCCACGTCGGCATGCCCCAAGAAGTCGCCAAAGATGGTAATCTCCTGAATCCGCCCGTCAGAGATGTTCAGCCGGATGTCTACCTCGCCAATGTCAAAGCGCCGGGCGCGCTGCACGTCGAAGTCAGGCGAGGCGCCGTAATTCCACGCCCAGGTGCGATACTTCGCCTCGGCCAGTTCCTCGGCCGCGGCCCAGTCGGCAGCGGTGGGCTCGTACACCGTTACGTCTTGCGCGGCCTTAAACGACGCCAGCAGATGCGCCCGCAGGTCGTCCACCGTCAGGCCTTCGTCTTCCAGAAACGCCACGATGTTGGCGACGCGGCTCCGTACCGACTTATGGCCCTTCGACTCAATCTTGCCCTGCTTGACGTCCAGCGCGTGTTGCACCTCGCCGAGGTTGCTATCGAACAGGAGCGTGCCGTGGCTGAACATGCGCGCACCCGTGGAATATTGCGCATTGCCCGACACCTTACGGCCGTCCACTACGATGTCGTTCCGACCACGCAGCTCGGCCGGCACGCCCAGCGTGTTGAGCGCCTCAATCACCGGGCGTGTAAAGTGCCGAAAGTTGTTGAGGCGCTCCATCGCATAGTCTGTGATGAAGCTGAAGTTGAGGTTGCCATGGTCATGGTATACGGCTCCGCCCCCCGAGATGCGGCGCACTACGTGGATATCGTTAGCCTCTACGTAGGCGGCGTTGATCTCCTCCAGGGTGTTTTGGTTGCGCCCGATGATGATAGATGGCTCGTTCACATAGAACACCACGTAGTCCTCCTCTGCGGGAAAGGATCGCAGCACGTGCTCCTCCATCGCGAGGTTTAGGGTGGGGTCGGTCGTGGGGGCGGTGTCGATGTAGCGCATGAGTCGGGAGTGGGGTCTCTAATAACGAACTACTGTGCGTACAAACGACCGCGCGGGGGGTGGGTGCCGGCCCTGATGTGTGAACCTGGTAATCCAGCACGTCCCTTCTTGAAGAGGACGGCCACGGCACGGGCGCCGGGGCGGAACGTATGTGCGGCGATTAAGCCTGGAAAGAAGATGTACGATAACGACAGGGTAGCCGCTCTTCACTGCTCAGTTGTTATCCACCCGTCATGATTCCTCGCATCCTTCAAAGCAGCCTCACGGCTAAGTTTTTGATCCCCGTATCCCTGTTCGTCCTGCTGGTGATAACCGCCGCCGCGTTTGGGGCGCGGTATTTCTTTTTTGAGGACGAGCGGAGCGACGCCCGCGAGATCGCGCAGCTTCGCGCGGAGAATATCGCCGAGGATCTGGAATCCACGAATGCCCTGTACCTAACCCGGGTGTCCACGGCCATGGACCTGCTCTGGAGTGAGGCCGAAGCGCTCGGTACGCCTTCGATTGCCGGGGCGACGTCGCTGCAGAACACCACAGTGCCGGACCTCCGCCTCGGCGATAACCCGCAGACCGGGGCGTACGAGCTGGTGGACAACATCACGGCGCTGGCCGGGGGGACCGCCACCCTGTTTGCGCGCCAGGGCGACACGTTCATTCGGGTGAGCACCAACGTGCAGCGGGACGACGGCTCCCGTGCGGTAACAACGGTACTCAACCCGGAAGGCCGCGCCTACGCGGCCATCATGCAGGGCGAGGCCTACTACGGGCTGGTCGAGATTTTAGGGCAGCCGTACCTTACCGGGTACGAGCCCATGCGGAACGCCAACGACGACATCGTGGGCATCTGGTACGTGGGCTATCCGCTTTCCGAGCTCGATAAAATCGCAGCCGATATTGCGGGGACGCGCATCCTGCAAGAAGGCTTCGTGGCGGTGGTGAATAAGGACGGGGAAGTCGTCTTCCAGACTGAAGGGGTGGACCCCGAGCTCATCCAGGCAGCCTACAGCCCATCAGGGGCGGACGGCTTTCGTACGCATGCCGTCCCGTTTGAGGCGTGGGGCTATACGACGATAGGGGCCGTCGCGGAGGCCGACGTGGCCGCCGCCGTGAACACGATCTTTTGGACCATCCTGGGCTTTGCGCTCCTGCTTACGTTCATGATTTGTGGCGTCCTTGCGCTGATGCTCCGCAAGCTGATTGCCGGGCCGGTGGGGCGGGTGGCGCGCGCGGCGAAGCAGGCCGCGGGCGGCGACTATGACGTGGCCGTGGCGTACGCGGCCGACGATGAGGTCGGCACGCTGGCCACCGCCTTCAACCAGATGACGGCCGCCGCCCAGCAGGCCCTGGGGCAGGCCGAAGCGGCGCAATCCAACGCCGAGGCAGCCTCCCGGGAGGCCGACGCGGCCCAGCGCGAGGCCGAGGCGCAGCGCGAGGAACTGGCCACCGGCGTCGAACACATGCTGGCCGAGATGAACCACTTTGCCGATGGCGACCTCACGGTTACGCTCCCGGAGGATCGAACGGACGCCCTCGGGAAGCTCTACGCCGGCTTCAACCGCGCCGTGGGGAACGTCAACGCCATGATGCAGCGCGTGGCCGAAGCCGCACAGGCGACCTCGGCCGCCTCGCGCCAGATCGGCACCACCAGCGAGACGATGGCCGCCGGCACGCAGGAGCAGGCGGCCCAGGCCGACGAGGTCGCGGCGGCCGTAGAGGAGATGTCGCATACGATTCTGGAGAATGCCGACGCCGCCTCCCAGACCGAAGAGGCCGCGGCCAACAGCCGCGCCGCCGCCACGGAGGGCCAGGAGGTGGTCAACCAGACCGTAGACAAGATCAGCCAGGTGGCCGAGCTGGTGGCCTCCTCCGCCGCGGAGGTCGAGCAGCTGGGCAAGGCCAGCCAGGAGATCAACGAGATCATCCAGGTCATCGACGAGATTGCCGACCAGACCAACCTGCTGGCGCTCAACGCCGCCATCGAAGCCGCGCGGGCCGGCGAGCACGGCCGCGGCTTTGCGGTGGTGGCCGATGAGGTGCGCAAGCTGGCCGAGCGGACCATCGGGGCCACGGCCGAGGTGACCGGCATGGTGCAGCGCATTCAGCAGCAGACCAACGAGACGGCCGAGGCCATCCGGAAGGGCCGGGCCGAGGTGAACGAAGGGCGCACGCTGGCCGGCGAGGCGGGCACGGCGCTGGCCAAGGTGGTGCGCGAGGCGGAGGTGGCCGCCGACCGCATCGCGCAGATCGCAAGCGCTACGCAGGAGCAGAGCGTAACGAGCGAGCAGATCTCCCGCAGCGTGGAGGGCATCTCGACGGTTACGAACGAAGCCGCTGAAAACGTCGGGCAGATTGCGCAGGCCACGGAAGATCTGAACCACATGACGGCCGAGCTTACCGACCTCATCAGCCAGTTCCGCCTGACGGCCGGGCCGCAGCCGCGGGCCGGCGCGGCTGCCGTCACCGCCTGAGCGCCTGATGCAGACGCTGGGGACGCCGGCCTGTAGCCTTGCGGGGCCACCCCCACCCCACCGCAGCGGTATTAGAGGCCCGGTGCGTCAAACCCGGCATCACGGCAGCGCTCCGGAGCCACTCACGCCACGCAGCACGAGGCTATGAGCGACGAAGCAGGCGCTGCGTTTGCACCCGGTACCAGCGCAGAAACCGGGCAGAGGGGGTGGAGCAGTTTTCGACATAGGGTGGACACACAAACGCAGCGCGCAACCACCAGGCGCCCCAGAGCAGCAGCACCAGGGGCGGGAAGAGCCCCAGGGCCAGCACCCCAACGGACTTGGTCCAAATAGAGCGGTCGCTGGTAACCAGCCGGGCGATGCCAGGGGGCCAAAACAGAAATACGACGAAACCCAGGATTAAGGCTGCAAAGGTGCCGCCGGCCCCGATGCTGGCGTGAAGGGCATTGAGCATGGGCCTGAGAGAATGTACAAAAGATACCGGTACCGCGCTGTAGTACGTACGTGCCTTACCTACAGTATCGGTTACACCCGGCCCCGTTCAACCCCTCACGAGGGATTCCAGCATCTTTGCAGGTGTGCATCACATCCGTAACAGCGGTGCTACAGCCCTTCCTGAAGTACGGTCACGGCCGTCCCCGTTCCGGTACCGGTAGGCAGTGAGGTTTCACTCTTCACGATGTAGTGGGGCGCTTCCCGCCGAGCGAAGAGGACCGTTTCGTTGCCCGCGCCCGCGGCCGGGGCCATGCGCATGCGCCAGGTCTCGAACGTGCCCGCGGGGACGTCCGTGGTGGTAGCCTCTTCCACCGTAAGCTGCATGGTGGTGACGGCCTGCCGCTGCGGATCGAAGAAGCGGAGCGACGCATCGAAGCCCGGGGCGAGGTCCAGTGTGGCGATGGTCAGCTCCAGCGCAGCGCCGTAGCCAAAGACCGGTCCCTCTAATGGCTCGTCGATGCGGATCTGCTGCCCCCCGGCATCAAGGCGGCCGGCCACCCGGGTGCGGCTGTAGCGGAGTTCCAGTGTGCCCTGTGCGGCGGCGCTGTAGAGGCGGTGGGGAAGCAGCGTCTCGCGGTCCACTTCAAACGTGTCCACCGAGGCGCCCATCATCGTCTCCGTCTCATTCACCACGCGCCACAGCGCCTGCCCTTCTTCGCTCTCGGCTTCGGTGAGGGTGTGGGTCAGGGTGAGGTCCATCCCACCGCGGGCCGACTCAATCGTGGCCGTGTACTGCAAGGTGAGCGGGCTGAGCAGCGTGCCGTCAGCTGCCGGCAGCGCCGGCTTCGCCTCTTGCGCATGGGCCACCGGGGCCAGGCCTACCAAAACGGCCGTCAAGAGCAAGCAGTAGCAGGCTCGGATGGGCACGGCCTGAGGGACGAGACGGGAGAGAGGCATTCGGTAGGGCATGACGTGGTGAAACGGTAGCGGCGAAGGGGACAGAAGCCGGCCCGAGCAGTTAGGACGACAGGTGTTAAAAAACCGGTAATACAAGAGCAGAAACAGTTTCCGTGCGGGGTTGTGCCGCCAAGGGGTTGCGAAGAACGCAGGGAGCAGCGTACCTTAGGGGGCTGTGCATGCGGTTGTCGGATACCGAAGCACCCCGCTGTTGTCTCTGTACGCGAATGAGCGCATTCTATGGATCTGGGTCTTGTTTGGACGGCCATCTTTGGCTTCCTCGTCATCAACGGCATGCTCACGGCAGCCGCCCTGCTGGTCTATGCTGAACGGCGGGTGTCCGGCCTCATGCAAAATCGCCCCGGGCCCAACCGGGTGGGGCCGGCCGGGCTGCTGACCCCGTTTGCGGACGTGGCAAAGTTTCTCTTCAAAGAAGACATCGTGCCGGCCGCGGCCACGCGCTTCATCCACTCGCTTGCGCCGGTGCTCATGGTCGTCATCGCGATGACGGTGCCGGCGGTGATACCGTTTGCCCGGGGCGTCGTGATTGCCGACATCAGCGTGAGCGTGCTCGTGGTGCTGGCGCTCACGTCCGTCAGCGTGTACGGCATCACCCTGGCCGGATGGAGCTCCAACAACAAGTACTCACTGCTGGGAGGGCTGCGCTCGTCTGCGCAGATGATCTCGTACGAGCTGTCGATGGGGCTGGCCGTTGTCTCTGTGGTGCTGATGGCCAGCTCCCTCAGCCTCATCGAGATCGTGGAGGCGCAAAACACGGCCTGGTACATCTTCCTCAATCCGCTGGGCGGCATCATCTTTATCATCACCGCCTTCGCAGAGACCAACCGGGCGCCGTTCGATCTGCCGGAGGCCGAGCAGGAGTTGGTGGGGGGCTACCACACCGAGTACAGCGGAATGAAGTTTGGGATGTTCTTTTTGGCCGAGTACGTGAACTGGTTTGTGGCTTCGTTCATCATTGTGACGCTCTTCTTTGGCGGGTACCTCCTGCCGTTTGAGTCCACCATCCTGTCGCTCATCCCGGCCCTTGAGGGCACCACCTTGCTGGGGCTGCTGCAGTTTGCGAGTCTGATGCTGAAGGTCGCCTTCTTCGGCTTCGTGTTTATCTGGGTGCGCTGGACGCTCCCGCGCTTCAAGTACGACCAGCTCATGACGCTCGGGTGGAAGTACGTGCTGCCGATCGCGCTTGTCAACGTGGTGCTGGTGGCCCTGGGCATGGCCGCCCTCTACGCCCTGTCATAATCTACGGTCTCCGTTTTTCCGGTATCAACCTTTGCATGCCATGCTGTTGGCCCCCTCGATTCTGTCTGCTGATTTCGCTCGTCTGGAAGCTCATGCGGGGGAGGCGCTGGAGGCCGGGGCCGACTGGCTCCACATTGATGTGATGGACGGGCACTTCGTCCCTAACATCACGATTGGGCCGCTGGTGGTGCGGGCGTTGCGGCCTCTGGCCGACGCCACGGGCACGACGCTGGATGTGCACCTGATGATTGACGCCCCCAGCCGGTACGTCGCCGATTTTGCCTCGGCCGGGGCCGATGTGCTGACGGTTCACGCGGAGGCCTGTACGCATCTGCATCGGACCATCGCGCAGATCAAAGAGCACGGCATGCGGGCCGGCGTGGCGCTCAACCCGGCTACGCCGTTGGACGTTCTGGAGTACGTGCTCGGTGAGGTCGACCTCGTGCTTATCATGTCGGTCAACCCTGGCTTTTCGGGGCAGTCGTATATCCCGGCCAGCACGCTAAAACTGCGGCAAACGAAGCGCCTGCTCAACGGCATCGGCTCCACCGCGCTGCTTGAGGTGGACGGCGGCGTGAAGCCCACCAACGTGGGGGAAGCTGTACACGCTGGAGCAGACGTGGTGGTGGCCGGCAGTGCCGTGTTTGGTGGCGAGGCGTCGGTCGCGGAGAACGTACAGCGCTTTCGGCAGGCGGTACCGGCAGCGGAGGCGTAGGGTCGTTGGCGCCAACACGGTGTCCTTTCATTCTTCTGGGGTAGGTCCTCCGTGAGCGATCGCATCTTCGGACACATCCCGGGCTATCCACCGGGGAGCTCCTTCGCGTCACGTCAGGCACTCCACGACGCCGGCGTGCATGGGCCGCTCCGGGCAGGGATCGCAGGATCGCAGGCGGAAGGAGCGGAGTCGGTTGTGCTCTCTGGAGGGTACGAAGACGACGCGGATTACGGGGCGGTCATCCTTTACACGGGGCAGGGCGGCCGCGACCCCGAGACGGGCGAGCAGGTGGCGCATCAGCTGCTCAACCGGGGCAACTTGGCACTGGCGACCAGCAAATTGCGAGGGTTACCGGTACGGGTTATTCGTGGAAAGGGCGCTTCCCCGTACGCGCCGGCGGAGGGGTATCGGTACGATGGGCTGTACGTGGTGGATGCCTACTGGAAGCAGCGCGGGGCAGCGGGCTTCGTTGTTTGGCGGTACCGCCTGCTACGCGCCGACCGGCTTCTCGACGGCATGACCGTAGCAGAGGCATACAGTCCGTACAGTGAATCGCGCGTGCCCACATCGCTGCTCCGCATCGTGCGCGATACGGCGATGGCACGCGAGTTGAAGACCCAGTACGACTATAGGTGTCAAGTCTGCGGCACGCGCCTCACCACACCGGCGGGCTCCTACGCCGAGGCTGCACACATTCGTCCGCTTGGGCGGCCTCACAACGGGCCTGACACATTTGATAACCTGCTGTGCTTGTGTCCCAATCACCATGTGCTGTTCGACCACGGAGCGTTTAGCCTGACGGATGATCTGTCGTTCATCACCTCAGGCGAGCTATGCCTCCCGGAACCGTCCCTGCTCCGGCTTGCAGACCACCGCCCAGCGACGGAGCACCTGGCCTACCATCGGGTGCACCTATTTCACGGAAACGGATCGTAGATTAGCCGGCTACGGAAATGCTCAGCGCATGTCTTCTGCCGCGCTACGTCGTCGTGGCAGCTCGTACGGAGCACGCACGTGTAGTGCAGGGCCCGACTGACCCCGCCCCGAATCATTGCTGCTTGGTTAAGGGTACCGGAGCCTATCCCTGTAGCGCTCCCGTCATCTTTCTCTTGCCTCCTGATGCAGACGCTGGTCGGCGAAACGATCGAAGGCTACCGCTTCGTAGAGGAGCTGGGGCGCGGGGGCATGGGGACGGTCTACCGGGCGGTGGATCAAGCGCTCGACAAGGCCGTGGCCATCAAGGTGGTGAACCCCGATAGGGCGACCCAGGGCACCTTTCGCGAACGCTTCCGGACGGAGGCGCGGGCGCTGGCCAAGCTGGATAGCCCCACCATCGTGCGGGTGCTGGCGTTTCGCGAAACGTCCCATGGGATGTTTCTGGTGATGGAGTACGTGGAGGGCCGCACCCTGCGCTCGGTGCTCGACGCGACGGACACGCTGCCGCTTGCGTGGACGTTGAAGGTGTTTCCGCAGGTCGTGGAGGCCGTCCGGCAGGCGCACGAGCGGTCCATCCTCCATCGCGACTTGAAGCCCGGCAACGTCCTGCTGTCTGACGACGGGCAGGTGAAGGTCGGAGATTTTGGCCTGGCCAAGATGCAGGCCGCCGATCCGCACCTCACCTCCACCTACGCCACAGCAGGCACGGTCTGCTACATGGCGCCCGAACAAATTCAGGGCTTGCGGCACACCACAGCCCAGAGCGATCTCTTCTCGCTGGGGGTGATACTGTACGAGATGGTCGCTGGCCGGCTACCCTTCGACGTCCACACCGGCACCTATGCCATTCAGCGGGCTATCGTGGAGGAGCCGTTCCCGTCGGTGCAGGTGCATCGGCCCGATGCGCCCGATGCGCTGGCCGCCTTAATTGCGGACCTTACGGCAAAAGACCCGGAGCAGAGGCCGGCGTCCGCAGCGGTTGTACAGCAGCGCCTTACAGCGGAGGTCGCCGCACCGTCGGCCACACGGACGCCCCTGCCCGAAATTCCTACGGTGGCGCCCGATACTTCCTTCGACCGTTCGGCATGGCTGCGCATCGGAGGGGGCGTGGCGGCTGTCGTGCTCCTCTTTGCGCTAACGCTGGGCGGCGTCTGGTACGCCCTGAACGGAGCGGCGCCCCCCGGAGATGGCGAAGCGCCGGCCTCCCGTCCCACCGCTTCCGCGCCCGCGCCGCTCCCCGCGGAGGAGGGTCCTGCAAATGCCGTCACACTCACGGTAACCACCACCCCACCCGGGGCCACCCTGCGCGTGGATGGTGACTCCATGGGGGTGACGCCAGTGGAGCTCCAACGCCCGCCGGCCGATCAGGTACAATTGCACGCCGCTCACCCCCTGCATACCGCATCGCTGGATACCACGATTGCCCTGGGGGCCAGCCGCTCGGTGCAGCTGAGGTTCGCCGGGCTGGACGCGGTCGCCGAGGCCGTGCCTGCTGAAGAAGGCGGTGACGACACGCCGACGGCCACCGAAGATGCGGTCGACGAGGGCACCCCGGATCCCGCCGGCGATCGGGGGGGGCAAGACGCAACGGCTACGGCACCTGAGGAAACGGCAGAGCGTAGCACGGAGGCGCCTGCGGAGGAGGAGGCCGCCCCTGCAGCGCCGCCGGTGGGTGCGCTGCGGGTGATCTCCACGCCCGACAGCGCGACGGTGTGGCGGGAGGGGGCCGCCGTAGGGACTACGCCGTACGTGGCGAGTGCTCTACCGGCAGGGCCGCAGGTGCTAACCCTGCGCCTCGCGGGGTACCAAGACGAGGCGGTGGAGGCGCGTGTCGTGCCGGAGGAAGAAACCACCGTGCGCGTATCGCTGGAGCCCCGCCCGGCCCGGGTGTCTCTGCAGGTGCTCCCCTTCGGCGACGTGCTCATTGACGGCGACGTGCAAGTCGAGGCAACAGATGTCGCGCATCAGGACACCCTGCCGCCCGGCACCTATGCGATAGTAGCCCGCTACCGCGACCTGCAGTGGGCGCGCACCATACGCCTCGAACCGGCGCAAGAATGGAGCAAGGTCGTGGATTTTACAGCGCGGCACACCGTGGCGATCATCGCCCGCTCTACCACCGGCGAGCGGATTGCCAATGCGGAGGTCCTCATCGACGGCCAGCGCCAAGGCTACACGCCCCAGCAGATGCAGCTGCGTACGGGCACGCATACCCTGACGGTGCGTAGGCAGGGCTACCAGACCATCGAAACCACCATCGTCGTCGACGATACGCTACCCGACGCCCTGACGATGGAACTCACGCCTGCACCGTAAGCCGGCGCTCTCATTTCCTTCCCACCGCCATGCCTCCTGGCTCCTGATGCGCTCTTTCGCTCCCTTGGTAGTGGTGATGGTGGCTGCATGGCTGGGGCTTATGGCGGCGGCCCCTGCGCTCGCGGTTGCGCAGGAAGCGGAAGCCGCCTGTGCGCAGGAGTTTGAACGGGCGGAGGAAGCCTACTTCAGCGCTGAGTTTGAGCGGGCGATCGGGCTCCTGACCACCTGCCTGGACGAGGTCGCCTTATCGCCCGATGAGCGCCTGCAGTTTCTGCGGGTGTTGGCCTTCGCCTATCTGGGCACCGAGGCGATGGCCGATGCGCGCATGGCCGTCGAGCACTTGCTGGACGTCGACCCGGCGTACACACCGGATCCCGCCACCGACCGCCCCGACTTCGTGACCCTTGTAGAGGAGGTAAAGGCTACCCGCGAGGACCCCGCCGCCGCGTCGGAAGGCCGGTCGGTCTGGCGCTGGGTGGCGGGCAGCGCCCTCACCGTGGCCGCCGGCATCGGCGCAGCCGTGTTGCTGGGCGGCGGAAATGGCGGACCAGGGAATGGCAATGGCGGCGGCGATGACGGACTCCCCACGCCACCTCTTCCTGGAAATTAGCCCCGCGCGCTCATGAAACGACCGATACGTCGCCGCCCCACAGCACGCGGCCCTGTGGTGGGCTGGAGCGTGCTGGCCCTGCTCGTGCTACTGTCGCACCCCGCATGGGCGCAGGATGCCCCTACCAACGTCCAAGCAACCCCGGCCAATGCCGCGGTAACGATCACATGGACGGCCCCAACGGTGGATAGCGACGAGACCATTGAAGGCTACAACGTGTACCGCGCTACCGAGTGGTTTCCTGACGGCGCCCCCGAGGAATCCATCGCTTCATCTATCACCTCAACACCAGTCACCGCCACGACCCTTACGGATGAAACGGTCGGCAATGGCACCACCTATTTCTATCGGGTCACTGCGCTTATTAGCGAAGGCGGCGATGCGGCTGAAGAAGGCGACCTGTCGGTGGGAGCCAGTGGCATCGACTTTGCTACCCCGTCTACGCCCCCGACCATTGAAGTCGTCGAGCCCCAGCCGGCCACCCGCCCAGCCCCAGAGCCTGAAGGTGAGACTGTGCGCGTGGAGGCCGAGATTCGCACGCCCCTAACGGTTGGCGTCGCCACGCTGCATTACCGGCAAGGCGGCGAAGCTGGGTTTACCGTGCAGACGATGGGTGGAAACGAGCCAGACTTTCAAGCGGAGATCACGTCTGGCCGCGTTGGCCCTCGCGGGGTGGAGTACTTTATCACTGCGGCGGATACCGCTGGCGTGGCGGCACGCTTTCCGGCCGAGGGTTTTGTGTCGCTGCCGGTGGAAACGTCAGGCCTCACCACGAGCCAGGGGGGCGGCACGGCGCAGTCGGCGTTTCGGATGATTACCCTGCCGCTGGAGCTACAGGGCACGACCGTGGGCGACCTGCTGGTGGACGACCTCGGCGCGCCCGACCCCGACGCGTGGCGCCTGTTCGGTATCAGTCCACGCGGCCTCTTTGCCGACGATGGCGGCTACGTGGAGATCGACGATCCGGCTGCGCCCATCAACCCCACCGATGCGTTCTGGCTGATCTCTGCTGCGCCCGTCACGCTCGCCACGGGACCGGGCGCATCCGTACGCACCGATGAGCCGATTACGCTGCCTCTGCAGGCAGGATGGAACCTGATCGGGCACCCGTATGCGTTTGCTGTACCCCGCGCTAATCTGACGGTCGAGAATACCTCTGCCGATTTAAATGACGTGCTGCGGTTTACCGGCGAGTTTGAGCCGGTAGCGGGCTCAGCCGTGCTGCGGCCGTTTGAAGGCTACCTCATCCGGCTCACCGACGGCGGCACCGGCACGCTGGTCATCGACCCGGACCGGTCGTCCCCCGCGGACGCCACGCCGCCACGGGCGTCGACGGGCGCCGACGCCGCACTGGACTGGGAGGTCCGCATTGCCGCCCGCCATGAGGGTGCGCGTGACAGCTTCAACAGCGCCGCCGTGGCCTCGGGAGCGGCTGACGGGTACGACGCGCTCGACCGGTTCAACCCGCCGCCCATCGGGGACTACGTGACGGTGTACTTCCCGCGCGACCACTGGGGCGCCTACGCGGGGCCGTACCGGCGGGACGTGCGCCCGGCGGGGGCCTCGCTCTACGACTGGCCGTTCGAGGTGCGGACGGCGGAGCCCCGGGCTGTTGAACTCACCCTCGGACCGTTCGATGAGGTGCCCGCGGACTTCGAGGTATGGCTGATCGATGAGGCGGAGGACACCGTGCACAACGTGCGGGAGGAGGCGGCCTACCCGTTTGCCTCTGCCGGGGCGGATACTCCGCGCGCGTTCCGCTTGCTGGCGGGCACGCCGCAGGAGGTTGCTGCCATGCTGGAGGCGACGGTGGAGCAGCCCCAAGAAGTCACGCTGCAGACGCCCTACCCGAACCCGGCTACCGTGGGTGACCCGATCACCGTAGCGTATGGCGTGCCCGCCCCGGGCGCGGTCAGGCTTGAGGTGTTCGACGTGCTGGGGCGCCGGGTGGCGACGCTTCGGCAAGCAGATGCGGCCCGCGCCGGGTACCACACGGTGGTCTGGGACGGCCGCGGGGCTACAGGCCAGCGGCTGGCCAGCGGCACCTACCTCGTGCGCCTGACGGCCGGCCCTACGATGCGTACGGCGCCGGTGGTCCTCTTGCCCTGAGAGCTGAACCAGAAGGTGAGCCTGCCGCCAGGCGCACGCCAACAAAAAAGGCCTCCGGTGGGGAGGCCCTGGGTGACCGCTCAGCGGTCGGTTCATACGGAGCAAGGAGTTACTCGAGCTCAATCTCTTCAGCGATCAGGATGCCGTCGCGGTTGCGGTAGCCTTCCACTTCTACGCGATCGCCCACTTGCAAGTCGGCCAGCGTCAGGTCGCGGTCGTCGTCTTCGATCTCCGTCTCGCTCGTTACGGTAAACGTGATGCCACTTACCGTAAGCTCCGGAGCACTAATCGAGTCAATGAACCCCTTGACCTCCACTTCATTGGCGTCGTCGTCATCGTCTTCCCGCTCAATTTCGTACGCGATGAGGTCGCCGTTTCGGTCGCGGTAGCCCTCCACCTCAACGACGTCTCCTTCCTGCAGGTCGGAAAAGGACAGCGGACGGTCATCTTCGCCTTCGACCTCGGTCCGATCCGTCACCAAGAAGGTGAAGCCGTTCACCGTGAGGCTGTTGCTCCCGAGTGCCTCAATGCGCCCGTCCATGTCTACTTCGTTGGCTTCATCGCCTTCCGCTACAATAGAGCGCTTGATGTTGTCCTCGACAAGGTCCTCAAACCGGCCGTCTTCATTGCCTTCTTCCGGGTCGATGAGCGTGCCGTCGCTTGTGCGAAACCACGAGTCGATGTCTACGACGAACTCCACACGCTTTGGAGCAGCGCCGGTTACCTCAAGCGAGGGCCGGAATTCGAGCTCTTGCTCTTCGTCTAAGTCGCTGAGGTAGACGAACGAGCGCTCTGGGCCGTCATCTGGCGTCCAGGTGCCTTCCACTCGGATGCTGAAGCCCTCGGGGAAGCCGGTCTCATCAAGCAAGGCGGCCTCGTCGTCATCGTCGCGCTCCAGCTGCTCCACTTCAAACTTGACTTCCTTCCACAAACCCTCTGGCACGGAAGCCTCAACAACAACTGCGGGAGGACCGCCATCAAGCGGAAGGTCAACCAACAGCGGGCCCTGCTCGATATCGCTACGGCCAGAGGCGTCCCGGTCGTCGCGTTCAAACTCGATTTCGCCAATGGCAATCTCCACCCGGTCCAGGGTGAGGGTGCTGCCGGAGGCGTCGCTCAGCGCAAGGGCGCCTCCCATGGTGCGGCCCATCAAAGCGGACGGCCCCACTGAGGCCGCCGTCGTAAACGACAGGGTAACGGGGGCCTCATTATCGCCTACGGTCGGGTTGTTGGCATCGAGCGTACTGCTGTCGCAGGCCGTCATCAGGACGCCAACGGCAAGGGAAAGTAGCAGGGCTATGGCGCTACGAATGGAGGTCTTCATGGCTCGTCTTGTCGGATGAGTGAATATACTGCCAGACGGCTGTGGCTCGCCTGTTTGCTTCTCACCCTGTATCAAATCCAACAACTGTGCCAGTCCATTTTTGAAAGATGCAACATTAGCCATAACAATAGTTTACGCGAAATAGTCTGTATGGCAACCGAGTGGTCATCCTGGCGATGAAACAGCCCGGTGTGTCGCAGTCTGTTTCATGACACAACCAATGAGACACGGTACGTGTTGATAGCCTTGCATCGGCGTACGCGTGCGCCCCGTTATCCCCCACGACCCGGCTTGTCTTCTATGTCTCTTCGGTACGCTCTGCTCTGGGGCTTCAGTGCCGCCGCCGTGCTGGTGCTGTTTGTTGGCGGTGTAGGCCTGTTTACGGTTTATCAGCTGGGGCAGGCCACGACGCCGGGCGCGGGGGAGGCCGCCCTGTTGGTACAACGGGCGCTGTGGATTATGGCAGGGCTGACGACCGTCGGCTTGCTGTTGGTTGGCGGGGTGGCCTGGTGGACGGACGCTCGGCTGTCGGGGCCACTCCATGCGCTGCGGGATGCGGTGAAGCGCCTCCGCGACGAAGGGGGAGAGGCCGCGCTTCCAACGGACGGCCCGCGGGAAGTGGCGCAGGTGGCCCAGCGCGTGAACGACCTGATGGGCGTGATGAAGCGCGACACGGTGCCGCGTTCCTACCTCAACAACCTGCTGGACTCGATGGGCGAGATGCTCTTTGCCCTGGACGACGACGGACACATCCGGCGCATCAACCGGGCCGCTGCGGACGTGGTAGGGCCTCCGTCGACCATGCAGGGGCGGCCCTTCCAAGCGCTGCTTGTAGAGGGGGCGCTCCCTCCGGTAGCAGACGGGCATCCGCAGGGCGAAGCCACGATCCGCGCGCAGGACGGTACAGCCGTGCCTGTGCTCTATTCGCTGTCGGTAGTCAAAAACCCGACCGGCGATGCGCAGGGGCTGGTCTGCGTTGCGCAAGACATCAGCGACCTGAAGGAGGCCGAGCAGGAACTGCGCGCCTCGCTGGAAGAAAAAGAGGTGCTCCTCCGCGAGATCCATCACCGGGTGAAGAACAACCTGCAGGTCATCTCCAGCCTGCTGCATCTGCAGAGCCGCAACGTGGCGGATGCCACCGCCCAGCAGCTCTTCACGGACAGCCAGTCGCGCATCCGCTCCATGGCGCTCATCCACGAACAACTGTACCAGTCGGAGGACCTCGCCCAGCTCAACGTCGAAGGGTACCTGCAGCAGCTTACGGATCACCTCTTCCAAACGTACAACATGCGCGGCGCTTCCGTAACGCTTGCCATTGAGGCCGACGACGCGTCGCTCGCTATGGACCAGGCTATTCCCTGCGGCCTCATCGTGAATGAACTGGTGTCCAACGCTCTGGAGCACGCGTTCCCCGATGACCGTGGCGGGAGGGTGCGTGTTGCCCTGACGCGCACCGACGGCGCGGCTCGCCTTGTAGTCGAAGACGATGGCGTGGGCGCGCCGGACCCGGCGGCGATCGAGACCAGCCATACGTTGGGCCTCAAGCTCGTCCGCGGTCTGGTGCAGCAGCTGGGCGGCGCCCTCACGGTAGCCGCGCCTGCCGGCCTTCGTTTTACGATCACCTTTCCCCACGCTTGATGCCTCACCCCCCCGCCGACACGCCCCGTGTCCTCATCGTTGAAGACGAGGTAATCGTGGCTATGGAGCTACAGGACCGCCTCGAACACCTGGGCTACGCCGTGACCGACACCCTGACCACCGGCGAGGCCGCCCTGAAGCAGGTGCCTGAGCAAGCCCCCGACCTCATCCTCATGGACATCCGGCTGGATGGCGCCATGGACGGCATCGAGACGGCCGAGGCTATCCGCGCCGTGCAGGACATCCCCGTGATCTTCCTGACGGCCTACAGCGACGACCGCACGCTGGAGCGGGCCAAAGCGGCCGCGCCCTTTGGCTACATCGTGAAGCCGTTCGAGGAGCGGGAGCTATACGCCGCTGTGGAGGTAGCGCGCAACATCCACCGGCTGGAGCGCCAGCTGCAGGAGCAGCGGGATGACCTGCTGCAGATCCTGGACGGGCTCCGCCAGGGCACAGCCATGACCGACCCCGAGGGCTGCATCACGTTCTGCAGCCGGGCCGCAGGGCGCATGCTGGGCCTCCCGCCGGACGCGATGCAGGGCATGCCCTGGGCAGAGGCGTTTCCGCTGGCTGACGCCACGCTGGCGGCGCTCCGCGAGGCCACCACGCTGGCCCCGGAGGAGCGCACGGCCATCCCCGCCGAAGTGGACGGCACCGACGGCCGGCACTACCGCATGGAAATCGACGTACAAGACGACCCGCGCGACCCCGCGCGCCACATCTTCGTGCTGTACGACGTCACCGCGGTGCATGACCTCCGCCGGATGCTGGACGAGGGGGCGTCCTACCGGGGGATAATCGGCACGAGCGACGCGATGCAGGAGGTTTTCCGGCAGATCGAACAGGTGGCGCAGGTGAACAGCACAGCGCTTATCCACGGCGAGACGGGCACGGGCAAGGAGCTGGCCGCCCGAGCGATCCATAACGCCAGCGCCCGGGCCGACGGGCCGTTTGTCGCGGTCAACTGTGCAGCGCTGAACCAGGAGCTGGCCGGAAGCCAGCTGTTTGGCCACACCAAAGGCGCCTTTACCGGGGCCACGTCCGACCGCCCAGGCTTCTTCGAAACGGCCGAAGGCGGGACGCTCTTTCTGGATGAGATCGGCGACATTCCGCTGGAGGTGCAGCGCCAACTGCTGCGCGTCCTGGAGGAGGAAGAGATTGCCCGCGTAGGCGAGACGAAGACGCGGCCGGTGGACGTGCGCATCCTGGCCGCCACGCACCGCGACCTGCGCGCTGAGGTGGAGGCCGGGCGCTTTCGGGAGGACATGCTCTACCGCATTCGCATCGCGCGGGTGGAGCTGCCGCCGTTGCGCCAGCGCCGGGCCGACATCCCCCTGCTCGTCCGCGCCCTCCTGCAGGATGCGCGGGCGCGCCTCGGGAAGGAAGCCGACGGCATCCATCCCGACGCCATGCGGCAGCTCATCAGCTACGACTGGCCCGGCAACGTGCGGGAGCTCCGCAACGCCATCGAGTACGCCCTCATCCGCGCCCGCCATGCCGTGCTGCAGATGGACGACCTCCCGCCGGAAATCGCCGCGGCGGAGGACGCAGCCGCAACGCCTGCCTCGGAGTGGCCCGATGACGAGGAGGGCCGCATCCGGGCGGCGCTGGCGCACACCGATGGCAACCGCACCGAAGCCGCCGAGCTGCTGGGCATGAGCCGCGCCACGCTGTACCGCCGCCTGGATACGTATGGGATTGGCTGAGCGGCTGCGGCTGCGAGGCTATGGCAGCGGCTATGGCGCCACCCGCACGTCAATCCACACCGGGAAGTGGTCGCTGACGGACACGCCGTCGGCGGTGGCAGCTGGCCGGTAGAGGCCGGAGCCCACAACGGTAAGGCCAGTCGAAGGCACCACATAGTCTATGCGGCGACCCCACTCCGCCGTATCTGTAGCGTCGAGGTCGGGGTAGCGGGCCTGGCCAGTGGCTGAGGCCGTGGGGGCGACGTCGCCCTGCACCCTTGGGTGATCCAGCCATTGCTGAATCGCCCCCTCAATGGAAGAGCCCCCGTCCGGGTCAGCGTTCTGATCCCCCATCAGCACAAACCGAGCATCGGCGTGGAGACCGCCGGCGCGCGTGGAGTCGTCATAGAGATAATCGGCGTTGTCCAGGTAATCGGCCCAGAGGCGGATCTCGTCGTGGTTGCGGCGGACGTTGCGTTCTTCCGGGCCATCAAACGCGGGCGGAGTGGGGTGGCTGGCCAGGATGTGCAGCGTATCGCCTGCGGAGTGTACGACGGGCACATCCCAGTGGCTCTTCGACGAGAGGCGCATCTCCTGCCAGGCTTCCGCGCTGTACCAGGGCTCGTCTGTCTCCGGGTCGACCGGTTGAAGCGCCTCTGGCATATCCGACCAGCGAAAGAGCCGGAAGGTGCGCACGGCGTCCTCCGCAATCGTGAGGTCGGGGCGGACGAGCAGGCCCATCGCATACTGGCCGGGAAAGACGCCAAAGCCCCAGGCATCTTCGCCATAGGCCCGGCCAGCGTCGGTTTGCGGCGTCGGGCTGCCGTCTTGCGGTGAGGCCTGGGGGGGCGGGTAGGTGGTGACCGCCTCGCCGTCGCGGTTCAGGTCGAAGCCGCTGGCCACGCCCGTGTTGGTGGGCGCCATGAACGCGGTGTAGGAGAGCGGCTCCAGCGTATCGGCCTGGGCCACTGCCAGGAAGTTCTCAGCAAACCGCCGGGCGTTCTGGCCGGGCGTGTCGTGGTTCTCCATCCACGGCCCGTCCGCGAAATCGTAGGTGATTTCGTTGATGAGCAAGACGTCCGGCCGCAGGTGCTGGATGACGGCGGCCGCCTGCCGGATGCGCGGATGGTCGGGATTGCGGAGGTCCACCGTCCGCATATCCTCGATGTTGTACGTCATGATGCGCAGCGTGTCCGCTGCGGCGTCTGATGTGGCGTCCGAGGAACGGCTGTTCTCCGGGGTGCAGCCCAGCAGGCCGCCCATGAGTAGGGTGAGGCTGCAGAGGAGCAGCGCAGGTCGATAGCAAGACACGAGGGCAGGGCGTACGGGCATCAGCACGAGGGAGAAGGGAAGAGGCGACGGGGCACGGGCGAGGCTACGCCTCAGCGGTATGCTCTATGGGCGGCCTCTTGTTCCGGGCCCTGCCGCCTGATGTGCTATCGCAACCCGGCTTCCTCGGCGGCTTCTTCCAGGATGCGTTGCTGCTCGGCCGTAAGGTTGTCGGGCATTTTGACGTCGACCTCCGCAAAGAGGTCGCCGGTGCCTTTATTCGTTGCCACGCCCTGCCCCTTCAACCGCAGCTTCTTGCCCGGCTGCGTGCCTGCGGGAATGTTCAGCTTGATGCGCTTGCCGTAGGCCGTGGTGAGGCTTTTGGAGGCGCCCAGCATGGCATCGAAGGCGTCGACCGTGACGGTGGTGTAGAGGTCATCGCCATCGCGGCGGAAGCGGGGGTGCGGCTTCACGTCGAACGTCACGTACAGGTCGCCGCGCTCGCCCGTGGGGCCGGCCTGCCCGCGGCCACGCAGGCGAATCTTGAAGCCCGACCGCACGCCCTTCGGAATCTTGAGGCGCACGGTGTCGCCGTCGGGCAAGGTGACGGTGGTCTTGCCGCCTTCGAGCGCCTGTTGAAACGTCAGGTCCATGGTGGTTTCAACGTCGCGCCCGCCGCGGCGGCTGCGCCTGCGGGAGCGCCCTCCCTGGCGCTGTTGCCCGGCACTGCTGCCACGCTGCCCACCAAAGAACTGGCTAAAGAGGTCGCCGAAGCTCCCGCCGCCGCCCGCGCTGCCGCCCGTGCCAAAGGCGCTACCGAGGTCGTCGTCCATGTCGAGCCGGACGTACGTACCATCGGAGGTGCGGTAGTAGCGTTGCCCCTGGCCGCTCTCGAAGCCTTGGCTGCCGAAGCCCGGCCCGCCTGCTCCCCGCTGCCCGCCGCCGAACGGGTTCTTACGGGCCTGATCATATTCGCGGCGCTTGTCCTTGTCGGACAGCACCCCGTAGGCCTCCTGCACGTCCTTGAAGCGATCCTCCGCTTCCGGGTCGTCTGGGTTGCGGTCGGGGTGGTAGCGCTGGGCAAGCTTGCGGTACGCCTTCTTGATTTCCTTCGCGCTCGCGTCCTCCGCTACCCCAAGTACGTCGTAGTAATCTTTCACAGCAGGCATGGTCTATCGCAAAAGGTTGAGTTCCAGCGCACAATCCGTATATTAGTAGCGTGCAACCGGGTGCAGGAACGCCGAAGCGCCAGCGGGCCCCGTCAACACGACAGACGGCAGGCCCGCACCGGTTGGCGGGACGGCTACTATGTTCAGTAAACAAAAATCACACATACCATGCCATCTTCACAATCAGCAGGTGATGTGCAGCCGATCCGCAAGGTGCTTGTGGCCAACCGGGGCGAGATTGCGCTGCGGGTGATGCGCACCTGCCAGGAGCAAGGGATTGCCACGGTAGCGGTTTACAGTGCCCCCGACCGCACCGCGCCGCACGTCCGCATGGCCGACGAGGCCTACCTGCTGGGGCCGGCGCCGTCGTCGGAGTCGTATCTGAAGCAGGATACCCTCCTTGAGGTCGCCGCCGCCGCAGGTGCAGATGCCGTCCATCCCGGCTATGGCTTTCTCTCGGAGAATGCGGCCTTTGCCCAAGCCTGTGCCGACGCGGGGATCACGTTTATCGGGCCCCCGCCCGAGGCCATCCGCGCTATGGGCGACAAAACGGCAGCCCGCGCCATGATGAAGGAAGCCGGCGTGCCGATGCCGCCGGGGACGCCGGACGCCATTGCCGATGCTGATGAAGCGGCGGCGGCCGCTGAAGAGATTGGCTACCCGGTGCTCATCAAAGCAGCCGCCGGTGGGGGCGGGAAGGGCATGCGCATCGTACGGGAGGCGGCCCATTTGCGGCGAGCCCTGGAGATGGCGCAGAGCGAGGCGGTATCCGCCTTTGGCGATGGCCGTGTGTTTGTGGAGAAGTACATCGACGAGCCCCGGCATGTGGAAATCCAGATCCTGGCCGATACGCACGGGCACACCGTGCACCTGTTCGAGCGCGAGTGCTCCATTCAGCGGCGGCACCAGAAAGTAGTCGAAGAAGCGCCGTCCCCCATCGTGACGCCCGAGCTGCGGGAGCGCATGGGGCAGGCCGCGGTGGATGCTGCAGCCGCGTGTGGATACGTGAATGCCGGCACGGTCGAGTTTCTGGTGGATGCCGACCGTAACTTCTACTTTATGGAGATGAACACCCGCCTCCAGGTGGAGCACCCGGTGACGGAGTGGATCACGGGGGTAGACCTGGTCGCGGAGCAGTTGCGCGTGGCCGAGGGGCAGCCGCTCGCGTTTGCGCAGGAGGACCTCAGCATTCACGGGCACGCCATTGAGTGCCGGATCTATGCCGAAGACCCGGCCAGCGGCTTCTTGCCGGACCCCGGGCCGCTGCATCGCCATGCCCCTCCCTCGGGCCCCGGTGTGCGGGTGGATGCCGGCGTAGAGGAAGGCGGCGACGTGCTTATCCACTACGACCCCATGATCTCCAAGCTGACGACCTGGGGGGCCACCCGCGCCGTGGCCGTCCAGCGCATGGACCGCGCGCTGGCCGAGTACGCCATCGCCGGTGTGCAGACGACCATCCCCTTTTGCCGCTTCGTGATGCAGCACGAAGGCTTTCGGAAAGGCCAGATGTCCACGCACTTCGTGGATCAGGAGTTTACTCCAGCGGCGCTCACGCCCACCGACGCTGCGCTGCGCCGGGCTGTGGCCGCCGCCGCTGTGCTGGCCCATACCCATCAACAGCAGACAGCGGAACCCCTAACTCCGGTCAATGGTAAAGAATTGACACAGCTCACCAATTGGAAAGCTCGCCGCCGTGCCTATCGGTAATTTTTGTATGTCCATCATCGTTCGTTGTCCGCGCGCGGTGGCATGCTTTACAGGAGCTGATGTATGTTCACCCGTAGCCTCACAGGCTTACCCCACCGCCCTGTCAGGCGTCTACTAACGTTACCCCTTCCATCAATGGCAACAAGAACCGTGGCTAAACAAAAGAAAGAGACGCATCACATTGCGCGCATCGACATCCAGCCGGATGAGGAGCACCCCAATCGCTCACCTACGCACGGATGGCTCGTGCGCGTCCGGCGGCAGGGGCAGCGCGTAGGCAAGTTTTTCTCTGATAAGAAGCACGGCGGCAAAGAAAACGCGCTGTACGAGCACGCAATCCCGTACCGCGACAAGCTGATCGAAGAGATGCCAGAGCCGGACGACCCCGTCCGCCGCTCGGCTGAGGCCCGCAGCAAAAGCGGCGTCATCGGGCTGCACCTCTCCTCGAAGGACATTGGCAACGGCACCCGCAAGCCGTACATTCAGCTCAGCTGGACGAGCGAAGACGGCCGGCGCCGTAGTACGTCGTTTTCTGTGGAGAAATGGGGCCTGAAGCGGGCCGTATGGAACGGCTGCCTCCGCCTCCACAAGGAACGCGAACGCATGGGCGTGGAAGACCGCGAGCAGGATCCAGAGAAGATGTTTGAGGTGGCCTACCCCAACATCCTGGAGCGCTACCGCGAGGACTATGAGCAGGACCCGCCTCCGCCGCGCCGCCCTGCTGAACTCGACCGCAAGATGCCGGACATGGAGTTCGACGTGGAGTAAACGCGCGTACTCCTGCATTGGGGTCCCGCGTGCGTACCGAAAAACCTTGGCCTGCGTAGCCTACTGCTGCGCAGGCTTTCGTATGGCGGTGCCCAGCGGATGCGGATGAGCTCTGGGTTCCCGTATGGCCTCGGCGCCTATCGCGTACCCGCCAAGCGTGTGGTCGGGCCTGTGCGGCAAGGGCGGTGTCGCCCGCCCCCCGCTACTCTACCCGTGCATTGTTGGGCGCCGCGGTGGGTAGCAGCGTAAAGCTTTCGCCGACATCCAGCAGGCGGAGGCGGTCGGCTACCCCTGCATTCGTGGCGGCCGCGCGTACCTTCTGTGGGGGCTCGTGTAGCGGCTCATCGGCCAGGTCGAAGGTGCCCCAGTGGATGGGCAGCATGTAGTCTGCGTCCAGATCAAGGAGGGCCTGTACGGCTTCCGCGGGTTGCATGTGGACGGGCGCCATGATGGACCGCGGGAGGTACGCCCCGATGGGGAGGGCTGCAATGTGTGGCGCTTCCAGGTGCTCGCGGATGGTGTGGAAGTGGGTATTGTAAGCCGTGTCGCCCCCAAAGAAAAAGCGGGTTTGTGTCGTGGTCAGGTACCAACTGGCCCAGAGCGTTGCGTTGCGGCGGCCCACCCCGCGGCCGGTGAAGTGCTGGGCTGGCGTGCAGTGCAGCTGATAGCCCTCGGCCGCGATGTACTGCCCCCAGTCGAGCTCCGTAACCGGATCGAGGCCCCAGCCGCGCAGAATCCCGCCCACACCGAGGGGAGCCAGCACCTCCGGCTGAAACGCCTGCTGAAGAGCTTCGAGGGTGGGGCGGTCGCAGTGGTCGTAATGATCGTGCGAGAGCACCACAAGGTCGACGCCTGGCAGGTCGGCTACGGACAGCGGAG
>JAAAOI010000110.1 GCA_009908945.1 Bacteroidota bacterium
CTCAGGCCAAGCTGCTGGGCCCAGCCGGCGGAGAGGCGCGCGGTGGTGAAGTAGTGCAACCGGGTGGTGCGGTACCGCTGGCGCTGTAGGGTAGGCGCTGCGGTATCCCGCCAGCGCACAGCGGCATGTACCGTCCCCATCCGCTGATGCGTGAGCGAAAGGCGACCACCCCACGACTGCTTGCGCATATCAAACCCGGGCAGATCCGCCACGCGGGCCAGCCGATGATCCGTCACGTTTGCTGCATACTGCACATGAGCCTGGGGGGAGACGACCACCGTTCCGACGCCTTGCAGCGCGCGGAAGCGCGTTGCTGACGGCACCTCCAGGCCAGCGGAGGCAAAAAAGAGCTGTTCGTCCATCTGGCTGTGATAGCCCCGGACGCGGTGCACGGTCGGGCCTGCGGTGAGGCGGGTTTCAGCATGAAAAGACGCCTGCCGCATCACAGGAGCGCCGCGAAAGATGCAGGCGCCCCGGCACAGCGTGCGGACGCGGGGGCGGATGAAGTTGTCGGCGTGCCGCTCGTCCGATTTCGCTCCGAGGCGAAGGGTGGCCGGGCCGTAAGCGGCCGCCCCCGTCGCGCCGAGCAAGGGGCCCATGCGGTCCACGTTGGTGGCATCCTCTCCGGTGAACTCAAAAGGGCCGGGGTCGCTAATCTCGCTCCCGGTGGTTACCTGGCCGTAGGCGCTCAGGCCAGCAGCAGGCGCTCGGGTCTTCAGGTGGAGGGCTCCCTGGGGCGCTGGGCGCCCGGCCATCCAGGTGGGGCCGGTGTGGACCTCCACCGTCGCCAGGTCATCCACACGCAGCGGCAGCTGGTCGATATGCTGGCGTCCCAGCGCCTGCAGGTCCACCGGCTGCCCGTCGATCACCAGCAGCCAGGCGGCGCGTTGCAACGGAGCGAGGCCGGCGGCGCTGGCGCTCCATCCGTACCCGTCCACCGACTGCACCGCCCAGTCATCCACCAGCCAGAAGAGGTCGCTGAGGTGGTACACGCCGCGCTCCACCAAGTCGTCGTACGAAAACACCTGGACGGTAGGGTCGTCCGGGGGCTGCGTACCGGGCGGCTCTGCAGCCAGCGCGGGTGCATTCAGCAAGAGGAGCAGCATAGCCCCGGCCAGCACCCCCCGGACCACAGCAGAAGAAGCAATCATCGAAGGAAGGTCTGAAGCCAGGAAGGGCTGTCGAAGGTGTACCGCACGCCCACGGTGGCGTAGACAAGGTCCATGCGGATGCGCGTAAACGTCCGCTGGTAGCTGCCAGCGGCCAGGAGGCTCCAGCGATCCGTTACGTGAAAGACGACCTGGCCCTGCAGGGCCGTAACCAGCTCGTTTTCGGTGATCTCAGCCCGTTCCAGGTCGCCATTCACATCAAAGGTCATGCGGTAATTGCCCACGCGGACGCCAGCCTGTGCAGAGAGCCACGAGGTCAGCGGCTGCTCCAGGCCCCAGCCCAACTGTAGCAGGAAGGCGTCAAAGGCTGGTACGTCGGCGGTACCGCGCGGCTGATAGCGATGGTAAGCCGCTACCGCTTCCAGATAGCCGGCATAAAACGGGACAGCCACCACCGCCTCCGCGCCATACCCCGGTTGCCAGTCGTCGTGCAGGCGCGTGCGGTTGACGTTCGTAGTGGCCCCGGCCTGCACGCTGACGGACTGGTACGCCCGCAGCCCATCGGTGGCCGTGGTATCGCTCGGCGTGGCCAGGGCTGTGGACACAGCACCGAGTGCGAGCAGGCTTGCGATACGCATGCTGCGCGCTACGCATCCGGCGGCCTGGCGTATCCATTGCCGCATCCATTGCCGCATCCGGTCCATACACCTTCCGAACCAATGAAAAAAGGGCGTCTCCGGGCAATGAACGAAGCGATACGTTCAACGTCCAATGAAATCGTTTCGCCGCATGCCGCGCCGCCCTCCCTCATCGTTCCCGTAGCCGTCGCATGGCCTCTTCTAATATTGACTACTACCTGGATATTGACCTCCACGCGCTCTACCAGGCGCTGCTGTTGCCGCGCTGTGTGGAGGAGAAGATGCTGCGGCTGATTCGGCAGGGGCGCATCTCGAAGTGGTTTAGCGGGTACGGGCAGGAAGCCATCGCGGTAGGCTGCACGTGGGCGCTACGCCCCGACGATTACATCCTGCCTACGCACCGCAACCTGGGGGTGTGGACGACCCGCGAGGTGCCGCTGCGCGCGCTCATGTGCCAGCTGATGGGCCGGGCGGGGGGCTACACCAAGGGCCGCGACCGCACCTTTCACTTCGGGCTGCCGGAGAAGCGCATCATCGGGATGATCTCGCATATGGCGGCCATGCTGCCCGTGGCCTGTGGGCTGGGCCAGGCCGCGCAGCTGAAGGGCGAGGATACGGTGGCGCTGGCCTTCTGCGGGGATGGCGCATCGCGTGAGGGCGACTTCCACGAGGCCCTGAACCTGGCGGCCGTCTGGCAGCTGCCCGTGGTGTTTGTGGTTGAAAACAACGGCTACGGGTTGTCGACCCCGACAGAGGAGGCCATGGCGGTGGAGCGCATCGCGGACGCCGGGGCCGGATATGGCATGCCGGGTGAATCGGTAGACGGCAACAACGTGCTGGCAGTCATTGAGGCGGTGCGCCGGGCGGCGGCTCGGGCCCGCACGGGCGAGGGGCCGACGCTCCTGGAGATGCGTACCTTCCGGGTACGTGGCCACGAGGAAGCCTCGGGCACCGCCTATGTGCCCGAGGAGCGCATCGACGCCTGGGAGCAGAAGGACCCGGTGGCGCGCTTCAGCAAGGCGCTGGTCCGGCAGGGCATCCTCACCCCGGATGATGTGGAGGCGCTGGCTGATGCCCTCATGGACGAGGTCACCGCGGCCGTTGAATATGCGCTGGCGCAGCCCGAGGTATCCAGCGACCGCGCCACCGAACGCGCCGATGTGTTTGCCTCGGCGCAGCCACCTGCGGCCCCGACAACCAACGGCTCCGACGCCTCAGCTTACGCGCCGGAGGCTGCCTCCACGGAGGCCGCTGAAACGAAAGAGCTTCGCTTCGTGGATGCTACCCAGGAAGCGCTCTGGCAGGCCATGGAGGCCGATGACGATGTACTTCTCCTGGGCCAAGACATCGGGACCTACGGGGGCGTCTTCAAGGTGACGGAAGGCTTTGTAGAGGCGTTCGGCCGGGAACGCGTGCGCGATACGCCCATCATCGAAAGCGGCGCGGTAGGTGCGGCGATGGGGTTGGCGCTGCGCGACCTCCGTCCCGTGCTGGAGATCCAGTACGCCGACTTCATCAGCTGCGGCTTCAATCAGATTGTCAACAACCTGGCCACGACCCACTACCGGTGGGGGCAGCCACTCAACGTGACGATCCGGGCGCCCTATGGCGGAGGGATCGGGGCCGGACCCTTCCACTCGCAGGCGCGGGAGGCGTGGTTTTGCCACGTGCCGGGGCTGAAGGTCGTCCTCCCCTCCACGCCTGCCGATATCAAGGGCCTGCTGCTGGCGGCGATGGACGACCCCAACCCGGTGCTCGTCTTTGAACATAAGGCCCTGTATCGCTCCGTGAAGGGCGCCGTGCCCACCGCGCCCGTGCGCGTGCCGCTGGGGAAGGCACGGATCGCCCGGGAGGGGACGGATGCCACCATCGTCACGTACGGCCGCGGCGTGCACTGGGCGCTGGACGCCGCGCAGGCGCAGGCGGAGGCGTCGGGTGCGGCGGTGGAGGTCGTGGATCTGCGCACGCTCATCCCTTGGGATCGTGCGGCCGTGCTGGCGTCGGTGCGCAAGACGCATCGCGTGCTCATCCTGCAGGAAGCGACCCACACCGGGGGGGTTGGTGGCGAACTGGCAGCTACGATCGCCGAGGACGCCTTTGCCCACCTCGACGCCCCGCCGGTGCGCGTGGGAGCCCTGGATACGCCCGTGCCGTTCTCGAAGTCGCTGGAAGCGGAGGTCTTCTCTGCTCGGACAGGACTGGCGGCCGCGCTCGAACGCTTGCTGAATTTTTGAGGTCCGTGGCGCCCTGGCGGACGGCGGGTGGAACCGTGGCGGCCGGTTGCGCCTTAGCACGCCGGCCCTGAAGCTCTGCTTGAGGCGCGGCTTGGGGCGCGCGTACTGCTCATCACCATCTACTGGCCAACCGTATGTCCACCGCCCTGCCCGCCGTCGGAGAGACGGCGCCTGATTTTACTGCCGAGGCCCACACGGGCGAAACCCTCACCCTCAGCGATTACAAGGGGCAGACGGTAGCGTTGTACTTCTACCCGAAAGACGATACGCCCGGCTGCACGAAGCAGGCCTGCAGCCTCCGCGACGGCTTTGCCGCGTTGCAGGATGCGGGCATTCAGGTGATCGGCGTCTCGGCGGATGACCTCGAGTCGCACACCGCCTTTGCCAAGAAGCACGACCTCCCGTTCCCGCTCATCGCCGACCCGGACCACGAGCTGCTGGAGCAGTACGGCGTCTGGGCGCAGAAGTCCATGTTCGGCAACCTGTTCATGGGCATCAAGCGGACCACCTTCCTGATCGATGCGGAGGGGACGATCCAACACGTCTTCAAACGGCCCAAAACCGGCGCGCATGCCAGCGAAATCCTGAAAAAGGCAGACGCGGTAGCGTAACGCCGGGTCGAACTTTTGGGAAAGGCTCCGGTACATCCGGCGTAATTTTGACGCAACGCCGTCCCCGCTACTTCGCACGTATGCTCCCCCACATGCTCCACACGCCGTACGAAGCCGTCATTGGCCTGGAAGTACACTGCCAACTCCAGACAGCGGCTAAGATCTTCAGCCCCGAGTCCACCGCGTTCGGCGCCGAGCCGAACACCAACGTCGATCCGGTGAGCCTGGGGCATCCGGGTACGCTGCCGGTGCTCAACCGCAAGGTGCTGACCTACGCCATCCGCATGGGGCTGGCCACGCACAGCAGCATCGCCGAGCGCTCCGTATTTGCGCGCAAGCACTACTTCTATCCCGACCTGCCCAAGGGCTATCAAATCTCCCAGTTCGCTACGCCCGTCTGCTACAACGGCTACGTGGAGATCCTCCTGGATGATGCCGATGAGGCCGCGGACGAACCAGCGACCAAGCGCATCGGGCTGACGCGCATCCATATGGAAGAGGACGCCGGGAAGTCGCTGCACGACCAGCCCCAGCACACCCGCGTGGACTACAACCGGTGCGGGGTGCCGCTCCTTGAGATCGTCTCGGAGCCGGACCTGCGCACGCCCGGAGAGGCGCGCCGTTACATGGAAAAGATCCGGCAGTTGGTGCGCTACCTTGGAGTCTGCGATGGCAACATGGAAGAGGGGTCGCTCCGCTGCGACGCCAACGTGTCGATACGCCGGCGCGGCTCGCGCGAGCTGGGCACCAAGACGGAAGTCAAGAACCTCAACTCGTTTCGCCACGTGGAGCAGGCCCTCGCCTACGAGATCGACCGGCAGGTGCGCCTCCTTGAGTCGCAGGGTACGGTGGTGCAAGAGACCCTGCTGTGGGATGCGGACCGCGGGGAGACCCGGCCCATGCGCTCCAAGGAAGAGGCGCACGACTATCGCTACTTCCCCGACCCGGACCTCGTCCCGGTGGTCATCACCGATGCGCTGCTGACCGAAGTGCGCGAGAGCCTGCCCGAGATGCCGGAAGCCCGGCGGGCACGCTTTGTGGACGATTACGGCTTGCCTGTATACGACGCGGCGGTTCTGACCGAAGAGCGGGCCGTGGGGGATTATTACGAAGATACGCTGACGGTTCTCTTCAAGCGAACCAAAGGCGGCAACACGCAGGCACAGGCGAAGGCAGTATCCAATTTCGTGATGACGGAGGTGCTGCGGGTGCTGAAAGAGCAGGGGGGCACGATCGCAGACGTCCCCGTGGAGCCCAAGCGCCTGGCCGACCTGGTCTATTTGCGGCTGAACGACGAGCTAAGCTCCAGCGCAGCACAGGAGGTCTTTGAGGCAATGCTGACCTCCGCGGAAGATCCGAAGACCATTGCCAAGCAGCAAAACCTCACCCAGGTTATCGATAAGCGCGCGATCGAACCGGTGGTTAACCGCGTCCTGCGCGAGAATAAGCCACAGGTGAAGCAGTACCTCAGCGGCAAGCATGGCCTGCTCGGCTACTTCATCGGGCAAGTGATGCAGCGGTTTCAGGGGGCGCCCGACCCCAAGGTGGTCAAGCAGCTGCTCAAAGATAAGCTAAAGGCCAAGCAACAGGCCGCCTCGCAGTAGCCGGCCGTGCGCGTCGACCTGCCGGTCAGTACCTTCCTCAGTTTCCTCCGTGCCTTATGTCTTTCACTTGTCTCACCCATCGCCAGCGCGTGGCGGTCAGGTCGGTGCTGGCCGCTGTGGTGGTGCTGCTCTGCTGGGCCGGCCCCACGGCTACCCACGCCCAGGACACCGTCCGCAGCTACCTCGAAGGGCAGCTCACCGTCGACCCCGAGATTGACGACTCTGGTACGTACGCCGGCTTCGATGTGCTCGTGTTGCAGGACGTCCAGGGCGCGCCCGATACGCTGGGCCTCGCGACCACCGACGCCGACGGGGCGTTTGCCGTTACGATTGAGGCGCCCCGGCGGGGGCTGTATCCGCTGGTGGTCACCCGCGGCGGTCGCATCGTGCTTGCGCACGAACTGGTGATAGCCGATGGCGATTCCGCCCGGCTCACCGCCCAACTCCCAGCGGCGTCGCAGAGCGTGCGCGTCCGGTCGCCGGAAAATGCCGCCTGGATGGCCTATCAGAACACGCAGGCACTTCACCATCAGTCGCTCCTTGAGTCGTTGCAGGGCGAGGGCACAGACGGTGAGCTGGAGCAGTCTATACAGCGCACAGCCTCCATGCTCTGGCAGCTGCGCACCAGCTTCCCTGGCACGGTAGGCGCCGAAATTGCGGCCGCCGAGTCGGTAGCCTTGCTGGAAGGCTGGGACGATGCCCTGGCGCTGGAGCGAGGGCGCGAGATCGAGCCCTCAGCCCCAGGCTTTGTAGACGTGGCCCGTGCCATGCGGAGCGCTACGGCCCGGCTTGAAGGGCAGGACGCAGCCATCGCCCTGCTGGACGACCTCATTGCGCGCACCGATACCCCCGATCGCTCCGCAGCCCTGTATGCCGAGCGCGTTCGGGCTCGGGTCGACAGCCTGCAGCGCGACGAAGCCCTGGCCGCGGTGGAGGCGCTCAAGGCGGCGCACCCCGACAGCCGGTGGGCTACCTGGGCGGACCGTACCCTTTACCAGCTCGACAATCTAAGCCCCGGAGCGCCGGCCCCCGACGGCACCGTTCGGACCCTTTCCGGGGAGTCGCTTGCCTTAAGCGACCTGGAGGGATCGCTCGTTTTGCTGGAGTTCTTCACCCCGCAAAGCAGCGTCTACCGCCGAGAGCTACCGCTGCGCACAGCCCTCTACGACGCGGCCGAAGCCGCAGGCCAGGGCTTTGAAATCGTATCCGTCTCGCTCGAACCGGATGAGGTCCTGAATGCTACCGTGTTTGAGGAGTTCGACCTCGGTGGCGTACTGGCCGTGGCTTCGGAGGGCGTCGACGATCCCCTGGCGGCTGCCTACAACGTGACCTCCGTTCCGACCCGGTACCTGATTGCACCTGACGGTACGATTGTCGATGTTTACTACAACGGTGCCATGCTGGCCGTGCAGGAGGCGGTCGCCCAGCGCCTCGCGTTGGACTCCCTCGCGCCCGCCGATCAGCCGGAGGCTGACACCGAGCCGGAAGCCCCCAGCGACGACCGACCGTAGGGCAGCACCACGCTGCCCGCAGGTCCTCATTCCCTCATCCGTTGTTCCACCAGGTCCCCCCACGTGTCATGAGCACCATCGACTACATCAAGAACTTCATCAAAGACAAAGACGTGGCGTCCATTACGCCGTCGTCTCCTTTTCTGGTCAAGCGGGTTTGCCAGAAGGTGGACTACTCGGAGCCGCGTGTCATCGTGGAGTACGGGCCGGGAACGGGCGTTTTTACGGAGTACCTCCTGGAGCGGCTGAAGCCCGGATCGAAGGTCGTCCTGATCGAGAAAAATGAGGGGTTCGTCAAGATACTAAAGGAGACCCTGGGCCAAGACCCCCGCGTGCGGGTGTACGAGGAGAATGCGGAAAACGTCGCAGCCATCCTCCGCGATGCGGGCGAGACAGCAGCCGATTATGTGCTCTCCGGCATCCCCTTTTCGTTCCTGAGTGATACCGTGCGCACCGAGCTGATTGAACAAACGCGCGAGATCCTTGGCCCCGATGGGCGCTTTCTGGTGTATCAGAACTACAACCACATGGAGAAGCCTCTGCGGAAGCACTTCGACCATGTGACGAAGGAGTACGAGTTGTTCAACATCCCGCCGATGTACGCCTACGAAGCTATGATGACGTAGCGCCATGGCGCTGGCTCGTAGGGCCCGCGCAGCGCGGCCTTTCGTTTTCTCTCCCCCCTGAGCAAGCCCCCTCTGCCTGATGCTGATCGCCGGAAACTGGAAGATGAACACCGACCTTTCGAAAGCACGGACCCTTGCAGCCGGCGTACGGAAAGCCGCGGAGTCTGCAGGAGAGGTGGAGGTGTTGGTCTGCCCGCCCTTCATCAGCCTGGATGCCGTGTGCCAGGTGATGCGCGGCTCGGCGGTGCAGGTGGGGGGGCAGACGCTCTACCCTGAGGATTCGGGGGCCTTTACCGGGGAGGTGTCGGCGCCCATGCTGCGCTCGGTAGGCTGCTCGCACGTGATCGTTGGGCACTCGGAACGGCGCCAACTCTTCGGCGAGACTGACGAGGACGTGAATACCCGTCTGTTGCAGGCGCGCTTGCACGACCTCGTACCGATCCTGTGCGTGGGAGAGACGCTTCAGCAGCGCAAGGCCGGAAATCAACGGACGGTCGTGGAGGAGCAACTAACCGCCGCGCTGGCCAACGTGGATATCGCCGAGGCGGACGACTTGGTTGTGGCCTACGAGCCCGTGTGGGCCATTGGTACCGGGGAGACGGCCTCGCCTGAGCAGGCCCAGGCCATGCACGCCTTCATTCGGTCGCGGCTCACCGACCGCCTGGGCCAGTCCGTAGGGGCCGGCGTTGCCATTCTGTACGGCGGCAGCATGAAGCCGCACAACGCGGATGAGCTGCTTTCGCAAGATGATGTGGATGGCGGCCTCATCGGCGGTGCCAGCCTCAAAGCCTCCGACTTTGGCGCTATCATCAATGTGGCCACGGGCTACACCGCGTAGCGCGGCGCGCCATGGGCCAAGGCGCCCGGGCGTCACGCATCGGAGGTGGAAGAGGACGCGCTGCTATCCTGCGCCGTCGACGTGCTGCTGCTTTCGGTAGCGGTGCTGCTCTTGGCGCTGTCGTCACTACCGGCATCGCTCGATCCGTTGTCACCGTTCGAGGCTGGCGAGGCTCCTTTAGAGCCGCTGCGCTCATAGTCGGTAATGTAGAAGCCACTGCCTTTAAAGATGATACCGGTGTTACCGGTAATCACCCGCTTGACCGGCTGGCCGGTGGTGGGGCAGGTCTCGAGCGGGTCTTCGGTGATCCGTTGTTGAATCTCGAACGATGAGCCGTCTTCGCGGCGGTAAACGTAGGTGGGCATGACGAAACAGGGTACGGAGTAAAAGACAGGGGTATAAAAGGCGCATCACAAACCGCGCATGAAGCGCAACGGAACAAAAAATGTTCCACCCCTTCGTTCTGCCATCGCGTCGGAAGCAGACGGAGCCGGCAGGCGCCGGGCTTATAGTATGGGGAGAGCGCGAG
>JAAAOI010000129.1 GCA_009908945.1 Bacteroidota bacterium
CTTGCGTGCTACTCGCTGCTGGCTACCTGCACCAGCTCGCGGCCGTTGGATTCGGTGGTGTGCAGGCGCTTCTCGTGGTCGGGCACGCTGAAGAATGCCTCGGGGTCGGTTTCGACCTCAGATTCGAGGAGCGCGTCGATGGCATTGTCCATGCGCTCGACGTAGGCAATCTCCAGGCCTTCCAGCGCTTCGTCGTTGATCTCGCGCACGTCCTTCTCATTCTTGTGCGGAAGCAGCACCTTTTCGATGCCTGCCCGCTTGGCCGCCAGCACCTTCTCCTTGATGCCGCCGACCGGAAGGACAAGTCCGCGCAGGGTGATCTCGCCCGTCATGGCCACCGTGTGCTTCACGCGGCGTTGCGCGTAGATGGAGATCAGCGCTGCCAGCATGGCCACGCCGGCCGACGGCCCGTCCTTGGGCACTGCCCCTGCCGGGACGTGCACGTGGGTGTCCCAGTAGCGGAAGGCGTCCTGCGGGATGCCAAGCTCATCGGCGCGGGCTTTCACGTACGAGAGCGCCGCCTGGGCCGACTCCTTCATCACGTCGCCCAGTTTCCCGGTCAGGATCAGCCGTCCCGTGCCGCGGGAGACGGAAGCCTCCACAAACAGGATATCGCCGCCTGTGGGAGTCCAGGCCAGCCCCGTAGCTACGCCCGGCACCTCCGTGCGCTCGGCCACATCGCGGAAGAACTTGCGGCCGCCGAGGTATTCCTCCAGGTCGTCTTTATCGATGTTGGCCGCTTCCGCTTCACCGACCGCTACCTTCTTGGCTACGCCGCGGGCGACGGAGCCAATGGTGCGCTCGAGTTGCCGTACGCCCGACTCGCGGGTGTACGCATCAATAAGGTGGGAAAGCGCGTCGTCGGAGATTTCAAACTGCTCTGCCTTGAGCCCATTTTCCTCGATCTGGCGGGGCAGAAGGTATTGCCGGCCAATCTGCAGCTTCTCGTGCTGCGTATAGCCGTTGATCTCGATGATCTCCATGCGGTCGCGCAGGGGCGCGGGGATTTGCCCCAGGTAGTTCGCCGTGGCAATGAAGAGCACCCGTGAGAGGTCGTAATCGAGCTCCAGGTAATGATCGTTGAAGTTGTCGTTCTGCTCGGGGTCCAGGACCTCCAGCAGGGCGCTGGAAGGATCGCCCCGAAAATCCGAGCCGAGCTTGTCTACCTCGTCCAGCATAAAGACGGGGTTCGACGTGCCGCCCTTGCGGATGCCCTGGATGATGCGCCCCGGCAGCGCGCCAACGTACGTCCGGCGGTGCCCACGGATTTCAGCTTCATCGCGCACGCCACCCAGGCTCATCCGCACAAACTCGCGGCCAAGCGCCCGTGCAATGCTCTTGCCGAGGCTGGTCTTCCCGACGCCGGGCGGCCCGTGGAAGCAGAGAATAGGAGCCTTCATGTCGCCCTTCAGCTTGAGCACCGCCAGGTACTCCAGAATACGCTTCTTTACCTTTTCCAGGCCGTAGTGGTCTTCATCCAGCACTCCCTCAGCCCGTTCCAGGTCGAGGTTGTCCTCTGAGTACTCGCGCCACGGGATGTCCAGGATCGTCTCCACGTAGTTCCGTGTGACGCCATAGTCCGGCGAGGCGGGGTTGATGCGGGTGAGGCGGTCGAGCTCCTTCATCACGACCTGTTCCGCGTGCTCCGGCAGGTCCTTCTCGTTGGCCTTCTTGCGAAGCTCACTGACTGCGTCGTCGCCTTCGCCCTCGCCCAGTTCATCCTGGATAGCCTTCATCTGCTGCCGCAGGAGGTACTCGCGCTGCTGCTGATCCACGTCCGTTTTGACGCGTGAGCGGATTTCCTCCGACAGCTGCAGCACCTGGATTTCCTCGTTCAGGTGTTCCATCACGAGGTCGGCCCGTTCCACCAGCGGGACGGTTTCCAGCAGCTCTTGCTTTGGCTCGACGTCAATCTGCAGGTTTGACGCAATAAAGTGAATCAGGAAGGCCGGCGACTCGATGCGCTGGATGGCCTCGGCTGCTTCGCTGGGCAGGTTAGGCGAGAGGTTGACGATCTGGATCGCCAGCTCCTTGATGGAGCGAATGCGTGCCTGCAGTTCCACATTGTCGCGCTCCCCGTGTTGGGAAGCAATCGGCGTTACCTTCGCCCGGTGATAGGGCGCGGTTTGCGTGAAGCTGTCGATGGTAAACCGCCGCTTCCCCTGAATGACGATGGACTTCGAGCCATCGGGCATTTTGATGAGCTTCAAGATCTCGGCTACGGTGCCGGCCTCATACAGCTCGTCAGGTTCGGGGTCTTCCACCTCACTGTCGCGCTGCGCCACCACCCCGATGAGCTTGTCATCGTTGAAGGCATCCTTCACCAGCGCCAGCGACGTATCGCGGCCCACGGTGATGGGCAGCACCACGCCAGGAAACAGCACGGTGTTGCGCAAGGCCAGGATGGGAAGGGTCTCCGGTACGTCCGAGGTGCTCATGGCCTTCTCCTCGTCCGGGGTCGGGAGCGGGATGCTCTGCTCAGGCGACTCGTCGTCGTCAAGGCCCAGCATCCATTCGTCGTCTAAGTATCTATCGTTAAACATGGTCGCTGTCGATTATCAGCAAAACAAACGGGCGGAATCGTGTGATGCCACCGTTTAGGAGTCTTTAGTGTGTTCAAATTCTGAGCCAACGCCTGGGCCCTGCCAATGTGACGTGCGGGGCGGCGGGAGACCGAGGCGGGCCCGATACGCCCGGCGTGCCCCAGGTGGCCCGGCCTGCCGCACCGCGTCTACACCACCTCCTGGATGGTGGCTTCCAGCACATCCAGCTTGAAGGGCTTGGAGAGCACCACATCGAAAGCGTGCTCCGGATCGCTGATGTCGGTATCCCCGGTAAGCAGAACAATGGGCAAGTCGGGGAAGTCCTCGCGGAGGTGGCGCGCAAGCTGCCGTCCGTTCATGACGGGCATGGCCTGATCGGCGAAGACCACGTCGAAGGCCTGCTCGCGGGCGTGCTGAAGCGCCTCAGCGCCCGAGCTGGCCAGTGTCACGTCGTGGCCCCGCAGGGAGAGGAGGCGTTGCAGTACCGAGCGAACCATCTTCTCGTCGTCTACCACCAGCACGCGGACGGGGCGTTGGGCGGGGGGCGCTGCAGAGGCCTCCTCCGGCGCGGCGTGGCGGTCAGCCGGTGGGAAGGCAAACTGAAAGGTGGTGCCGGTGCCCAGCTCCGAGCTCACATCCACGGTGCCATCGTGCTCCTGCACAATCCCGTAGGCCACGGCCAAGCCCATGCCGGAGCCCTCCTCGCCCTTGGTGGTGTAGAGCGGCTCGAAGATTTTCTCCTGTACGGACGGGCTCATGCCGACCCCGTCATCGCCGATGGTAGCCAGTACGCCCTGATCTTCCTTGACGAACGTCCTGACGGTGAGTGTGCCGCCCTTGGGCATGGCGTGCACCGCATTCAGGATCAGGTTAATGAACACCTCCCGTAGCTCCACGGCCGAGCCCATGATGGCGGGCGTAGGCTGCAGGTCCTCGTGTAGCTCAATGGCAATGCCCTGTCGCCTTGGCTCGTTGTACCAGTAGGGCCGCGTCAGCGCCAGGCAGTCCTGCAAAATCGTCGGAAGATCAACCGCCTCGAAGCGGGTGCGCTTTTCCTGCCGGATGTACTCCTGGATCTTTTCGATAAGGCTGCTGCCGTCGTCGGCAGCCGTCTGGATCGTTTGGAGGCTATGCACCAGAGACGGCACATCGATCGTGTCGCCTGCCGTCTCTGCATCGATCTCGTTAAGCAGCAACTCGGTGTAGCCGAGGATACCGCTCAGCAGGTTGTTAAAATCGTGGACCATGCCCATCGTCATCCGGCCCAGCGACTCCAGGCGGTGGCGCTTGGTCTGGGTGCCCGTCCATGAGGACGGCTCCATCATAGCCTCGCCGGTTACCATTACGGCCGTGACCTGGGGCGCATCATCCGGGGCGTCGGCCGTCGGGGGCTCGTGGACAGGCAGAAAGTTGAGCAGCACGGGCACCGGCTCGTCCCGGGTGGGGGGCTGCACCATGAACACCTCGTTCGTGACGAGCGAGCCACAGCCCGCTTCCTGAATACGCTGCTCGGCCAGCTCCACATCGGGCGGGGCCAGGCGCTGCCACAGGGCCTCCCGGCCCAGCAACTGTTGCCAGGCGTCGTTTCGGTGCACGACGGCGCCCCCCACCGTACAGGAGGCGGTCAAGAGCTCGGTTTCTACTGGGCCAAACGCGGCATCTATCGGTTCAGTCATCGCGGCATGTTGGGGTATCCGTGTTCCATCAGCAGGTAATCCTATCCAAAGGGTATGCAGGCAACGTTACTCTTGGCTGCAGCGCTCCGGTTGTCGATCCTCGTAGCGGTTCCTCCGTATTATGCGTATGATGACGGAGCGCACACCAACTGTAGCCCCGTCATCAATCACTCCTGACGGTCGATTACAGCGCAGCGAGGCAGTGGCGCTGTGCGTTGGGCGGTAGATCGATAACACCTCCCCCGGCCGGCGCGCTCTTCATATGATATACAACATTTCTACCTCACATAAAAATTGCATGCCCCCATGTGGTACGATAACATTCTTGGTACGGTAGGACAGACGCCCCTTGTGAAGCTGAACAGTGTTGCGGAGGGCCTGCCCTGCACGGTGCTGGCGAAGGTCGAATTTTTCAACCCGGGCGGGTCGGTCAAAGACCGTATCGGGCAGGCCATGATCGAAGATGCCGAAGCGCGTGGCTTGATTGAACCCGGCGGCACCATCATCGAAGGAACGAGCGGCAACACGGGCGCTGGGCTGGCGCTGGCGGCTATCGCGAAGGGCTACCGCTGCATCTTCACCACCACCGACAAGCAGAGCAAAGAGAAGGTGGATGTGCTGAAGGCGCTGGGGGCGGAGGTGATTGTATGCCCGACGGCGGTGGAGCCGGACGACCCTCGCTCGTATTATTCTGTGGCTCGGCGCCTGGCCTCAGAAATCCCCAATTCAGTTTACCTGAACCAGTACGACAACCCGGCCAACGAGCAGGTCCATTATGAGACCACCGGCCCGGAGATCTGGGAGCAAACCGAGGGCCGGGTGACGCACTACGTAGCCGGGGCCGGCACGGGCGGCACCATTTCGGGTACGTCGCGCTACCTTAAGGAGCAAAACCCGGACGTGAAGGTCATCGGCGTGGACCCCTACGGCTCGGTCTACTATTCCTACTTCCACACCGGCGAGTTTAAGCACGAAGACATCTATCCTTACCTCACCGAGGGCGTGGGGGAGGACATCCTGGCCGAGAACATGAAGTTTGACATCGTAGACGACTACGTCCGGGTTACGGACAAAGAGAGCATGCTGATGACGCGCCGGTTAGCCCGCGACGAAGGCCTCTTCATCGGGCAGTCCTGCGGCATGGCGGTAGCTGGCGCGCTACAATGGCTCCGAGATCACGCAGCCGAGGTGTCGGCAGACGATGTGGTGGTGGTCGTGCTGCCCGACTCGGGGTTTCGGTATCTCTCCAAGACGTACAACGACGAGTGGATGCAGGACCACGGCTTTGTGGAGGATCAGCCGACCATGACGGTGGACGAAGTACTCACCAAGCGCAAGGGTGCCAAGATGGAGGGCGTCGTCTCGGTTACATCCCGTGACACCCTGGGCGCTGCCATCAAGCGCATGGCAGAGCACAGCATCTCGCAACTGCCTGTGATTGACGACGGCGAGGTGGTCGGCAGCCTGACGGAGGCGCGTATCCTGAACCAGTTGATTGAGGCGCCCGATGCCCGTGAAGCGCCGGTGGAAGGCATTATGGGCGATCCGTTCCCTATTGTGCCGCGCTCGCTGCATCTGACGCACCTCTCGGCGTTCATTGAAGAAGGGGCAGGGGCTATTCTCGTCGAGCCCAACGGCGACCACACCTTCGAGATTATCACCAAGAGCGACCTCATTGGCGCCCTTGCGGCCAACGGAAACGGCGCGGGCACGAAACCGCGCGCCGGCTCTTCCGTGGGGGCTTCCACCTGATGCAGCACCCACGCCCTATTCTTTATCTCGTTTATCCCTCCTTCGTATGGCCAACAGCTCGAAAAGCAAGCAGCAGCTCAACATCGAACTAACCAAAGACGTTGCTGAAGGCGTCTACTCCAACCTGGTGATGATTTCGCACTCGCCCGAGGAATTTATCCTCGACTTCATCCGCGTAGTGCCAGGGGTGGAGAAGGCGCAGGTCAAGAACCGCATCATCGTCACACCACAGCATGCCAAGCGCTTGCTGCGGGCGCTGCACGAGAACATCGAACGGTACGAACGCTCCCATGGCGAAATCCCGGAGCGTTCCTCAGGGCCCGGCGGACACGATCACATTCAGTTTGGCGGAGTGAGCGGCGAAGCCTGAACGCTGGCCGACGGTACCGGGCGGCCCCCCGATCGGGCGACAGCTACTTCCGGGCGCGCCTCACTTCCGGGCGCGCAGGAGCAGCAGCAGCCCGACGGCGAAAAAGAGCAGGTGCGGGATCCACGCGGCAAAGAGGGGGGCAATGGTGCCGGTATGCCCGAGCGGCTCGAAGATCTTCTGCACGGCAAGGTACAGGAACGCCGTAGCCAGCCCAAGCCCCAGCTGCACCGCCTGGCCGCCGCGGCGGCGCACCGAGGCCAGCGGAACGGCAATCAGGATCACGATCAGGTTGGCCAGCGGGTAGGAGAACTTGGCATAGTAGCCGACCAGCGTAATCTCCATCTGATCAACGCCCGAGCGCTCCAGCGCGGCCACATAGTCGCCTGCCACGGGGATGGTCATGGATTCCACGTCCCGGTCGGTGCGGGCGAGATCACGCGGATACACGTTCAAGAGGGTGTCCATCTGCGCCAGCGTGCGGCGCTCCTCAGCGCCGTCCGGGCCAAAGCTGCGAACGGTGACGTCACTCATCCGCCAGACGCGCAGCGAGTCGTTCCACCACATGCGTCGGGCATCGATGCGCTCGCGCAGGGTGCGCTCCGCGTCGAACTGCTGCAGCGACACGCGGTGTGCCATCTCGTCGCGGCGGTCATAAAACGAGACGGTCACCACGCTCCCGGGGCCATTCTGGCGGTGGATGTCGCTGACGTCTAACTGCGCCGGGCCGCTGGCCAGGTACTGATCCTCAAAGTCGAGGGCGGTCTCGTTGGTATGGGGAACGACCCAGCCGTTGAACCAGAACATAAAGCCGGTGAGCACCAGCCCCACCAGCAGGTACGGCCGCAGCAGGCGGTATAGCGATACCCCGCTCGTCTGCAACGCCGTCAGTTCCAGCTGCTGGGCGAGCTTGCCCGTCAGGTAAACGCACGCCAGGAAGATGGCCAGCGGCGAAATGAGCCGGATGATCTCGGGTATCAGCGCCGGGTAGTAGACCAGAAACACCTCCTGCATCTCGGCCCCGCGCTCCAGAAAATCGTCAACGTGCTCCAGGTAGTGGATAAGGATGTAGAAGATAAGCAGGCCCCCCGTAAGCAGACAAAAGCCCCCGAGCAGTCGGCGGATGATGTACCAGTCGAATGTCGTCACAGCAGGCGTGCAGGGCAGGGTGAACAGGCGGTTGGCCAGCCCTTCCGCAGGAGGAGAGGGCCGGACGGAGAAACATCCCCATGATTTCATCCAACCTGCGAGGCCCACAGTTGGCACTTTGCGGTTGGATGCGTAGCTTAATCCGGCATACAATCAGCAAGCCAAACGAACGTCGGGCCATGCGGGGTCCAGCCTCTCGGCCCGGGCGTACCTCCAACAGACGGCACTCAACTGACCAGCGACCATGAAAGTACACGAGTATCAAGCAAAGGATATCCTTGAGTCTTACGGTGTAGCCATGCAGCCGGGCCGGGTGGCACGGACCGTAGATGAGGCTGTGGAGGCCGCCGAGGCCATGGCCGAGCACGGCTCGAGCCTCTTCGTGGTGAAGGCCCAGATCCACGCCGGTGGCCGGGGCAAAGGTGGGGGGGTGAAGCTGGCCAAGAGCATCGACGAGGTGCGCACGCACGCGGAAAACATCCTGGGCATGGACCTCGTGACGCATCAGACGGGCCCGGAAGGCCAGAAGGTGCGGACGCTGCTGATCGCCGATGCGGTGGACATCGCCCAGGAGTACTACGTGGGCGTCACGCTCGACCGCCAGTCGTCCATGGACGCCATCATGGTCTCCACCGAGGGCGGCGTTGAAATTGAAACGGTAGCGGCCGAGACGCCGGAGAAGATCAAGAAGGCGTTCATCGACCCGACCATCGGCCTGCGGGCCTTTCAGGCGCGGCGCCTGGCGTTTGGGCTCGGCCTTGAGGGGCAGGCGTTCAAGGAGACCGTGCAGTTCATCATGGCGCTCTATGAGGCCTACGCGGATAGCGACGCTACGCTGGCCGAGATCAACCCGCTGGTGCGCACAGAAGAAGGCGCCATCGTGGCGGTGGATGCGAAAATCAACCTGGACGATAACGCGCTCTTCCGGCACAAGGACCTGGCTGCGCTGCGGGACGTGAATGAGGAAGACGCGCTGGAGGTCAAAGCCAGCGCGCACGACCTTAACTACATTCGCCTCGATGGCAACGTGGGCTGCATGGTGAACGGCGCGGGGCTGGCGATGGCGACCATGGACGTGATTAAGCTGGCTGGCGGCGAACCGGCGAACTTCCTCGACGTCGGCGGTTCGGCCAGTGCCGAAACCGTGGAAGCGGGCTTCCGCATCATCCTGGACGACCCGAACGTAGAGGCGATCCTGGTGAACATCTTCGGCGGTATCGTCCGGTGCGACCGGGTAGCCAACGGGGTGGTGCAGGCGGCCACGAACGTGGACATCGACGTACCGCTGATTGTGCGGCTGCAAGGCACCAATGCCGAGGAAGGCCAGCAAATCCTGAAAGACAGCGGCCTGCCCATCGAGACGGCGATCCTGCTGAAGGAAGCGGCCGACAAGGTGACGCAGGCGCTGGGTGCCTCGCAGACCGCGTAGCGCGTTCGTCCTTTCACAACCTGCTGCCTGCGCTGCTGCCCGTTTCGCTATCTATCCGCGCATCTTCTCTGTGGCCTATGGCAACGCCTGATGTTTCCTCCATCGATGATGTCACGTTCCGGGAGGGGCTGGAGGGCCTCACGCCCGCCCGGATCGCCACGCTGTACCGGCGGGCGCCCCTACTGCGGCCGGTGAGTGACCTCGACCAGGTATGGACGATGTTTGAACAGTCCTCGCTGGTCCTCACGGCGCACTACCGCGGCGAGCTGGTGGGCATCGCCCGCGTCCTCACCGATGGCGTCCTCAACAGCTACCTCTGTGATCTCGCCGTGGCGCCCGATGTACAGCGGCTCGGCGTAGGACGCGCGCTCATCAACCAGGTACTGGAGCACTGCGCGGGCACCGAGCTGGTCCTGCGCGACTCCGATATCTCCTCGGGCTTTTACGAGCGGCTTGGATTTGCGCGCGTAGACAATGCCTGGGTTATCCAAGCCTCTGAGGTGTAGCAGCGTCCAGCGGAGAGCTTTCGCGGCGACAGGAGGAGGCCATGCGCACTGCTGGGGCCCCTTCCCGGTGTAGCCGACAGCACCCGCGTAGGGTAGCGGACGTAGAACCTGTTTAGATGCC